>NZ_JAMCCO010000001.1:0-300000 GCF_023371205.1 Parvivirga hydrogeniphila
TGGATCGCTGCGAGCACCATCAGCGGGTCGAAGCTTTCCACCATCACGAGCGTGCCGCCGTGCGTCAGCGTCGCGAGCACGCCCAAGACGAGCCCGAAGCAGTGGAAGAGCGGCACCGGCAGGCACAGCCGATCGGCCTCGGTGAACTTCTGGCGCTCGCCGATGAAAAAGCCGTTGTTGAGGATGTTGCGGTGGGTGAGCATGACCCCCTTCGGGAACCCCGTGGTCCCAGAGGTGTACTGCATGTTGATGACGTCGTCGTTGCGCGTCGAGGCGAGCGCGGAACGCAGCGCTGCATCGTCGCCGTGCTCGCCGAGCAGCAGAAGCTCTGGCATGGAGTAGAAGCCTCGGTGCTTCTCCGGCCCCAGGTAGATGAGCGACTTGAGCATCGGGAACTCCGCGCTCATCAGCCGTCCGCGCTCCTGCGTCCGCGACTCTGGAACGAGCTCGCGCAGGATCTGCACGTAGTCGACGTCGCGGAACGCATCGATGATCGCCAGCGCCTTCATGTCGCTTTGCTTGATGACGTACGCGAGCTCGTGCGACTTGTAGACGGGGTTCACCGTGACGAGCACCGCGCCGACCTTCGCAGTGGCGAACAGGAATGTCAGCCAGTCGGGCACGTTGCGGGCCCAGATGCCGACGTGGTCTCCCTTGCCGATGCCGATCGCGAGCAGCCCTTTGGCGAGCGCGTCCACCCGCTCGTTGAACTGGCGGTAGCTCCAGCGCAGGTCGCGGTCGGGATAGACGATGAAGTCCGCGTCGCCGCGCTCAGCGACCTTCTGCTCGAAGTACGCGCCTATGGTGAGCTCGGTGTGCAGGCCCATCGCTCCTCCTCTACAGCGGCGCGTAGACGACCGCGAGGATCCGCGCAGGGGCGTCGCCGGCGGCCCGCACCTCGTGCGGCACGATGGAGTCGTAGTAGATGCTGTCGCCCGGTCCGAGCCGGTGGACGTCCTTGCCGTACGCCACCTCGATCTCGCCGTCGAGCACGTAGATGAACTCCTCGCCCTCATGCTGAGAAGGCGCGTGCGATGCAACCGCCGCCGGATTGACGTCGATGACGAACGGCTCCATGTGACGCGAGGACTTGCCCGCCGCAAGCGAATAGAAGTCGAGCACGCCTGCGTCGCTTACGGTCTCCAGGCTCTTGAGCCGGGCGGTGCGCTCCGCGTCGGCCGCCCGGCATACCACCGGGCCGACGTTGGCGTCGTCGTCCAGCAGCGTCCCGAGCCTGACGCCGAGCGCACGCGTGATCTTGATGAGCGGCGCCAGCGACGGCGCGAGCTCGCCCGATTCGAGGCGCTCGATCACCGACACGTCGCATGCGGCGCGCTCTGCGAGCTCCTCGCGCGAGAGCCCGAGCGACTCGCGCACGGTCGCCATCTTCTTGCCGATACGGTCGTCTGCCATGCCACGCCCTCCGTCCCCGTGATGCGAGGCATGCGACGCACGTGGCATCCCAGCGTGCGCCGCATGCGGTTTCGTGCATGATACGACAAAGCGGGCAGGCGCGGGCGGACTACGGGACTTCCCGCCACTCCGCTTTCTCCCACACCGTGCCGACGACGTGCACGCCAGCGTCGGTGAACTCGACCTTCTGCACGTCGAGTCCCGGTATCCGTGCGAGCCGCCGGTTCACGACGTCGGCGAGAAAGCGCTCCCCCGCGTCGTAGTACTGCGCGGGGACCGTGATGCCTGCGACCTGCACCTCGCTGAAGTCGACGGACAGCGACCGCCCCGCAAGACCGCCGGTCCCGGCGACGTACACGGGCCAGTCACGTCCAGCGTACGAGACGACGGCCGACGCACGAGCCGAGCCCGGGCCGGTGATGTCGACCTGCATGCTCTTGATGGGCCAGTAGGAGGCGTCGTGGTTGAACGACATGAGGGCCGAGATCTCCGATTCGGTAAGGGTGACGTCGAGAGGCTTGCTGCCCTCGTAGACGCGCTCGTATCGCGTGCCGTCACTGGCAGGAGGGGTCTTCGGGAACTCGACGCCGATCTTCTTACACGCGCTGTCGAAATCCGCCTGCGTGCACGTAACGCCGAGGCCGCGCGGCTTCGAGACCTTCGCGAGCACCACCGCTCCGCCGATGACCACGAGCGCGACGATTCCTGCGAGCACACCGACCGCGGTCAGGCACCCGCGGCGCCTGGGCCGCGAGGGCGCCGGCGCTCCTTCAGAGGGACTTGTGGTTCCTGGTGCACCAGAGGGACTGTCCGCCTCCGCCATCGCTGCCTCCCCGCATCCGAGCGCCGTTTCGGGCAGCGTACCACACCCGGTGAGCGGACGTCCGAGCATGCAACAGGCCGGGCGGACCTTCGTCGCACCCGGCCTGAAGACGGCTGATGGCGGGATGTACGGGACTCGAACCCGCGACCTCTGGCTTGACAGGCCAGCGCTCTAACCAACTGAGCTAACACCCCACGCGCCCGTGCACGCACGGACAGCGAACGGATTGTAGCGAGCCGAGCGCGGCGTGTCTAGATGGGTGCTGACAGCGGCTTGCGCGCAGGCCCTACTTCGGCGCGCCAGGCACCGTTCCCGCTTCCGCGATGCTCTCGACGACGACCTCGGGGCCTGCCATGCGGATCGACGCGCCCTCGAAACGCCGGCCGACCGCGATGACGACGGAGCCTTCGAGCGCCTCGAGCGTGCGCTCCCACTCGTCGGCGTTCGCGATGACCGCCACGACCTTGTCCGCGCCTTGCTGCGTCCCAGCACCCTCGACGATCGCCCAGAACCCGCCTTCCAAGTCGATGCGAGCGAGCCGACCGAGCGCCTGGACGCGGCCGTCCGGAAGCCCGGTGAGCCCGGGCTCACGAGGAGATGGTACCGCCGGCGGCATCGCCGCAGGGGGCTCGAACGCTCCGCCACCTGCGCCGTCGTTGGCCGGCGTGCCCGCGACACATCCGGAGACGGCTGCGACGAGCGCTGCTGTGATGACGACCCACACGACATGCCTCACGGCCCTCGACCTCCTGCCTGCAAAGGGGAACCTACCCATCAGACGATCCGGCCTTATCTGCGGTTCTCTGAGGAGGACAGATGACGCGCATCCCCCGCTGCATGAGCACCCAGCACCCTGACAACGCCTCTGTTCCGTTCTTCTCCACTTCGCAGGTGCTCGCTGGCGAAGACGAGATCCGCGAGGCGTACTACGCGTACTCGCATCTCGGGTGCGACGAGCAGATGTGGGACGTGGAAGGCAAGGAGATCGACACGTTCGTCGTCAAGAAGCTCTTGAGCTACTTCGAGCCGTTCTTCCGGACACGCACGCTCGGCGAAGAGCTGCGGCTCACGCTGCGCGTACCGAACCCCGCCGTCGAGACCGCCGAGGCCAAAGTACTGCTCGAGACGCTGGAGAGCATCCCTCGGTCCTTCGACACGGCACGGTTGTTCTACGGCCGCGACGTCGCGCCGATCTTCGAGGTCATCCTGCCCATGACGACCTCCGCCGCCGAGATCGACCGGATCTTCCGCTACTACGCCGACTTCATCGTCAGACGCCAAGACCAGCCGGTGCGTCCGGGGGACATTACCGTGGCCGAGTGGATCGGACCCACCAAGCCAGAGCTCATCGAGGTCATCCCGCTGTTCGAGGACGTCGACGGGATGTTCAACGCTGCGCGTGTCGTGGAGGAGTACCTCCGTGACAAAGAGGTGGCCGACCAGCGCGTCTTCTTGGCGCGATCGGACACCGCCATGAACTTCGGGCTCGTCTCCGCTGCTCTCGCCAACAAGGTCGCGCTGCAGCAGCTCGGCGCGGTGGCCGAGCGTCTCGGCGTGCGCATACACCCGATCCTCGGCATGGGCTCGGCACCGTTCCGAGGCGGCCTGCGGCCCGATACCGCCGAGCGTGTCGGACGCGAGTACCCGAGCGTCGTGACCTTCACCATCCAATCGGCGTTCAAGTACGACTTCCCGCCGTCCGACGTGCAACGGGCGATCGAGCATCTGAAGTCTCGAGAGATAGGTCCGCCGACGCCTGTCGACGAACAGCGCGTCCTCGACATCATAGAGCGGTACAGCGCGACCTACCGCGAGCAGGTGACGGCGCTCGCACCGGCCATCAACCGCGTCGCGTCGTTCGTCCCGCGCAGACGCGCGCGCAAACTGCACGTGGGGCTGTTCGGATACGCGCGCCAGGTCGGCGGGGTCTCGCTGCCCCGCGCGATCTCGTTCACATGCGCCCTGTACTCGCTCGGAGTCCCGCCCGAGCTCCTCGGCCTCGACGCGCTGACCGCCGGGGACCTGGCCTTCGTGCGCGAGTCGTACCCGTCGTTCGACGCCAAGATGCGCGAAGCGCTCGCGCGCGCTGACCTCGGTTCGCCGTACTTCCCGGAGCCGATCCGGCGAGCGCTCGTCCGAGCGGGCTACGACGTCGAGCCCGACGAGGCGCACGGGAAGCTCGTGCGCCGCATCCGCGACGCGCTGGCAACAGGGCAGGACTCGATCGTCCCCGACCTCGTGGTGCAGGCAGCGCTGGTCCGCCGGTTCTTGGGGTGAGCGTCCACCCCGATGGTATCATGTGCCTGATCGGGGACGTTTGCCGGCCTCGACATCAGGGGTTGCTTGCCTGTCATCTCACAAGGTGATATATAGCAGGCTGATGTTGTCTATAAAGGAACAACAATGCCTGCCCGATGTTCTTCCGTGACGCTCGTCGCGCACTGCCTGCTGAACCCGACGACGAAGGTTCACGGGCTGGTCCGCCAAACAGGTAGGAGCCCGGCCCTTCGAGAGATGCTCGACGGGGAAACCGCACTCATCCAGCTGCCATGCCCCGAAGCGACGTATCTGGGCATGCAGCGATGGGGGATGACCTACGAGCAGTACGATACCCGAGCGTTCCGTCGGCACTGCGCCGAGATCCTTCGCCCCATCCTCGATACCCTGTCAGCGTTGAAGGCAGGTGGGGTGACGCTGAGCGAGGTCATCGGTGTGGATGGGAGCCCGAACTGCGGAGTCGCTCTGACGTGCCAGGGGTACTCAGGCGGCGAACCTGAGGACGTGTACGGCGCCGGGGGCACACCTCAGCATGCGAGGACGGTCGAGGGTTCGGGCGTCTTCTTCGAAGTCCTCGCGCAGATGCTTTCGGAAGCGGGCATCGAGGCACGGTTCATCGCGGTCCCAGAGGACTCCCTCTGATGATCGAACCAACGAGGCACACGAAAGGAGCTGGTATGGCACGGAGATTGCGCATCGTGACTGCGAGCACACTGGCCTTGCTGCTCATCGCGACCCTAGCCCTCGGCGGGTGCACCACAACGGCCGAGCAAGGCGGTGCGACGATCGGAGACGAGGAGGCTGCGAAGGACGCGTCGTTGCAGACGGTCAAGGAACGGGGCGAGATCATCGTCGGCCTGGCCCCCTTCTACGCCCCGTTCGAATCGACGAACGAGCAAACCAAGGAGATCGAGGGCTTCGACATCGATCTGATGAACGCCATCGTCGAGAAGATGGGCGTGAAGGCGACGTACCGGCCCGCAGAGTGGCAGGCGCTCTTGGGCGGGCTCGAGAAAGGCGACTATGACGTCATCTTCTCGGCTATGTCGAAGAAGGAGGCCGCGGAGGCGAACGTCGAGTTCTCCGACGTGTACTACCTTCTGCCGGACGTGATCATCGTCGCGAAAGGGAATCCCAAGGGCATCACGAGCAAAGACGACCTCAAAGACAAGATCGTCGGCGTCCAGCTTGGCTCAGGCAGCGAACAGCTTGCAGACGAGCTGAATCCGGAGATCGGCTTCAAGGGCCTCAAGAAGTACAAGCTCACACAGGACGCGATGAACGATCTGAAGGCCGGCAGGATCGATGCTGTCATCGCGGGCTACACTTTCGCGCTCGAGCAGGCGAAGGTCGACCCCAGTTTCGAGGTCTCGAGCGAACCTCTCGAGAGCGCCGAGCTGGTGGGGGTCTTCCGCAAAGGCTCCACCTCGCTCGTCGAGGCGTTCAATAAGGCGCTCGCGGAAGTCAAAGCCGACGGGACGTACGACGCTTTGGTCAAGAAGTGGCTCACCATCCAGCAGCAGTAGCGCGTTAGCGCCTCGTGAAGGAGGGCAGGGCTGCCGAGCAGGCAGCCCTGCTGCGCCTGGGAGGAACCGTGCGTAACGACCTACAGTGGAGGATCATCCTCAATTGGGTGCCCGAGCTTGGCGCCGCCGCGGTGCTCACCGTACGCATCACTGCGGTCTCGTTCGCAGTCGCCCTCCTCGTCGGACTGGCTGTCGGCATCATCCGAAGCAGGCCGCATCGGCTCACTGTCGTCGTCGCTGCATACGTGGAGCTCTTCCGAGGGACGCCGCTCTTGGTCCAGCTGTTCTTCATCTACTACGGCTTGGCCCAGATAGGTATCGTCATGGAGGCTATGACCGCTGCGGTCCTCGGCCTCGGCTTGAATGGCGGCGCGTACATCTCTGAGATCGTCCGCGGTGCGCTGGCGGGCATCGATCGCGGCCAGTATGACGCCGCACACGCCCTCGGAATGACCCGCTGGCTGACACTCACGAGCGTCATCCTTCCGCAAGCGCTCCGAACAGCCACGCCGCCCTTGGTGAACACATTCTCATCGATGCTCAAAGACACCTCATTAGTATCGCTCCTCGCGATCACGGAGATGATGAACATCGCGAACCAGGTCTACTCGCGTACGTTCCGCGCGTTCGAGATCTTCGCGGTCGTGGCGCTCGTGTACTTCGTCCTGACGTTCGCATTCTCGCTGCTGAGCAGGCTTCTCGAACGACGGCTTGCACTCGGCCGAGCGTGATCGAGGGCCGCCCTACTCGCCGAAGCCTTCCCACAGGGGCGTCGAGAGGTACCGCTCGCCGGTGGACGGTGCGACGGTGACCACCACGGTTCCGCGAAGCGCCGGGTCTGCTGCCACGCGGAGCGCTGCAACGACGTTGGCGCCGGAGCTGATGCCGACGAGCAGGCCCTCCTCGCGCGCAAGCCTGCGGGCCATCGCGATCGCCTCGGCAGTGGTGACGTGCTCCACCGAGTCGATGAGCCCGAGATCGAGGACGCTCGGCACGAAGTTCGCGCCGATGCCCTGGATGCCGTGCGGTCCCGGCGTCTCGCGCTCGCCGCGCAGCCGCTGGGCGATGATCGGCGACTCGGCGGGCTCCACGGCCACGATCCGGGCTCCCATGCCTGCGTCGCGCAGGTAGCGGCCCACTCCCGTGATGGTCCCGCCCGTCCCGACGCCGGCGACGAACGCACCGAGCGTCAGGCCGTCGAGGGCGGACTCGATCTCCGGGCCGGTCGTGCGGTAGTGCGCCTCGGGATTCGCTGGGTTGTCGAACTGCCGCGTGAGGAACGCGTCCGGCGTCGCTGCCGCGATGCGCTCGGCCTCCTCGACGGCGCCCGCCATCCCTCGCTCCCGCGGCGTGAGCACGAGCTCGGCGCCGTACGCCGCCAGCAGCTTTCGGCGCTCGACCGACATGCTCTCGGGCATCGTGAGGACCACGCGGTAGCCGCGCGCAGCGCCGACCATCGCGAGCGCGATGCCCGTGTTGCCGGACGTCGGCTCGACGATGACGGAGCGGCCTGGCCGCAGCAGCCCGCGCTCCTCGGCGTCACGCACCATGTTCCAGCCGATGCGGTCTTTCACCGACCCGCCAGGGTTGCGCGACTCGAGCTTCACGGCCACCGCAGCAGGCAGCCCGTCTGCCAGCCGCTGCAGCCGCACGAGCGGGGTCCGGCCGATCGTCGAGACCACGGAGTCCTTCACGCTGATCATCGGTCCCACCTCTCCAGCACGCCGCCGCCGATGACGACGTCGCCCTCGTACAGCACCACCGACTGCCCGGGGGCAGTCGTCTCGCAGGCATCTTCCAGCTCGACAACGATGCGGCTGCCATCGTACCGCGCCTCGCACGCCGCAGGCCGCGCGCGATAGCGCTGCACCGCGAAGCACCGGACGGCGGCGCCCGTCGGCCGCCACACTGCGTCAGAGAGCACGAACCGCCGAGCGAGCAGCGATGCAGACGCCCCAACGATGACTGCGTTGCGCTCTGCATCGATGGCGACGACGCGCCAGGGGCCGCCTGGGCCCCCGATGCCGATGCCCTTGCGCTGCCCGACGGTGTAGCGCGCGATACCCGCGTGCGCCCCGACGACCGTGCCGTCGCTCGTCTCGATAGGCCCGGGGCGCAGCGCCTCGGGACGCAGCCGCGCCACGAGCGCGACGTGGTCGTCGGCGAAGCAGACCTCCTGGCTCTCGTCGCGTGCCGCAACAGGCAGCCCGGCGCGTGCGGCGATCCTTCGCACCTCGCCCTTCGTGAGGTTCCCGAGCGGGAACCGCACGCGCGCAAGCGTCGCCGCATCGAGCCGGTACAGGAAGTACGACTGGTCCTTGGCCGCATCGGCGCCGCGCGCGATCGACGGCCGCCCGTCAGGGCCCGTGACGACGCGCGCGTAGTGGCCGGTGGCGACCTCGTCGCACCCGAGCGCGTCGGCCCGCTCGATGAGCGCCGCGAACTTCACACGCTCGTTGCACACGACGCACGGGTTCGGCGTCCGTCCACCGGCGTACGCCGCAGCGAACGGCTCCACCACCTCGGCGGCGAAGATGTCTGCCACGTCCACCGTGACGTGCTGGATGCCGAGCTCGCCGGCGACGCGCCGCGCCTCGATCGCCGCTTCCTCGCCGCAGCACTGCCGGCCGTGCAGCTTTGCGATACCGAGCCGCAGCGTCGCTCCGACCACGTCGTGCCCCTGCTCGAGGAGCAGCAGCGCCGCCACCGCCGAATCGACCCCGCCGCTCATACCGACGAGCACGCGTGCCATGGCGCGACTACACCTCGCACTCGTCGTCGGCACCGTGCGGGTCGAAGTCCGGGTCCTCGGACAGGATCTTCCCGCCGATCGGATCGCGGCCGGCGCGCACGAGGTAGTCGTCGATCGCCCGCTTGAGCCCATCGGTCGCAAGCACGCTGCAGTGCATCTTCGCAGGGGGCAGGCCGCCGAGCTCGTCCGCGACCTGCTGCTTGGTGATGGCGGCCGCCTCCGCAAGCGTCATGCCCTTGGCCATCTCCGTCACGATGGAGCTCGTCGCGATGGCAGCACCGCACCCGAGCGTCTGGAACTTGATGTCCTCGATGCGGTCGTCGGCGACTTTGATGGTGATCTTCATGACGTCCCCGCACACGGGATTGCCGACTTCCCCCACGCCGTCAGCGTCCTCGATAACGCCGACATTGCGTGGGTTCGCGAAGTGCTCCATCACCTTTTCGCTGTACATGCCGCTCCTCCGTCACGCGCCGCGCGTGAGCGCAGCGATCGTCTTCTCGTACAGTGGGTTCATCTTGCGCAGCTTCTCGACGATCGGAACGAGCGCGTCTGCGAACGCGTCCACGTCCGCTTCCGTGCTCCACCGTCCAAGGCTCACGCGCAGCGAGCCGTGCGCGAGCTCGGGCGGCAGCCCGATCGACAGCAGGACGTGGCTCGGCTTGAGCGAGCCGGAGCTGCACGCCGACCCCGTCGACACCGCGAAGCCCGCGGCGTCCAGGTGCAGCAGCATCGCTTCGCCTTCGCAGCCAGGGATGATGAAGTTGGCGATGTGCGGCAGCCGCTCAGGCGCGTCGGCCGCGTTCAGGCGGGCGTGCTCGATGCGCGACAGCACCTGCTCGACGAGCCGGTCGCGAAGCGCAGCAAGCCTCGGTGCCTCGCGAGGCCGCTCCTCGTCCATGATCTCGAGCGCAGCCGCGAACGCCACGGCCCCGGCCACGTTCTGCGTGCCGCTCCGCCTGCGGGACTCCTGCCCGCCGCCCAGCATCTGCGGCGCGAACGGCGTTCCCCGCTTGAGGTAGAGCACGCCGACGCCTTTCGGCGCGTAGATCTTGTGGCCCGAGAAGCTCATCGCGTCGAGGCCGAGCGCCTGCACGTCGACGTCCACCTTGCCGAGCGTCTGCGCCGCGTCAGCGTGGAACGCCGCCTTGTGCGCGTGCGCGACCTTCGCCAGTTCGGCGATCGGCTGAAGCGTGCCGATCTCGTTGTTGCCGTGCATGATCGACACGAGCACGGTGTCGTCGCGCATCACCGCCTCGAGGTCCTCCGGGTACACCGTCCCGTCCGGGCGCGGCTCGAGCTCGGTGACCGTGAACCCGCGCTTCGCGAGCGCATGCGCCGGCTCGAGCACTGCGTGGTGCTCGAACGCGCTCACCACGACATGTCCGCTGCTGCGGCCGTTCGCCGTCGCGATGCCGATGATCGCCGCATTGTCCGACTCGGTGCCGCAGCCCGTGAAGATGACCTCGCTTGCGGCAGCCGCGTTGATGCTGCGCGCGACCCGCTCGCGCGCGTCCTCGAGCGCAGCGTGCGCCTCACGCCCGAGGCGGTACAGGCTGTTGGGGTTGCCGAAGCGCTCGGTGAGGTACGGCAGCATCGCCTCCACGACGCGCGGATCCACCGGCGTCGTCGCGGAGTAGTCGAGGTACGTCACGCCTTCCATCCGTCTCATCCCTTCCTGTGCATGTCGTGGTCTGCGAGTTCCGCCAGGGTGAACGACGCGAGCGCGTCGCGCATCGCGGCGGTGACCCGGTCCCAGACCGGCATGGCCGGACATTCGCCGCTCACGGGACACACGGGCGCGTCGCAGGTCGTGGGACGCACCGGCCCTTCGACCGCTTCCACGACGTCGAGCGCCGTCACGTGCTCGGCCGGTCGAGCAAGCAGGAACCCTCCGCGTGCGCCCCGCACCGCCTGCACGATGCCGTCGCGCTTGAGGGCGGTGAACACCTGCTCGAGGAACGGCTCTGGCAGCCCGCGGCTTTCCGCGATCCGCCTGAGGCTCACCGGGCGCCCGTCGCCGCTTTCCGCAAGCTCGATGAGCGCAAGCAGCGCGTACTCGGACTTCGTGGTGATCTGCACGGCCGTCTGCTCCTATTTCCGACAAACTCTACCGGATATAACGGAACATACGCCGTCGGGGCCGGTCCGTCAAGCAGGGCCGCACGTGCGCTTCGGGCTCACACCCCGAGATCGAGCTGGCCTCCCGCCGCACCGCTGCCCCCGTACGGCTCGACGTGCAGCATGCTCGCGAGCTCACGCGCGTTGCGTGGCGCGTAGTCGTGCTTGCAGTTGTTGAACATCACCCAGGTGACGTTCGTCTGCTGAGCGAGGTCCCGGACGCGGGGCGCCCATTCGGCGAGCTCCTCTGACGTGTACAGGTAGTCGAAGCGGTCGGCGGCGGATCCCGTGCGCGCGAAGTACGTCTCGCGGTTCCGGCCGTGCATGCGAACGTACGCCCAGTCGCTCGTGGCTGCGGTCACCGGCGGCATGGTCGAGGCATCGGCGAACTGCGGCGCGTCCACGCTCACGTACGAAAGACCGCGGTCCGCCAAGAAGCGCATCGTCTGCGCGTGCTGCCGACCGGTCAGCCACGACGGATGCCGGAACTCGACGAGCACGCGGTGCGGCGCGAGCGCGGCGGCCGCATACTCGATGTAGGCGAGGTTCTCGTGCGCGTGCGCGCGGTCGGTGGCCGTCACCCACGGGGGGAACTGCAGCAGCACGCCGCCCATCTTGCCGGCAGACCCGAGCGGCTCGAGGAACGCTCGGAACTCCTCGAACGCCGCATCGAGAAGCTCCGGCGAGGCGTCGCGCACTCTCCCGCGCACGTCGACGTGCGTGACGAGCTCGCGCAACTCCGGCGACAAGCGCTCTTCCTCCACCGAGTGCCGTGTGAGCAGCCCGAACGCCTTGACGTGGAAGGCGAAACCGGGGGGCGTCCGCTCCGCCCAGGCCTGCGCGACGCTCGGGCGGGGGATGCCGTAGAACGGCGAGTCGGCCTCGACGGTGTCGAACCTCGCCGCGTAGTACCGCAGGCGCTGCTCGGAGGTCCGCACGGCCGGCGGATACCACGCCGCCACCATCGTCTTGTCGGTCCACGAGCAGGTGCCGATGCGGACAGATCCCACGAGGCCTCCTCTCGGTGCAGAGGATACCCGCCGAACGCTCAGTCGCGGTCGAACTCGAGAAGCGCGCGGTGGTCGCGCTCGTAATCGGTAAGCGTCAGCGGCGTGGGCGGCGCATGGTACGGCCAGTCCCAGACCACCTCGGTCGCGCGCGGGAACTGCTCGCGCACGAACCGCTGCGTCGTCGCGAAGTCGAGCAGCGGGTCGTACCGCGACATGCCGAACAGGCACGGCGCGTCGAACGGCCCTGCAAGGTCGGAGGAAGGCGTCGTGAGCACCTCGCGGACCTGCGCGAGGAAGACGTCGAGGGTCGAGGCCGAGAAGCCTCGCAGGCGCTCGGACAGGTCGGCCGAGGTCTCGAAGCCGCCCACGGTGCGCATATACCAGTCGACGACCGCCACCGTGGCGGGGTTCCGCAACACCGCGAGCATCCCGCGGCGAGCGAACTCCGGCTCGAGCGCGGCGACGGTCGCGCGTAGCATGACCGTCTCAGCCGCGGAGCGCTTGAGGGCCTCGCTGCCGACGAAGGGCGACAGGAGCGCGATGCGCCGCACGCGCTCGCGTGCCGCCTGGAGCGCACGCAGTGCAAGCAGCCCGCCGAAGGAGAAGCCGACGAGCGTGAAGGTCTCGGCCCCGAACGCGTCGGCGACCTCCAGAACCGTTCGGGCGACCAGCCGGCTCGAAAAAGGCTCCTCGTAGGCGACGCTGCCTCCGTGGCCGGGAAGCTCGAAGAACACCGCGTGGAACCGTCGGCCCAAGAAGCGCGTCATCGCCTCCCAGTCCTCGACGAGCGATATGGTGGCCGGGACGACGATCGCGAGCTCGCCCGAGCCGGCGGCCCCGACGCGAAGCTGGGTGCTCGGAAGCGAAAGGGAGAGCACCTTAAGCGGCGGCGCCTCAGCGGCCAGCAAGGTACTCAATGAGCGCCGCCCTCTCATCGGCCGTGAGGCGCGCCCCTTTGCCGATCATGCGGTCGATGGTCCGCGCCCACCCTTCGGCGTCGTGTGACGCCGCATCGATGCGCGAACGGTCGTGGCACTTCGTGCACCGAGACACGACGATCTGCTCTGGCGTCTCTGCGCCACCTGCATCGGGCGTAGCCGCGGGTTCCGACCCGCAGCCCGCTGCAAGCGCTGCGCACAGGGCAGCCGTGGCTGTCAGGGCGAGCGCGTGCTTTGCTCGTACCTCGGTTCGTCTCATGTCTCGCTCGATTCGTCGGTTGCGGTGCCTGCACACTGTATCGTACCCGGCTCAGCCGCGCGCGCGTTCGGACGACAATCCGCTAGGATGGTGCAGCACGCACCGACACGAGGAGAGACCATGGCGTCCGGCGAATCCAAGACCGCAGTCGTTGCCGCGATCATCGGCAACCTCGTCATCGCAGCAAGCAAGTTCGTGGCGGCTGCGATCACCGGCTCCTCGGCGATGATCGCCGAAGGCATCCACTCGCTCGTCGACACCGGCAACGGCGCGCTTCTGCTGCTCGGCATCAAGCAGTCTGCGCGCCCCGCGGACCAGGAGCACCCGTTCGGGTACGGCAAGTCGCTCTACTTCTGGAGCCTGATCGTGGCGATGAGCATCTTCGGCATCGGCGGCGGGATGTCCGTGTACGAAGGCATCACGCACATCCAGCACCCGAGCCCGCTTGAGAACCCTGCCTGGAACTACGCCGTGCTCGCCTTCGCGTTCGCCGTCGAGGCGACTTCGTTCCGCGTCGCCGTCCGAGAATTCAACAAGGCGCGCAAGGGGGCGCGCCCGCTCGAGTTCATCCGTTCGTCGAAAGACCCGAGCCTCTACACGGTGGTCTTCGAAGACTCTGCTGCGATGCTCGGCTTGGTGGTGGCGTTCCTCGGCGTCTTCTTCGGACATCTGCTCGAGAACCCCTACTTCGACGGCGCGGCGTCGATCGTCATCGGCCTCATCCTGATGGGCGTGGCGTGGCTTCTCGCAGCAGAGACGCACGGGCTGCTGCTGGGCGAAGGCGCCGACCCCGCGCTCACGCGCCGCCTCACCGAGATCATCGCGTCAGACGAGGCGGTCGAGCGCGTCACCGAACTCCTGACGATGTACATGGGACCGCACGACCTGCTCGTGAACGTCGGCGTCCAGTTCCGGCGCGGCATCCACGCCGAGGCCGTCCACCGGGCGATCCACCGCATCGAAGAACGGCTGCAGGCGGAGCACCCCGAGATCAAGCGGGTCTACGTGGAGGTCGACTCGCTGCCGAAAGGCGAGTGAGGCACCGGGCGACGCGCGAGCGGGCCACGCACGCGGGTCGCCCAGACGAACAGGAGGTCTACCGTGTCGCACAAACGTCCGACCGTCGCATTCATCGGCACCGGGGTGATGGGCGCAGCCATGGCCCGGCACCTGCTCGACGCGGGGTACCCGCTCGTCGTGTTCAACCGGACGAAGGCGAAGGCCGAGCCGCTGCTCGACGCGGGCGCCATCTGGGCCGGAAGCGCGGGCGAAGCGGCTTCGATGGCTGACGTCACCATCACGATGGTGGGCTACCCGCGCGACGTCGAGGAGGTCTACCTCGCGCCGGGCGGCATCATCGACCAGGCGCCAGACGGCGCGCTCCTCGTCGACATGACGACGTCGACGCCGACGCTCGCGGTGCGCATCGCCGAGGCCGCCGCGGCTCGCGGACTGGCGGCGCTCGACGCGCCGGTGTCCGGGGGCGACGTCGGCGCTCGCAACGCGACGCTTACCATCATGGTCGGCGGCGATGCGGCCGCTTACGAGCGTGCGCTACCGCTGTTCGAGGTGATGGGCAAGACGGTCACCTTGATGGGCGGACCGGGCGCCGGGCAGCACACGAAGATGGCGAACCAGATCGGCATCGCCGGCACGATGCTCGGGCTCATCGAGGCGCTCCAGTACGCGAAGGCCGCGGGGCTCGACCTCGCACGCGTGCACGCGGCGCTCTCCGGCGGCGGCGCGAACTCGTGGTCGTGGGGCGCGTACGGCCCGCGCATCCTCGCAGGCGACTTCGCTCCGGGCTTCTACGTGAAGCACTTCGTGAAGGACCTGCGCATCGCGCTCGACGAGGCGCGGACGCTCGGCCTTGCGCTGCCAGGGCTCGGCCTGGCGGAGCGCCTGTACGCGCGGCTGCACGAATCAGGCGGCGCGGAGCTTGGAACGCACGCGCTGTGGCTCCTCTACGAGCGCGGCGAGCAGGCAGCGCCCGTCGATCACGCTGGCGACTGATCGGCTCTCGCGTCGAACGCCCCCGCCTCGGACCGGACGCGCGCCTGCTCCACCAGCCGCATGACCTCGGCGATGGTCTCCTCGTGCCGGGCACCGTGGCGCCGGAGCCGATCGGCGTGCGCCACGATGAGACGGGTCTCGTGAAGCCCGAGCTTGCTGAAGTGCACGCTCTCCCACTCGTCGCGCGCAAGCGTCGCCCACAGCTCGCCTGCGATGTAGGCCATGTTCGCCACGTCGTCGCGGCTGAGCAGATGCCAGTCCGCCTTCAACCCGTGCCGCCACCGTTCGAGCGACCGCTCCACTGCGCGCTGCTTGTTCACGTGGTAGCGTCGTCTGCCGAGCGACTCGTCGTCGGTTCGGATGCGTTCGTCGAGCATACGTTCCCCCTTGACGTTCCGGAACAGTCCCCCCTCGGCGGTCATGTTCGCCGGACGCTCGCGAGCGCCTGCAAACATGAGGAAGCCTGTGAGAGGCTGAGCCTGGGTTGGCCGGTTCGAACGGCGCGCGGGCGAGGCAGCCGCATGAGCGGCTCACGCGTTCTGCTGAAGGACCCGCTCGACGAACCGGACGAAACGTCGTGCGACGTGTGTGGATGCCTCGGCGGCGTCTTCCGAGAAATCCCCGTGGTAGTCTGCGTTCTCGCGAAGCACACGGGCGCGCTCGATGCCGATTGCGAGCTCGCGGCCCTCATCAGTTGCTGCGTACAGGTCGCGAAACGCCACGAGCAAGCAGTAGTGGCTCTTCTCGGCGTAGCCGGCATGGAGGACAGCTGCGCGCGCAGCGTGGAACATGGCGTAGTACGCAGTTATGGTCGCGCGTTTGACCATGCCGAGCTCAAGCAGCCTTTCTGCATCCTCCAGATCGGAACGGGCGGCATGGAGTTCTCTGCGAACGACGTCGGCGCCGACATCCCGCAGCGGTTTCAGCCCACCACGTTTGAGACACTTCTCAAACTCGCTCATGGCCGCCTCCAGATGACCGTGCCTCGCGCGACGGCCGCCGCGAAGCTCCCGCCCTCAGCGATCAGGCGCATGTGCTCACCCGATGTCATCACCACTGGCTGAAGCCACTGATGGCGCGCAAGCTCCTGAAGCACCGCATCCTTGTCCTCGGCGACCACAAGAAGATCGATGTCGCTGCCTCGGCGATCATCGCCCGTGGCAGAGCTGCCATAGAGCACTGCAAGCACGACCTTGTGGCGAACCGGATAAAGGGCGATACGCGCGCGGCGGATAGAGCGCGCCGCTTTCAGAGCCTTGATGAGCGCGTCCTCCCCGTCGACCCAGTACAGTCGCGACCGACCGATTCGACGGTCCTGAACCAGACCCTGCGTTACGAGCGAGCGCAGCGCGACATGTGCGGTCGCGCGCGGGAGGTCGAGCGAGGCACGGACATCGGACTCGGTGAGCTCTTCGCCACCGGAATCCAGCAACAGCCCGAGAACCCGCTCTTGAACCGTCGGGTTTTCAGTCGTTCTGAACGTGAGTTCATTCAGGATAGATATATGTTCACTCTGAGTAGACATGTAGCCATCATATACGTCTCATCCTGGCCAGGCAACCAGGGCGCTTCCCCCTCGACTCCGAGCGCGCACTGATGACCCTCTCTCGAGCCTCCCGATTGCCGACCCGCGTGTCGCTCCTGGCCCCACGCCCAGCCCCGCAGCCGACCGAGCGATGGTGGGCGGTGAGGGATTCGAACCCCCGGCTTCCTCCTTGTAAGGGAGGCACTCTCCCGCTGAGTTAACCGCCCACGCCGTGCACGCCCTGCATTCTAGCAGGGCTCGCAGACCAGAACGAAAGGCGCCCCGCGTGAGCGAGGCGCCCTGCATGGTCTGGTGCCCCCAAGGGAATTCGAATCCCTGTTGCCGCCTTGAAAGGGCGGAGTCCTTGGCCGCTAGACGATGGGGGCCCGTATGCTCGTGGTGGGCCGTGCAGGTCTCGAACCTGCGACCTTGGGATTAAAAGTCCCCTGCTCTGCCAGCTGAGCTAACGGCCCGCGACCTGGACCGGACCTCCGGCCCGAAGCGCAAAGGGTAGTCTAGCGACTGGTGTGCTCGCGGTCAAACGGGCGCGGACGGCGCACGCGCGAGAAACGCGCGGCAGCTCCGGCGTGAAGCGGTACCATTGTTGCGCGAAGGAGGAACCATGACCGTCCTTGGAGCATCGCTCGAACAGATCGGCCTGCTCGCCGCGCACGTCGCCGGGGGCGCCGCAGCAGGCGTCGTGCTGCAGGCTGTGGGGAGCCGCACGCTCAAGTCGCTCGCCACGAAGGCCGCACGCACCGGAGCACCGATCGTCGCCGGGCTGCGCGGGATGCCCGCGTGGTGGCTCGGCATCGCGGCCGGGCTGCTCCGCCTTCGCGCAGAGCCGCTCGCTCCCGCCGCTGACGCGCTCTTCTCGCGGCTGCTGCTCGTCGCAGGCGGGATCACGCTCACCGTCGCAGCGACGCGCGTCGCGGTCGGCCTTGTGCGCGAGTACGTCCAGTCGCCGGACGGGCCGCTTCCGTCCACGAGCATCTTCGTCAACCTCACGCGCATCGGCGTGGTGGCCTTGGGCGCGCTGCTCGTGCTGAACGCGCTCGGCATCTCGGTGACGCCCGTCCTCACCGCGCTCGGCGTCGGCGGCCTGGCCGTCGCGCTCGCGCTGCAAGACACGCTCTCGAACCTCTTCGCGGGACTCCAGCTGCTCGCATCTCGCCAGATCCGCCCTGGCGACCACATCACGCTCGACACGGGGCAGGAAGGCGTCGTCCAGGACGTCACCTGGCGGTACACGACGCTCCTCGCGCAAGGCGGCAATCTCGTCGTCATGCCCAACGCCAAGCTCGCGCAGTCCATCGTCACCAACCACGCGCTGCCCGAGCAGCCGCTGAGCGTTCCGGTGGAGTTCACGGTGGCGTACGGAAGCGACCTCGACCTCGTCGAACGCGTGGCGTCAGACGTGGCGGCGGCCACGGTGGCCGACCTCGCGCCTGCGCTTGCCGACTACGAGCCTGCTGTCCGCTTCCGTGCCCTGGAGGACTCCGGGATCGGCGTGACGGTCGTCCTCCGCTCGCCCACCTACGCAGACCAGTTCGCGATACGCAGCGAGTTCATCAAGCGCGTGACCGCAGCATTCGCCGAGCACGGCATCGTCATCCCGTACCCGCACCTCGTCGTCGTGAAGTGAGCCCGCCCGCTACTTCGTCTTGAACCTGCTGATGGCCGCGATGAGACGCTCCGTCTCCGCGTCCACGGCGCTCGCGGATTCCGCGAGCTGTTCGGCTGCCGCGGCCGTCTCGTGCGAGCTCACGCTCACCTGCTGCATCGCCTGAACGACCTGGTCGGCGGCGCGGTCCTGCTGCGCGGCCGCTTCTGCGATCTGCTTCGCTGCGAGCGTGGTGTCTTCCATCTGGCGCACGATCTGGTCGAACGCCTCGCGCGATGCGTGGCTCTCGCCGGCTGCCTGCTCCGTGAGCGTCGCTTGGACCTCCGCGAGCTGCTCCAGGCGCCGGATGGCGGCTTCGATGTTCGTCACGAGCTCGTCGATGTGGCCCGCCGACTCGTTGACCGACTCTGCAAGCCCGCGGATCTCGGACGAGACGACCGCGAAGCCCTTGCCCGCCTCGCCGGCACGCGCCGCCTCGATAGCCGCATTGAGCGCGAGGATCTTCGTGCGACCCGCGATGTTGGTGATGATGGCGGTCATCTCCTCGATGTCGCTCGTCACGGAAGCCATCGCAGAAGCCGCTTCTGCCATCTCGCGAGCCTTCGCGGCCACCTCGTCCATCGCGCGCGCCGTCCCTACGACGTGCTTGGCGCCGTCTTGCGCCGACTCGAGCGCGTCTTCGGCGATCCCGAGCACGTGCTTCGCGCCTGCCGTGACCGATTCGAAGCTGCGCACGAGCTCTTCGAGAGCGGCAGTGGACTGGGCCACGGACGACGCTTGCATCGACGAGTGCTCCGCGGACGCTCGCGACGCCGCAGCGATCTCGCCCGCAACGGCGCGAAGCTGCATCACGGCGCTCTCGACCTGGGAGATGATGGTGCGCAGGCCCTTCGTCATCTCGTTGAACGAGCCTGCGAGCTGTTCCACCTCACGGTAGCCCGCCGATGGGACCTGCACGGTGAGGTCGCCGGTGGCGACGCGGCTCGCGGCCTGTTGCATCGCGCTCAGAGGACGGCCCACCGCCCTGCTCACGTTGTACGCAAGGAGCACCACGACGACGATCGCGAGCAGGGCGACGCCGCCCATCGCGAGCGCGTAGGAGCGCGTGGTCCGCACGTATGGCGACTTGTCGACGCCGACGTACAGCATTCCGACGACGTCGCCTGCGCTGTTCTTCAGCGGCTCGTACACGGTGATGTACGTCTTGTTCACGACGAACGCGTCGCCCCGGTACGTCTGCCGCTCCGAGAGCGTCTTCTTGCGCACCGCGTCGGACACGGCGGTCCCGATCGCGCGCTCCCCGGCGGCGTTGCGCACGGTGGTCGCGATCCGCACGCCACGCTGGAAGAGCGTCGCCGTCCCCCCGACCTTCGCAGTCACAGAATCGACGAGGTCGAAGTCCTTCACGAGCGTTCGGACCGCCACCACGCGACGGTCGCCTGCCGGGACCACCGCCACGACCGACAGCGCGCCTTCGTTCTCTCCCGGAACCACGGTGCCGTTGGGCGTCTCTTTCATCGGCACTTCGAGCGAGCCCCGAAGCCCGAGCTTCTCGAGCTCGCTTCCAGGAACGATCTCGATCGACACCGTCGGTTCGCTGGAAGAGAGCCCTCGGACGAGGTAGTTCCACGATGTCGTGAACGGCTGCGTGGCCATGCTCGTGCCCGCCACGGTGCCATCGGGCTCGATGACCGCCGCGTAGGTCAGTCCGAGCGGCCCGGACTGCCTCGAGAGCGCAACGCCGAGCGCGCCGTGCGCCCCATTCTCGCTCTGCGAGATCGCGGGGTCCTGCGCGATGACCCGCGCCGCCGACTCCACCGACCGCATGCGCTCGGCCAGGATGTCGCGCGCCACCTGGATGTGCAGGTCTGCGGCCTGCTGGCCCTGCTCCTCCATGACGCGCGAGAACCGCTGGGCCCCGAAGAGCCCTGCCGCTGCCAGTACGACCACCACAGCCGGGACGAGGCTTGCAAGCAGCCGGGACCGGAACGAGAGCTTCATTGCGAGCGTCCTTTCGCGAGACCGTTCGAGGCCCACACGACGAACTGTAATACCCGTCGGGGTGTGGCGCTAGTGCCTGAAGTGGCGCACGCCGGTGAAGACCATCGCCACGCCAAGCTCGTCCGCACGCGCGATGACTTCCTCGTCGCGGATGGAGCCGCCCGGCTGGATGAGGGCCGTCACCCCGGCCGCCGCGACGACCTCGAGCGTGTCGGCGAACGGGAGGAAGGCGTCGCTCGCCGCGACCGCTCCTGTCGCCTTCTCGCCGGCCGCCTCCACTGCGATGCGGGCCGAGTTCACGCGGTTCATCTGCCCCGCGCCCACACCGACGCTCACGAAGTCGCGCGCGAGCACGATGGCGTTGCTCTTCACGCTCTTGGCGACCTTCCACGCGAAGAGGAGCTGCTCCATCTCCTCCGAGGTCGGCTGCCGCTTCGTCACCACCCGGAACGCCGCGGGATCTTCGGCCACCGCATCTGACGTCTGCACGAGCATGCCGCCTTCCACCGCTCGCGACTCGTAGTGGCCGCCGGTGGGCCGCACGCCGCCCGTGCGGAGCACGCGCAGGTTCGGCTTCGCTGCGAGAAGCTCGAGCGCCCCGGGCTCGAAGTCCGGCGCGATCATCACCTCGACGAACTGCTTGTTCGCTGAGATCGCCTCGACGAGCGCGGCGGGCACGGTCCGGTTGAAGGCCATCACGCCGCCGTACGCGGAGACGGGGTCGGCCTCGTGGGCGCGCTTGTACGCCTCCACGACGTCTGCTGCCACGGCCACGCCGCACGGGTTCGTGTGCTTCACGATCACGCACGCGGGCTCGTCGAACTCGCGCACCGCTGCCCAGCACGCGTCCGTGTCGAGGATGTTGTTGTAGGACAGCTCTTTGCCTTGGATCTGCTCCGCGCGCGCGAGCGTGTGCTCGGCCGCATCGACGAAGCGGTAGAACGCGGCCTGCTGGTGCGGGTTCTCGCCGTACCGCAGGTCCTGCACCTTCTCGAGACGGAAGCGCACCTCGTGCGGGAAGCGCTGCGCGCGGTAGCCCGACAGGTACATCCAGATCGCGCTGTCGTACGCGCTCGTGAGGCGGAAGACCTCCGTGGCGTACGCGCGGCGCGTCGCGAGCGTGGTGCACCCTCCGTTGGCGCGCAGCTCCTCGACGAGCGAGGCGTAGCAGGCGGGGTCCGTGACGACGCACACGCTCGCGAAGTTCTTCGCGGCCGAGCGCAGCATGCTGGGCCCGCCGATGTCGATGTTCTCGATCGCCTCCTCCTCGGTGACCCCGTCGCGCGCGACCGTCTTCTCGAACGCGTAGAGGTTCACGACCACGAGGTCGATCATGCCGATCCCGTGCTCCTCGGCCTGGCGCATGTGCTCGTCGGAGTCACGCCGCGCGAGCAGCCCGCCGTGCACCTTCGGGTGCAGGGTCTTCACCCGACCGTCCATCATCTCCGGGAAGCCCGTGAGGTCCTCGATCGGCCGGACTGAGACGCCGGCCTCTTCGAGCACCTTCGCGGTGCCGCCGGTGGAGACCACCTCGACGCCGAACTCGTCCGCGAGCGTTCGCGCGAGCTCCACCACGCCGGTCTTGTCCGTCACCGAGATGAGCGCGCGCCTGACCTTCACGAGATCCATGCCCCTGCCGCCCTTCGTCCGTCTGCCGTGTGCGCCTATTGTGCCAAACGGCCCCGGCGCGTGCACCGGGGCCGTCGCTGTTCTCGACTTCGACGCGCTACTGGTCGAGCAGCTGCTTCCACGCGCCTCCCTCGACGCGATACGCCGAGATCACCTGGTTGCGCGTGTCGCCGTTCTCGTCGAACGAGGTCGTGCCCGTCACGCCGTCGTAGGTGATGCCACGGACGGCCTTCGCGACCGCACCGCGATCGGCGCCGGCCTGGAGCACCGCTTCGATGATGATCCAGGCCGAGTCGTACGCGTACGAGTCGTACGCCTCCGGGTCCTCGCCGTACCGCTTGTTGTACGCGGCTTTGAACTCCACGCCCTTCGGCTGCTGCTCGAGCGGCAGCCCGAGGCTCGTGCAGATGTCGCCTTCGGCGTTCTCCGGCCTGGCGATCGAGATGTACTCGGCCGAATACAGCATGTCGCCGCCGATGACGGGCACCTTCAGGCCGCTCTCCTTCGCTTGCTTGGACAGCAGCGCGCCTTCGGTGTGCGCGCCGCCATAGTAGATCGCCTCGGGCCTCGTCGACTTGATGCGCGTGACGAGCGCGGAGAAGTCGACGTCTTTGGCCTGCACCTTCTCCTGCACTACCACCGTGCCGCCCTTGGCCGCGAACCGCTTCACGAACTCAGCAGCAAGCCCGCTCCCGTACGGCGTCGAGTCATCGAGCACGGCCACTTTGCGGATGCCGAGCTTGTCGTACACGAGGTCGGCAGCGAATGAGCCCTGCGTGTCGTCCTTCGCGACGATGCGGTTGACGACGTCGAATCCCTGCGCCGTGAGCTGAGGATTCGACGAGACCGATACCATCGCGAGCCCGGCCTGCTGGTAGACGGCCGATGCCGGGATCGAGCACCCGGAGTTGAAGTGGCCGACCACGCCCACCACCGCCGGATCGCCTGCGAGCAGCGTCGCGACGTTCACGGCCTGCTTCGGGTCTCCCTGGTCGTCTTGCGCGGACAGCTCGAAGCGGACGCCCGCCTGCTTGACCCGGTCGCTCGCGTTGGCCTCGTCGATGGCCATCTGCACCGCGCGCTGCATGCCGCGGCCGTACACCGCGTTGTCGCCCGTGAGCGGCGCTGCGAACCCGATCTTCACCGTCTTCGCCTGCTCGCTCGTCGGCTCCTCGCTGCTCCGCGAACCGCAGCCCACGGCAGCGACCGCGAGCAGCGCGGTGGCCGTCACGACCGCCAACCCCTTCCACGCTCGTGTCATAGCGCAGCCTCCCAGTCACATCGTTCCGCATACACAACGAGCGCTCTCGCGTCTGCGTGAGCGTTCCCCGCGGGATGATACCAGACGGACGCGATCCGCCGCCCTCGTCTTGCGGCCGCCCTGCGCCAGCGGAGCGCCCCCTGCGTCACCGCGTCGCGATCTGCAGCTGCATGCGCTTCGAGAGCGACCGCGCGAGCGCCCCCAGCGCCACGGTGATGCCGAGCGCGACGCCGATCTCGGACGCCACCTCGGACAGGTGGCCCCCCAGCACCGCGACGCGCCAGATGGGGTCGATGATCCAGTACAGCGGGAACAGCCTGGCGATCCACTGCGGCCAGTCCGGGAACAGGTAGAAGGCCACCGGCGCGAACAGGAAGATGCCGGAGCCCTTCACGATGCCGAAGAGCATCTGCGAATCGGAGGCGAGCGCGCCCACGACGATGCCGAGCGCAGAGGTGAGCATCGCTGCCACTGCGACAACGACGAGGACTTCCGGCCAGTTCGAGCCGAGCGCGCGGTTCAGCACGAGGGTCACGACCGACATTGCGCTCGCAAGGACCACGCCGAGCGTCCACTTCGCCACGAGGACGTCGGTCGTCCTCGCCGGCGTCACCAGAAGCGCTTTGAGCGTTCCTTGCTCCTTCTCCTCCACGAGGCTGGAACTCGGGACGAACAGCCCCGCCATCACGAGCGCGTAGAACACGATGAGCGGCACCAGCCTCACCGAAATGGGCAGACCCGCCTCGCCGACGCTTTCCACACGCACCTCGACCGGCGGACGCGCGCCTTGGAGCGTGCGCAGCAGATCGATCGTCGTCACCGCGAGCACGATGCGGTTGGCCGCGTAGCTCTCGCCGCTCATCCAGAAGGTGAGCGTCGGCCGCGCGCCCGCCTTCACGGCCTCGTCGAAGCCGCGCGGAAGCACAAGGCCGGCATCCACGTCGTTCGCCTCCACCGCCTCGCGCAGTGCCTCGGGGTCCTCGAAGACCCGCACCCGGATGCCATCTGCGGCTTGCACGGCACGCACGACCTGGGACGACCCGTGGTCGACGATGCCAAGCCGGGGCTTCGGCTGGAACAGCGAGCCGAACGCCACCTGCAGCACGAGCGTGATCGCGAGCGGCAGCACGAGCGCCCACAGGAACACGGGCGAGCGCGTCCCTGAGGCGAAGTCCTTCTTGAGGATCGTGGCCGTCAGCCGCGGACTCATAGCGATGCCACCTTCCGTCTCAGCGCTACGACCCCGGCGCCGAACAGGACGGCGAGCCACGCGAGGGCGTACACGAGCGACCCGGCCGCCTCGCGCCATCCGCCTCCGTAGACCGTGGCCTTCACGAGCACGTCGATGATGGGGAACGTCGGCAAGACGCGCACCCAGGGAGCGACGGACCCTGGGAACAGCACCGCGAACGCCGGTATGAGCAGGGGCACAGTGAACAGCATCGCGTAGAAGAGCTGCCCGATGAAGTCCTTGCCTGCAGCGCCGACGATGAGCGCGATCCCCGTGAACATCACGGCGCCGATAGCGAGCACCGCCAGCACGACCGACCAGCTCGACGCCGTCAGCCCGCCGATGAGCGCGAGCACGATCAGGGCCTGCGTGAACGACACGAGCGTGCCGAAGATGGTCTTTGCGGCGATGAAGTCGGAGACTTTCGCGGGCGTGACGAGCACCGCGGTCACGGTTCTCTCAAGCACCTCGGTGGAGACGAGCGAGGCCATCGAGAACGTCTCCATCATCAACACCACGAACAGGAGCATCGGGCGCATCTTCTCGCGAAGCGAGACCTGGTCGCCCAGCCGGTCGGTCCCGAGCACGACGTCTTTCTCGTCCGGGAACCGCACCGGCAGCTCATCGCCTGCGATCTCGAACGCGGCCTCCCGCACGAAGCTCGTCACAGCCTGCCTGAGCTCGGGCGGAGCGGAAGCGTGCGTGTAGACCGTCACCTCGATCCCGCGTGCGCCCGCAACAAGGTCGGCGAGAAAACGCTCCGGGAACGCGACGCCGACCTGCACGTCCACGCGCTCGGCGCCCCGCGGCCGCTTCTCGCCAGCCGTCGTGTCAACAAAGACGAGCGTGCCGTCGGAAGCGCGCCACACCTCGAGCGACCCCTCGATCGCCGCCCGCATCTTCGCCGCGTCATCGAACTCGACGAGCAGCAGCCCCTTTTGGTTCGTCAGGTCCGCCTGGCGAATCCGCGCGATGTCCGCCTCTGAGGCGCCGAGCGCTCGGAGCGCCTCGGTAGAGCCTTCAAGCAGCCGCTCGACCGGCGGGCAGATCGCCAGCACGAGCTCCTCGTCCACGCGGTCCGGCATCGCGCGGAACAGCAGCGGAGCAGCGATGAGCACCACGAGGGTGAGCGCGAGGTAGACGGTGTCCCGCGCGTACGCGACGAGCTCCTTCTTGAGCAGCGCAAACACGATCGCCACCCGTGAGACCGTGCGCCTCATCCCGCAAGCCCCCTGCCCGTCAGCCTGATGAAGATCTGCTCAAGCGTGGCCTCCTCTGTGTGGATGGTGAGCAAGTCGGGCGATGCGGCGAGCTCGGCCAGCCGCGCCGACGCTTCGCTGTCGCCGAGCGGCAGCACCTCCTCGCGCACGCCCTCGCCATCGCGCAGCCGTACGCGAACCGCTCGCGTGCCGTGCTTCAGCTTGAGGTTCTCAGGCGTGTCGAGCGCAACGATGCGGCCTTCGTTCATGAACGCGACACGGTCCGAGAGCTCGTCGGCCTCGAACATATCGTGCGTCGTGAGCAACACCGCCGCACCGCGCTCCGCTTCCTCCTTGATGGTGGCACGGATCGCAGCGGCGGTCACCGGATCGAGCCCGTCGGTCGGCTCGTCCAAGAAGAGCACATCCGGGCGGTTGATGAACGCGCGAGCGATCATCATCCGTTGCCGCATGCCTTTCGAGAACGTCTTGACGCGGTCGTTCGCGCGGTCTGCAAGCCCGACGCGCCGGAGCGCGCCGTCGATGTCGGCGTCTTTCACGCCAAAGAGCGCCGCAAAGAACGCAAGGTTCTCGCGCGCAGTCATGTTCAAGTAGAGGTTCTTCTCCTCGAAACAGACGCCGATGCGTGCCTGCAGGCCGGGGTCGTCAAGCCCCACGTCAGTGCCGAGCACGGTCGCTGTCCCGCCCTGCGGCGGCAGCAGCCCGATGAGCATCTTGATCGTCGTCGACTTGCCCGCACCGTTCGGACCGAGGAAGCCGAGGATCTCACCGGGCATCACCTCGAACGAGATGCCTTTGACCGCCTGGATCTCCCCGTACGAGAACCGCAGGTCCTCGACGGCGATGGCAGGTCCACGAACCTCAGACATGCTGTGACCCCCGTCCGACACGAGGCGGCCGTCCAGCGCGCCTCACGACAATACCTTTTATCTTACCCGCGCCGGGGAAGCCAGAACCGGTCGAGCTCCGCTTGGATGGCGCACGCGAGCGAACGCTCGCCGCGGCGATCGGCGCGGGCGCCGCCGAACGCGTTCAGGTACACCACCTCGTCGGCCTCCTCAAGCTGCGCGAGCGACAACGGCGCCTGACGGATGCTGACGCCGAGGCGGGCGGCGTGGTCCAGGGCCCACGCCAGCGCGACGCTCGCAGTCGCGGGCGGCGACAGCGGAGCGAGCGCCACGCTGCCGGTGCGGACGATGATCGCGGCGGTACCGCCGTCGATGACGCTGCCGTCCGGCGTCACGAGGATCGCCTGGTTGCCTCCGGCAGCCACCGCCGCGCGCTGTGCATCGTCCCACGGCGTGCGGTCCGCCGGCTTCGCCGCGCCGCGCGGCAGCGTGGGAGCCTCGGCAACCACAACCGGGACGCCCACGATGCCGGTCGGCGCATCGAGCGAGCTCAGCCGGCGCTGCACCACCACCGACACGCCGGCGTTCGGATCCACGAGAGCGGTCAGCCGCGTCCGGCTGGAGATGCCGTCCGGGAGCTTGGCAAGCGCGCTTTTTGCGGCGCTCTCGACCGCGGCAAGCACCGGGTCGCTGCATCCGCCTGCTGCGAGCCGCCGACGGTGGTACGGCCAGAGCGGCACCGACCGGTCAAGCGCGACGCGACAGGTCTCGCGCAGCGCGACGGTAGGCCAGTGGCCGGTCACGGCATCTCGGGGAACGTCGATGCGCACGTTCATCGGCACCACCGCCGTGCGCACGAAGGAGGGACGGCCGCAGCGCCCCCTCTCACCGCGACACGTCCCCGATGGACGAAGCGTGACACGGACATCTAAACGGAATCTAAACCTATGTGAGACCTGCCGCCGGAACCCTCGTCAGGCTCAGGCAGCACGCGCACCCTGCGGCCCTCGATGAGCAGCCGTCCCTGCTCGAACAACCGCACCGCCTCGACG
Source organism: Parvivirga hydrogeniphila (assembly GCF_023371205.1). NCBI lineage: Bacteria > Bacillati > Actinomycetota > Coriobacteriia > Anaerosomatales > Anaerosomataceae > Parvivirga > Parvivirga hydrogeniphila. The sequence goes on from NZ_JAMCCO010000001.1 coordinate 27,524, forward strand.
ATCAGCCGGTGCTCGACCTCGTGGATCTTCGCCTCGAGCGTCTCTAGCGTGTCGCCTTCCTCCACACGGACAGGCTCCTGGCAGATGATCGGCCCGTGGTCGAGGTGCTCGTCTGCGAAGTGCACGGTGACGCCGGTGACCTTCACACCGTACTCGAAGGCGTCTTTGATGCCCGAGGCGCCCGCGAAGGCAGGCAGAAGCGACGGGTGCAGGTTCATCACGCGGTTAGGGAACGCCGCGAGCACCTCTTTGCCGAGCAAGCGCATGTACCCCGCCATCACCACGAGATCGACGCCGTGCTCCTTCAGAACGTCCGCGATCGCAGCGTTGTACGCAAAGCTGCTGTCGTACCGCGCGCGGTCCACGACCACGGCGGGCACGCCGGCGCGGCGGGCACGCTCAAGGCCGAAGGCGTCGTGCTTGTTGGAGACCACCACGGCGATCTTCGCGTCCAGGTAGCCCGACGCGCTCGCATCGATCAGCGCCTGCAGGTTCGTGCCGCTTCCCGAGATCAGAACCCCGACGCGCAGGCGCCGCGGAGGCGGCTCCTCCTCGAGCAGCGAGAAGACCTCTTCGTCCAGCACCGGCTCCTCTGCGAGATCAGACATAGCTCACACCGCCCTCGCCTTCCACGATGGTGCCTATCTCGAACACGCGCTCGCCAGACGCGGTCAGACGCGCCGCCACCTCGGCAGCGCGGCGCTCGTCGCACACCAGCGCGAACCCCACGCCCATGTTGAAGGTCCGGAGCATCTCGTCGTCCGGCAGGGCCGCCGCCCGCTGCACGAGCGAGAAGATTCCCGGGACGCGCCACGATCCCAGCACGACCCGCGCTTCGAATCCTCCGGGAAGCACACGCGCGAGGTTCTCCGTGATGCCGCCGCCCGTGATGTGCGCCATGCCCTTGATGCCGCCGACCGCACGCAGCGCGTCCAACACCGGCCGGACGTAGATGCGGGTCGGCTGAAGGAGCGCGTCCGCGAGCGTGCCGCCGCCGAGCGCCGCGTTCGGAAGCTCGAGCGCGCCCTCTGCGCCTTCGACGAGCGCCTTGCGCACGAGCGAGTAGCCGTTGGAGTGCAGCCCGCTCGACGCGATGCCGAGCACGACGTCGCCCGGCGCGATGCTCTCCCCGGTGACCGCGGCGCCCCGATCGACGACACCCACGCAGAAGCCAGAAAGATCGTAGTCGTCAGGCGCCATCGTGCCAGGATGCTCGGCCATCTCCCCGCCGATCAGCGCGCAACCGGCCTGGCGGCATCCCTCTGCGATGCCGCTGACGATCGCTTCCACCTTCTGCGCGGAAAGCGAGCCGATCGCGATGTAGTCCAAGAAGAACAGCGGCTCCGCACCCACCGCGAGCACGTCGTTAACGCACATCGCCACCAGGTCGATGCCGACCGTGTCGTGACGGTCGAGCAGCTGCGCCACCTTGAGCTTGGTGCCGACACCGTCGGTGCTGCTCACGAGCACCGGGTCGTCCATGTCCTTGAAGGCGGCCGCCGAGAACATGCCACCGAAGCCGCCGATGTCGCCGATGACCTCGGGCCGATAGGTCGAGCGCACGTGCGCGCGGATGCGCTCGACGGCACGCGCGCCTTCGTCGATGTCGACACCGGCGTCGCGATAGGTGATGGGGCGCTGCTCGTCGGCCACGGTGCTCCTCCTCCGCCTGGAACCATCATTCTACCCGACGCGCAGGCGAGAGCGAGCACCGCCGTCCACTCGGCCGGGTTCCTCACCCTGCCGCACGCATCACCACCGCGAGCGCGAGCGCCGTCCCCAGCCCGACGCTTGCCGCCGCGAGCCTGCCGGTGCCGAAGAACACCCGCCGCCCGACGAAGACACCGACCGCGGCCGGCATGGCGTACCCGATCACGAGGCCCCCTGAAGCCCACACGCCGATTGCGAGCATGGGCTCCGCCACAGGATGTGCGCGTGCAGACGCCGCGGCGAGCGCTCCGGCGACCGCGGCACCGTCCCCCAGCGCCCAGCCCCCGAGCACGGTGACGGCCGCCAGCGCACCGTGCCAGCGCCGAGCGCCGCGAAAGCCCGCCAGAAGACCGGCGCCGACGGCCGCAAGCGCGGACGCGAGCGGGTTGTACGCGAGCGCGAGGCGCCCGCCTTCCGCCACCGCGCCCGCGAGCACGCCCGCGTCTGTCATCTCACCGGCGCCTCGATGCGGAACTTCCCGCGACGGACCGACTCGGGGATCTCGATCGGGTACTCGCCGGTGAAGCACGCGAGGCAGTACTCGCCTGCGGGGCGCCCTGTCGCCGCCACCATGTCCTCGACAGACAGGTACGCGAGCGAGTCCGCGCCGATGTGTGCTCGGATCTCCTCGACGGTGTGGTCGGACGCGATGAGCTGCTCTTGCGTGTCGGTGTCGATGCCGTAGAAGCACGGCCACTTCACCGGCGGAGAGGTGATGCGCATGTGCACCTCGCTCGCGCCAGCATCTTTGAGCAACGCGACGAGCTGCCTGGTGGTGTTGCCGCGCACGATGGAATCGTCGACGACGACGAGCCGCTTGCCTTCGATCACGTGCTTGAGCGGGTTCAGCTTGAGCCGGATGCCCTGCTGGCGGAGCGATTGCGTCGGCGAGATGAACGTGCGGCCAACGTACCGGTTCTTGACGAGCCCTTCTGCGTATGGGATGCCGCTCGCCTTCGCGAAGCCGACGGCGGCAGGACCCCCTGTGTCCGGCACGCCGATCACCAGGTCAGCGTCGGCCGGAGCCGTGCGCGCCATCGCCTCGCCCATCCGCATCCTCGCCTCGTAGAGCGAGCAGTCGAGAAGCACGCTGTCGGGACGCGCGAAGTACACGAACTCGAACATGCACAGCGCATGGCGCGACTCGGGAACCGCCTGCTCGCTCTGAAGCCCCCGCGCCCCGACCTTGATCATCTCCCCGGGGCGTACGTCGCGCACCCACGCCGCGCCCACGATGTCGAGCGCGCACGTCTCGGAGGCGACCACCCATCCGCCGCCTGCGAGGCTCCCCAAGGCGAGCGGACGCACGCCGTGCGGATCGCGGAACGCGTACAGCGCCTCTTCGGTCATCAGCACCACCGAGTAGGCGCCAGAGATGAGCTGCATCGTCTCGCGGATTCCGCCCCTGATGGAGTTGTGCCGCTGGGTGAAGTGGTCGACGAGCGACGCGATCACTTCCGAGTCGGTCGTCGAGCGGAAACGGAAGCCGGCGCCTTTGAGCTGCTGGCGGAGCTCGAGGGTGTTCACCAGATTGCCGTTGTGCGCCAGCGCGATCGTGTTCGGCCCGATCGACGAGAGCATCGGCTGCGCGTTCTCCCACTTGGAGCTCGCGCCGGTCGTCGAGTACCGCGTGTGGCCGATGGCGACGTGGCCTTGCAGCGTCGCCAGGTCGCTTTCCTTGAAGACCTGCGGGACGAGGCCGAGGTTCTTCACCACCGTGAGCGTGTGCCCGTCGCCTACCGCGATGCCAGCAGACTCCTGCCCGCGGTGCTGCAGCGCGTGCAGCCCGAAGTACGTCAGCCGCGCCACGTCCTCGCCAGGAGCGTAGACGCCGAAGACGCCGCACGCTTCCTCGGGACGGTCGGGCCGTTCCGCGACGGTGGTGGGTGGGAGCAGGTGGCCGGTCATGCTCGCGTGGACCTCGTTGCCGGAGCCGGACGCGCGTAGCATACCACGCTCACGGACGGCTCACTCCGTCAGCCCAGCGACCGCCTCGGCGGTGCCGACGAACCGCTCCAGCGTGCGCTCGTGCGCCTCGCGCAGACGCTCGAGCGGGAAGCGCGTCTCCTCGTCGAAGACGAGCGCGTCGCCACCGACCGTGCCGAGCACCGAGAACGGAACCTCGTGCCGGTCGCAGATCTCGATGAGCCCGTCTGTCTGCTCGGGAGCGCAGGTGACGACGATGCGGCTCTGCGTCTCCGAGAACAGCGCGACGGCGGGCGGCAGGTCGTCAGGGAGGTAGACGTTCGCACCGATGCTCCCGGCAAGGCAGCACTCGGCGAGCGCGATCCCCAGGCCGCCTTCCGAGCAGTCGTGCGCGGCGTTCACGATGCCTCCGCGAATCGCCTCGATGACCGTCGCCTGCACGTCGCGCTCCAATGCGAGGTCGAGCGCGGGCGGGCGGCCGGCCACCACGTCGTGCACGACTTTCAGATACTCGCTCCCGCCGAGATCGTCGTCGGTCTCGCCGATGAGCACCACGACGTCGCCTTCGCGCTTGAACGCCATCGTGCACCGCTTCTCCACGTCGTCGAGCAGCCCCACCATGCCCACCGTCGGCGTCGGGTAGATGGCGTTACCGAAGCTCTCGTTGTAGAAGCTCACATTCCCCGATACGACCGGCACGCCGAAGAACCGGCAGGCGTCCGCAAGACCGCGCACCGCTTCACGGAACGTCCAGAAGACCTCAGGCTTCTCGGGGTTGCCGAAGTTCAGGCAATCCGTGATCGCCACCGGGACGGCACCCGCGCACGCAACGTTGCGCGCCGCCTCAGCGAACGCGATCTGCGCTCCGAGGTACGGATCGAGGTAGCAGTAGCGCCCGTTGCAGTCCGAAGACAGCGCGATCGCCCGCCGCGTCATCTCGCCGCGGCCCGTGTCGCCGATGCGCACGACCGCCGCGTCCGATCCGGGCAGCACAGCTGTGTTCAGCATGACCTGGTGGTCGTACTGCTCCCAGATCCAGCGCTTCGAGCATACGTTCGGGCTTGCCAGCACGGCCAGGAACGCGTCTTCGAGCAGGTAGCCGCAGTCCGGGTGCGGCACTGTGTGCCAGTCGAATGACTGCACCCTGTCGAGGTACGCAGGCCGCTCGGCGGGCGGGTCGTACACGGGTGCGTCGCCAGCCAGCGAGTCCGCAGGCACGTCGGCCACCACGGCGCCGCCCTCGCGCACGACGAACCGCCCGGTGTCGGTGACCTGGCCGATCACGGTCGAGCGCAGCCCCCACCTGTCGCAGACGGCCTGCGCAGCCGCGAGGTTCTGAGGCGTGACGACGGCGAGCATCCGCTCCTGCGACTCGGACACCATGATCTCGAACGGCTTCATCGCCTCTTCTCGCTGCGGCACCTTCGTCACGTCGATCTCAAGCCCCACCCCACCGCGCGAGGCCATCTCGCTTGCGCTCGAGGTGAGCCCGGCCGCGCCCAGGTCGCCGAGCGCGACGAGGAGCTTGCGATCGAGAAGCTCCAGGCACGCTTCGATGAGCAGCTTCTCCTCGAACGGGTCGCCCACCTGGACGCTCGGTCGCTTCTCCTCGGCGCGCTCGTCGAACTCCTGGCTCGCAAGCACGCTCGCGCCGCCGATGCCGTCGCGACCCGTGGTCGAGCCGATGAGCAGGAGCAGGTTGCCTGGCCCTGCCGCCACCGCGCGGGTGAGGCGCTCCTCGCGCATGAGGCCGACGGCCATCGCGTTGATGAGGCAGTTGCCCTCGTAGGCCTCCTCGAAGTAGACCTCCCCGCCGACGGTGGGCACGCCGATGCAGTTGCCGTACCCGCCGATCCCGGCCACGGCGCCCTCGAACAGGTAGCGCTGCCTCGGCTTCTCGAGCGGCCCGAACCGCAGCGAGTCCAGCGAGGCGATCGGACGCGCCCCCATCGTGAAGATGTCGCGGATGATGCCGCCGACGCCCGTCGCGGCGCCCTGGTACGGTTCGATGGCGCTCGGATGGTTGTGCGACTCCATCTTGAACGCGACCGCCCAGCCGTCGCCTACCGAGATGACACCGGCGTTCTCGCCGGGACCCTGCAAGACGTGCTCGCCTTCTGTCGGGAACAGCTTGAGCACGCGCCGGGAGTGCTTGTACGAGCAGTGCTCGCTCCACATGAGCGAGTACATGTACAGCTCGGTCACCGTCGGCGTGCGCCCGAGGATCTCGACGATGCGGTCGTACTCTGCGGGCTTCAGACCGAGCTCCACAGCGAGCTTCGGGGCCAGCTCGGGCGTCAGGTCCTCGCGGATCACAGGTCCTCCTCGGGAAGGTCGCGCGCCTCAGCGCCGGACCCGGCCGGCGCCACGGGGGTCCCGACGGCACCAGGCTCAGAGGGCGACCCGTCGTCGCGCTTGGGAGGCGGGAACACCACGCGCAGCAGGTACGCGACCACGACGACGATCGCCGTCACGTACGACACGCCGAACACCGTCAGCACGACGTCTCGGTCCTTGAAGATGAACAGCGCCGCGAACGAAAGAACGTACTCGGCCGCGAGCACCACCCACGCCCAGCGGACCCATGGCCACCGCCACCGCTCGACGCGGCGCCCAAGCGCATGCACGATCACGAAGAGCGACCCCACCACCAGCGCGAACGCTAGCCCTTGCAGGAAGGCCGCGAGCGGTCCTGTCATGGTTACCGACATGTCAGCCTCCGATCGCTGCCATGCGCCGTACGATCGACTCGAAGACCACGCGACCGTCAGTGCCGCCCGTGACCGGATCCACTGCGCGCTCCGGATGCGGCATGAGGCCGAACACGTTCCCGCGCTCGTTGCAGATGCCGGCGATGTCGTCGAGCGCTCCGTTCGGGGCGCTCCCGCCCGGCGCGCGTGTGCCATCCGGCTCGCAGTACCGCATCACCACCTGGCCGTTGCCGTTGAGTCGCTCGAGCGTCTCGGGATCGCAGACGTAGTTGCCCTCGTTGTGGTTGATAGGGATGCGAAGCACGCGTCCCGGCTCAGCGTCCATCCATGCGCAGACGCTCGGCTCGACCCGCAGAGCGACCTCCTTGCAGATGAACTTCAGCCCCCGGTTGCGCAGAAGAGCGCCCGGCAACAGGTGCGCCTCGGTGAGGATCTGGAACCCGTTGCAGATCCCGAGGACCGGGCCGCCGCGCTCCGCGAACCGCACGACCTCGCTCATCACCGGCGAGAACCGCGCCACCGCGCCGCAGCGGATGTAGTCGCCGTACGAGAACCCGCCCGGCAGCACGACGGCGTCCAGGCCGGTGAGGTCCTGCTCGCCGTGCCACACGTAGCGGGACTCGAGCCCGAGGACGTCGAGCGCGTGCTTGACGTCTTGCTCGCAGTTGGAGCCGGGGAAGACGACGATGCCGAACCGCACCGCTTACGCCTCCTCGACGCGCACGATGCGGAAGTCCTCGATCACCGGGTTCGCCAGCAGCTTCTCGCACATCTCGCGCACCCGGTCCTCGCTGGTGCCGTCGGCCACCTCGAGCTGCACGTACTTGCCGATCCGCACCGAGCGGACCTCGTCGTAGCCCAGGTGCTGCAACGCACGCTCGGCAGTCGCCCCCGGCGGGTCGAAGATGCCCTTCTTGTACGTCACATACACGTCGAACCTGGCCACTGCCGCTTCCCTTCAGTCGAGGTCCACACGCGCCGCGTCAGCAAGCTCGCGCTTGCGTGCGCGCACGGCCGCGTCGATCCGCTTCCTGCCGTACCACGTGATGATGAGCCCGGCGATCCATGCGAAGATGGCCGAGTACGCGCCCCACGGGATGTCGCGGTGCACGCCGACCGCCCAGCGCGATGGCCCGGCAACGTCGTTGAACGACAGGAAGAACCCGAGGATGCCGAGCGCCGAGAGCCCCATCCCCGCCCAGGTGAGGTACACGTGCGCGCGGACGTGCCGCGGCAGGTCGTTCAGGCTCACTTCTTGTCCTTCTTCTGGCTCTTCTGCTGCTTGATGAGGTCGTTGCGCAAGCGGCGGATGACCACGAGCTCGATGTACATCGCGGGAAAGAACGCCGCAGTAAGCACGGCCATCCCCACGCGCTGCGCAGTGACGTCGTGACGGAGCGACGGGAGGTAGCTCACGGCGGCGGTCGCCACCATCACGGCGAACAGCGCCCACCACACCCGGCGCCACCGCTGGATCTCAGGCGATGTCGGGAGAGCCGGTATCGCGCTCTTCTTCTCGGCCGCCTGCTTCGGCGCGGCCGAGACAGTGCTCGTGGCAGAGCCCGCCTCTCGCTTAGGCTTGAGCGACGACGCGCTGCGCTTGGTCGAACCGACCTTCGCATGCTTCTGGTAGCGCGGGTTGAGCGGGCTTCGTCTGGCCATCTCTCACTCGTTCTCGGGGACGAACGGCTCGCCCGTGATCGCTTCGTACGCCTCGACGTACTTCTCGGCAGTCATCACGATGACGTCTTCTGGCAGCGACGGCGCGGGCGGCTTCTTGTCCCAGCCGCTCGCCTCCAGCCAGTCACGCACGAACTGCTTGTCGAAGCTCGGCTGGCCGTGGCCGGGCTCGTAGGAGTCCGCTGGCCAGAAGCGCGACGAGTCCGGCGTGAGGACCTCGTCGATCAGGGCGACCTCGCCATCGATGAGCCCGAACTCGAACTTCGTGTCCGCGATGATGATGCCGCACGAGCGCGCGTGCTCAGCTGCCCGCGAGTACAGTTCGAGCGAGACGTCGCGCAGGCGCGTGGCGTGCTCCTCGCCGATGATCTCGCACATCCGCTCGAACGAGATGTTCTCGTCGTGCTCGCCGATGGCGGCCTTCGTCGACGGCGTGAAGATCGGCTCCGGCAGCCGGTCGGACTCCACGAGGCCGGCCGGGAGCTTCTGCCCGCACACCGTGCCGTGCTCGCGATACTCGTTCCAGCCAGAACCGGCCAGGTAGCCCCGGACGATGCACTCCACGGGGAACACCTGCGCCTTGCGAACCAGCATCATGCGGCCTTTGAGCGCCTCAGCGTACTCCGCGTACTGCTCGGGCAGGTCGCGCACGTCCGCGGAGATGAGGTGGCTGGCAACGACGTCTTTCAGGTGGTCGAACCAGAAGAGCGAGATCTTCGTGAGCACCTCGCCCTTGTACGGGATCGGGTCAGGCAGCACGACGTCGAACGCACTGATGCGGTCGGTGGCGACGATGAGCAGCTCATCGCCCAGATCGAAGATGTCTCGTACCTTGCCCTGCGCATCGGGAGTCAGACCCGGCAGCTGCATGGTGCCCCTTTCGATGCCCTCCAGATCGCGCGTCGTGCGCACATCGCATTGTAGGGCAAGGAGGCGCCGCCGTCAGGAGCGGACAGCGAGACGAACGACTGCTTGGTTCGGTGCCTCAGCCGATCACGCCTAAGAAGGCGAGCCCCGCGAGAGCGTGGAACACCGCGGCGGCGGCGAGCACGAACGCGACGGCCTTGTGGACTTGGAGGTGCAACCGGCCTTTCAGCCGGATGACGCGCAGGCCCTGGAAGGAGGCCCGCCCAAACCTGGCGTCACAGAGCACAGGCACCGCTCCACGCGCAGAGGTTGTCGCGCAGCACGTCAGGCAGAGCGGCCACGAGGTCGCGGGCCCGCATCGCCGGCGTAGCGCCCATGACCCGACCCGCCTCGCGGTTCGCGCGCGCCGCGCACACGGCGGCGTCCAGCGTCGGGAACCCCGCCGCCAAGAATGCGGAGGCCAGCCCTGCAAGCGTGTCGCCCGTCCCGCCTATCGCCTCGAGGGCCGGGACCAGGGGCTCAGCGACGGTCGCCACGACTTCGCCTTGCTCGGCTATGTGGTCGATCTCACCCTTGACGATGAGCACGCGCGCTGCGCCGCCCCGCTCGTGCGCCAGGCCGCTGAGCTTCACGGGGTCGAACCCGTCCGTGCCGAAGAGATAGTGCGAGACGTATGCAGGGTGTGTGGCCGCAGGGTCTGCCAGGAAGCCGAGCTCGCCGACGTCCGGCGTCATCAGCTCGAAGCGAGACGCGAGCCCCGCCGCCTTCGCGGCGTACATCCCCCCAGCGTCCGCGACCAAGAGCGCTCCAGGCGCCTCGCGCTCGACCGCGCCGACCGCCTCGCGCATGAGGGCCATGATCGGCTGCAGGTAGTGGAACGCGACGACAGACGGCCGCGCCTGCGCGAGCGCTGCTGGCAGAGCATTGAAGACTGCGCGCGTGCCGTCGCCGCGTCCGATGTCGCCCGCGATGAGCGCCCAGGGCGCGGAAGTCCCGAGGTAGCGCGACGCTGCGCACGCCGCCCCGAGCATCGCGGCCGTGCCCTGGGCATGCGGGACGGCTGCATCGCCCACGCGAAGCGAACCGTCGGTTTCGAGGAACGCTGGCCCGAGCACCAGCGGACCGCCTTCGACCGGATACGTCGCGACCACGAGAAGCGTCATGCCGGCTCCACCCCTAGAAGAGCGCACGCCTCTTCGTACGCGCGGTCGAGCATCAGCCCGCACAGCGTATACCCCAGCGACTTCGGTCGCGGAGCCTCGTCCAAGCGCCTGCCGACCAGCTCCACGTTGAGGTACGGGATGTCAGGGCAGCCGCCGCCGGAGGTGTTGACGATCACCAGCGTGTTCTTGTCGACGACGATCTTCATGTTGCCCGCACGCACCATGAGGTGGTCTCCGAAGTCCACAGTCGTCACGAGGTCGACAGGTGCGGCCGACGAGCCTGGATCGTCGACCCAGCCCCGCACGGGCACGCCTGACTCGCGCAGCAGACGCTCGGCGCCCACGTGCTCGACGCGCGGCACCGCGACGGCGAGATCGCAGCCGGCCCGCAGGTGGTGCGGGGGCGCAACGAGCGCGTAGTCGTACCCCGCTCTTTTCAAGACGCGCTCCGCCCACAACGCGTCCGGGACTTGGTCGAACAGGAAGAGCCCGGACGCCTCGTGGGCGTCCGGGGCCTCCCTGCGGTCTTTCTTCCGGAAGAGCATCACGACGACTTCTTGCCGATGATCGTCCAGCCCTCGGCAGTCTCCTCGATCGCTACGTCGTACGAGCTGTCCTTGAGCAGGTTCACGACATTCGCCTTCGCCGTCCCGCTGTCCACGAGCACGGTGATCGCCTCCGGCTCTGCCTCGAGCGCCTTCTTCGTGCGCATCAGCGGGACCGGGCACGAGAATCCTCTGACATCGACCTCGACCATGTGCGCCTCCTCCCTCACGCCGTCCGCTCGCGCTTGATGAGCGCGATGGCGACGAGAACGACTGCCATGACAGCGAGCGCCGGCCATCCGTACTGCGACAGCCCCTTCGGTGAGGACGCGATGCCGTACCAGTGCGCGAACAGCGCGCCTCCCATCATGCCCAGGACGGCCGCGAACGCGTCGGCATCGCCCTCGCCGGACATGATGACCTGCCGGAACGGGCATCCACCGAGCATGACAGCAGCGAGGCCGGCCACAGTCATCGCCGCGAAGTTGCCGAGCGCGTCGGTGTGCGCGATAGGCTGGTTCTCGAAGCCGAGATTGAACTGGCCGAGCACGAGGTTGGCAACGAACGCGCCGACGAGCAGGCCGATCACGCCGAAGAGCAGGTCGAAGCGCCGCACCAGCACGACATCACGGATGCCGCCGATGGAGCAGAAGCGGCTTCGCTGCGCCACGACGCCGAGGACGAGACCGGCAACGAGCGCGATGTACAGCGGTGCACGCTTGCCGCCTGGCTGCGGCTTGGCCTTCGCCACTGCCTCCGCAGACGCGACGACTGCGCCATCGGCACCTACGACCGAGCCGTCTTCGGCAAGCGTGGCACCTTCCGGCTTGAGAATCGTCGCCGGTTTGCCATCAGGGCCTTTCAAGAAGACGGCGGGGGGCGTCGTGCCCGTCGCGAACGCCTTTGCCTTGGTGACGGTGAAGCCCATCGGAGCGGAGCCCGAGGACGATGCGAGCGCGAGAGCCAGCAGCACGATTGCGAGCACGGGTCCAAGCCATCCCACGGGCGCAGGCAGCTTCACGGACCTACCGAGGTTGTAGCCGCTCTTCAAGAACAGAGCGCCCACGGTGACCCCGACGATGATCCCGAGGATGCCGTAGACGGCGTTGAGGTCGCCGCCGGCCAGCCGCAGCCACGCCCTGACGGTGCAGCCCAAGAAGATGAGCGCCGAGGTCATGAAGATGAATCCGAGCACGAATCGAAGCGGCGTGCTGGATCCGCCACGAGGCCGGAACTCCTTCGTGGCGAGGGAGGCGGCCATCGCACCCAGCATCAGACCGACGATCTCCGGCCGGATGTAGGCGACCGCCCCCATGTTGGCCTTGGTCCCGCCGAAGAAGCCGACCGTATCGCGCAGGAAGCACGCGATGCACAGACCCATGTTCCCCGGGTTGCCCTGGCTCACGAGCCAGGCCGCGACGACGCCGATGAACGCCCCGGCCGCGCCGAAGACCCACGCAGACGGCCCTACCATGCGCCTTCCAGACATGGCACCACCCCATTCAGTCGATGACTGCGCTTGGAGTGATGCTATCTATAAATGTGATGAATAGTCAACAATCAGCGCGGGTTCTTCGGCGGGAAGTCGAGCGCCCGGACGAAAGCGCCTTGGAACTGCGGTGCCGATGCGAGGTCCAGCGTGCGTATGCTCGCGGCCACGCGGTCCGCCTCGCGTCGCGCGGCGCGCGAGACGCACGCGGCACGAGCGCCCTCGAGCGCCGCATTCCCGACGAACGAGAACCGCGTCTCGAGGCCGTGGGGCACCATCCCGATGCGCACCAGCGAGGACGCGTCTGCGTGCAGACCGAAGCCGCCGGCCACCACCACGCGCTCCACCTGCTCCGCTCTGATGCCGGCCTCGTCGAGCAGAAGCTCGATCGCCGCCCGTATGGCGCCCTTCGCGAGCTGGACGGCCCGCACGTCTTTCTGGGTGAGGACGACCGGACGGCCGGCGTCCACCACGAAGGCCCGGACGCCGTCGCGCTCGATCACTCGCTCATCGAGCGGACCGCCCGGCGCTTGAAGCCTTCCGCTCGGGTCGAGCACGCCCGCGTCCAGCAGAGCCGCAAGCAGATCGAGCGTCCCTGAGCCGCACAACCCGAGCGGCGGCACGCCGCCGATGACGTCGAGCTCGAGCCCATCTTCCGTCCGACGCACGCGTTCGATGGCTCCTGGCGCGGCGCGCATGCCGCTCGTGGTGCCCGCCCCCTCCAGCGCCGGACCTGCCGCAGCAGACGCCGCGAGAAGGCCGGAACCGGTCGCCAGCACGACCTCCGCATTCGTCCCGAGGTCGATGAAGAGCGCGGGCCCTTCGCTGAGCGCGAAGCGCGTCGCGACGATGCCGGCGACGACGTCCGCGCCGATGAACGCCGAGGCGCAGGGAAGCGCGTGCACCGAGACGTGCTCGAGCCCCGCCAGCCCGAGCTCAGCCCCCGATGCGTCGCGCGCCGCCAACGGCACCCCTTCGTACGGCGCGGCGCCGAGCGGGCCCACGTCGTCGCCGAGGAAGATGCCGCGCATCGCGGTGTTCCCGCACATCACGAGCTCCGAGACCGCAGAGGCCGGAGCCCCGGCGTCGGCCATCACGGCGTTCGCGAGGCGCACGACTTGCGCGACGAGCGGCGCTCGGAGCGCCTCGAGCCCTTCGTGCTGGACGGCAGCGACGCGCGACATGACGTCGGCGCCCCACGGGAACTGCGCATTCAGCATGCTCCGCGTGGCCTCGACGTCGCCGGTGGATAAATCGACCAGCGCGAGCACGACCGTTGTGGTGCCGATGTCGAACGCGAGCCCGAGCGACCCGGCCCCCAGGTGCTTTCGGCTGTCCGGCTCCCAGAAAGATGCCTCCGTCGCGTGCGCGACCGCCCGCACGGGCGCGACGTCCGCATCGTGCACGCGCACGTCTCCGAGCACCCGCGCCCGGCACGCCAGACGATGCCCGCTCGCGACCGCATCGACGCCGAGCACGGCGAGCTCCTCCTCGGCGGGCGCCGACAGCGCTCCTTCTGCGCGGACCACGCACCTGCCGCACGTCCCTACGCCGCTGCACTGCGCATCGATAGGCACGCCTGCCGCCCGGGCCGCCGCGAGGAGCGTGGCGTGCGGCTCGACGCACACGTGCACACCGTGACGGGGGAACTCGACTCGTGGCGACAATCCTGCACGCCTCTCGAAACGCCGTGGCCGTGGTGCGATTCTACCCGCTCGCTCCAGAAACGCGCATCAAGAGCCGACAATGGGTGTATAGTATCGTCGCCTATGTGCATGGCGACCGGCATCGCTCTCGCACGGAATGGATACGGTGGTGACCCCCGACAAGGCCCGGACCCCGCTTCTCGTTCAGAGGGCGACGCCGCCCGCGTGGCTCGTGTGGAGCGTCGTCGCAGCATTCCTCGTCACGCTCATCGGGGGAGCCTTCTTACTCAAGGCAGAATCCGAGCAAGAGCGCGCCTCCGTAGTGCGAGAGCTCCAGACCACGGCTGCGTACAAGGTGTCGGAACTCCTCCAGTGGCTCGACATGCACAGGCAGGCGCTGACCGTTCTAGGGAGCGCGAAGCCCTTCACGTCCGCCGTCGCCGCGATCACATCAGGCAGCGCAACGGCGGCAGACGAGGCTCTCGTGAAAGACCACCTGGCGTCGTTCAAAGTCCGATACGGGTGCACCGACGCCCGGATCACCGATGCTGAGGGTCGTCCGATCCTTGCACCGTATGCCGTAGACGCCCATGTGGCGCCGTCGCTTCGGGATGCGATCGAGCGCGCCGTGGCTTCGCGGGAAGTGGCGTTCTCGACCATCCATCGCTCCTCGCCTGATGAGCCGCCGCACGTCGATTTCGTGGTACCCCTCCCCGAGTATTCGGCCGGACGACCAACGGCGCTCCTCGTTGCGAGCGTACGCGCAGACGACTTCCTGTATCCGCTGATCGGCACGTGGCCGACCGCATCCGAAAGCGCAGAGACCCTGCTTCTCGAGCGCGACGGTGACGCGGCACAGATACTCACACCGCTCCGTCACGCGAGCAATCCGCCGCTTTCTAAGTCGATCGACCGCGCGTCCGGGTCTGTGGAGGCCCTCGCTGCATGGGGGGCGAGCGGGATCCTTGAAGGACGCGACTACCGCGGCGTCCGGGTCATCGCCTTCGCGGAGAAGCTGGAAGGCACGCCGTGGGTGCTCCTCGCAAAGGTAGACCGGGCGGAGGCGCTGGCCGCCTGGCGGTCCGAGGAGGCCGCCATGCTCCTCGTCATCGCCCTGCTCGAGATCACGATAGTGGGCAGCAGCGTGGGACTGTGGTCCCGGTGGCTGGCAGCGAGGCGGAGAGTCGACGCGCAGCGGCTCGCGACGGTGCTGGAGACTCTGCGATCCAGGCCCAGCTCGACCCACGATCTGCTGGTGCGCCTCCTCCGCGCAGTCATGGACAGAACGGGAAGCCCGGCCGGTGCGGTGTACCGGTACGACGCGGAGCGCGACCGTATGCGCCCCGAGGTCCGGCTGAGCGACAGCATCGTCCAGCCCGGACCGCCGGATGTGCGCTCGATCGACTGGATCCCCACCGCAGAGATCGGCGCCTGGGCAGAACCGCTCGCGTCAGGTGAGCCGCTCATCATCAATAGGGACGCGGACCGGGCGCTTGAAGCGCGCGGTCACCCTCGGCACCACCTTCCGCTTTCCACCTTCCTCGCGGTGCCGGTCGTTGTGGACGGAACGCCGGTCGCAGTGGCCGGGCTTGCCAACAGGGCTTCCGGTTACGACGAGCAGGACGCGGTCGAGCTCGCTCTGGTGTTCGAGGCCGCCTGGCACGAGGTCGAGCGGCTTCGTGCGCTCGAGGAGCTGGAGGCGCTCAACGCCGAGCTCGAGCAGCGCGTCCAAGAGCGCACCGAAGAGCTTGAGACCGCCAACGAGGAACTGCAGGCGCAGGCAGAGGAGCTCGCCGCGTCGAACGAGGAGATCGCTGCCGCCAACGAGGAGCTGCTCGCCCAGACCGAGCAGCTCAACGCTGCAAACCGCGAGCTGGAAGCGCAGGCAGAGCAGCTCGAAGAGCAGGCGCGGGAACTCGAGCAGCGCACCCGCGAGCTCGCCGAATCGAATGAGGCCAAGACCCGCTTCTTGCGCACGATGAGCCACGAGCTTCGCACCCCGCTCAACTCCATCATCGGATTCACGGAACTGCTGCTCCAGGGCCTTGCCGGCCCGCTCAACGACGAGCAGCGCAAGCAGCTCTCGATGGTGAACGCATCGGGCCACCACCTGCTCACGCTCGTGAACGACCTGCTGGACCTTTCGCGTATCGAGGCCGGCGCGGTCGTCTTCTCACGCGAGCCCATCGACGTCGCCGAGCTCGTGCGCGACGTGACAGAGACGATTCGGCCAGCAGCTGAAACGAAGGGCCTCGCCCTCGCCTGCGAGGTCCCCGATCCCGTGCCGCCGCTCACTTCAGACAAGACCCGGGTCCGGCAGATCCTGCTCAACCTGCTCACGAACGCCGTCAAGTTCACCGACACCGGCTCTGTGTCCGTGATCGTCTCCCGCGACGGCCACCGGACCGTCTCGTTCACCGTGAAGGACACCGGCCCCGGCATCCCGAAGGAGCGCCTCGGCGACATCTTCCAGGACTTCGTGCGCCTGCAGGACGGCGGCGCGCGCGAAGGGACCGGCCTGGGTCTCGCGATAGCCAAGCAGCTCGCGTGCGCCCTCGGAGGGTCCCTTACCGTCAAGAGCACCGTGGGCAAGGGCTCCGCGTTCACGCTCACGCTGCCCCAGGAGTGAGGCGGCCCTGACGGGCCGCCCCTCGTTGCCTACCGGACGCTCGGCTTGAACCGCTTCAGCATGAGCGAGCTCGTCACCACGCTGACGCTCGAGAGCGCCATCGCAGCGCCTGCGATCTCGGGCCGCAGCAGACCCAGTGCCGCTACCGGAATGCCGAGCGTGTTGTACCCCAGCGCCCAGACGAAGTTCTGCCGGATCTTCCGCATCGTCGCCTTGGAAAGCTCGAAGGCTGACACCACGTCGCGCAGGTCGTTTCGGACCAGCACCACATCGCCCGCTTCGAGCGCGACGTCAGTTCCGGCCCCCATCGCGATGCCCACGTCCGCTTGCGCCAGAGCGGGGGTGTCGTTGATGCCGTCCCCGACCATCGCCACCACGCGGCCTTCGTCCTGCAGCCTGGCGACCTCGCTCGCCTTGCGCTCCGGCATGACCTCGGCGAGCACACGCTTCGGGTCGATGCCTGCCTGCTCGGCGATCGCGCGGGCAGTGCGAGCGTTGTCACCGGTGATCATGTAGACCTCGCGGCCTGAGCTTTCGAGCAACCGGACGACCTCGCGGCTCTCCGGCTTGATGGTGTCCGCGACAGCGATCAGCCCTGCCAGGCGTCCGTCGACCGCCACGAGAAGGACGGTCTCGCCGCTGTCCTCGAACGCCTCCACGCTCGCCTCAGCCCGCGAAAGGTCGATGCCCTCCTCTGCGAGCAGCTTCCGCGTGCCGCACACGACGCGCACGCCCTCCACGGAGCCAGCCACCCCCCGCCCTGGGACAGCCTCGAACGAGTCCGGCTTGTCGAGAGCAAGCCCACGCGAGCGCGCTCGTTCCACCACCGCATCGGCCAAGGGGTGTTCGGAGGCGCGCTCCAATGACGCAGCGAGCCGAAGCAGCTCGTCGTCGCTGATGCCGAATGCGAGCGTCCGGGTGACCTGCGGCTTGCCGAGCGTGAGAGTGCCCGTCTTGTCGAAGACGACCGCGTCCACCTTCTCCAAGCGCTCGAGCGCCTCGGCGGTCTTGAACAGCACCCCGAGCTCGGCGCCCTTCCCGGTGCCGACCATGATGGCGGTCGGTGTCGCCAGCCCCAAGGCGCACGGGCACGCGATGACGACGACCGCTGTGCCCGCAAGGAGCGCCTTGACGAACGGCGTGACCTCCGCGTACAGGCCGGGGTCCGCGAAGCGCGGCACGATCAGCAGCCACACCAGGAAGGTCATCGCCGCGGCAGCGAGCACCGCAGGCACGAAGATCGCGGAGATGCGGTCGGCGAACCGCTGCACGGGCGCTTTCGAGCCTTGCGCCTGCTCCACGAGGCGCACGATCTGCGCAAGCATCGTGTCACGACCGACCTTGGTGGCACGCATCGTGAACGACCCCAGCTTGTTCACCGTGGCGCCGATCACCGCGTCCCCGGGGTTCTTCTCGACGGGGATCGATTCGCCAGTGAGCATCGACTCGTCCACTGACGAACGCCCCTCCACGACCACGCCGTCCACCGGGACCTTCTCGCCCGGCCGCACCACGATGAGGTCGCCGGGGACGACCTGCTCGATCGGCAGGTCGACTTCCGCGCCGTCTCGCACGACCCTTGCGGTCTTGGCCTGAAGACCCATCAGTTTGCGGATGGCATTGCCCGTCCGGCCCTTCGCCCGCGCTTCGAGGAGCTTCCCGAGCAGCACGAAGGTGATGAGCAGCGCTGCGGTCTCGAAGAACACTGGCTCGTTCTCGAGCGCTGGCACGAACGTCGCAGCCGTCGAGTAGAGGTAGGCCGCGCTCGTGCCGATAGCGATGAGCGTGTCCATGTTGCCGGTCCGCTGCTTGAGCGCGTGCCAGAAGCCGCGGTAGAACTGCCGGCCGGCGATGAGCTGGACCGGGGTCGCGAGGACGAAGCCCAGGTACTTGGCCACCATCATGGGGTCCCACATGCCGCCGAATACGCGTTCGAGCAGCGCGGCCAGCGCTCTGGGGACGGTCTCCATGAACGGCGGCACCATGGAGATCAAGAACAGCGGCACCGAGAGCGCTGCCGAGAACACCAACAACCGCTGCTGGCGGCGCTCGTGCTCTCGCTGGGCCGCGCGCTGGACGTCTTCTGCTTCGGATACCGCCCCTGGCGCCGAGGACGCCTCTTCCAAGGGCGCGGCGCCGTACCCGGCCCGCTCCACCGCCTCGACGATCTCGCGCACGGCCACGACGGCCGGGTCGAACGACGCGGTCATCTTCTCGCTCGCCAGGTTGACGTTCACGGCCTCGACGCCCGGCAGTCTGCTCACCGTCTTCTCTATCACGGCAGCGCACGCGGCACAGGTCATCCCGGTGAGGGCGAATGCGGCCTCCTCAGCCACCTGCTCCTTTTCGCTCGTCGCATCAGATCTCGGCTCTTCCACCGGTTCCTCCATTCACAGGTGGGCTCTCGCCCACTGATCTCACTGAACCACTATCTTCCCGAACACCATGCGCATCCCGCAGTTGAACCCGATCTCGCCCGGCTCCAACGCTGGAAGCGTGATGGTCACGGGCCCCTCGGTCAGGTCGCGAGCGATACCGAGATCCGGTATCTCGACCACCGAAAGACAGCCCGTGGACTGCGTGAAGGTGATCTCGGCCGGCACGCCGCGCTTGAGCACCACGATGTCGGGCACGTAGCGTCCCGACGAGGTGTCGATGGTGATGCGCTGCACTCCGGCGTCTATCGTGGCCGTGCCGGTCACCGACGGCCCGCTCGCGCCGCCTCCGCAGCACGCGCACGAGTACGACGAGCCGGCTGGCGAGCCGGCCGCGTCCGCCGTCACGGACGTCCGGCCGCCGTTGCCGCCGCGCGACGCAGCTCCGCCCGTCGGAACCGCACGGATCTCGCCGCTCATCATGCCCATCCCGCACGTGAGGGTGTACGTCCCTTCGGGCAGCGCGGGGAGGTCGACCGTCGTGGTGCTGAAGGCGGCGAGGTCCACCAGCACCCCGGCCTGCGGCACTGCGAGCTGGGCCGAGCATGCGTTGTCCTCTCGCCGGTCGACGACGAGCCGCACCGGCCTGCCTGCAGGCACCTCGATGGTCTGGGGCTTGAACTGCACGTTCTCGATCACCAGCGACACTTCGGCCACACCGTCGGCTGCGACTGCGTAGGTGCTGCTCGACGAGCTCGGTCCGGTCACCGCGCTCGCGATTCGCGAGAACGACACCGGCGAGCCGATCAGATTGAGCCCTCGGTCCAGCATCACGAGCCCGAGCACCGCGACCAGCACGGCGGCGAACGCCATCATCCTGCGCTTGAACTGCGCGGAGAGCAGCCCTGATGCCGCTCCGAAGCCGAGCATCAGGGGCATCGTTCCCAGTCCGAAGCCGAGCATCGCAAGCGCGCCGCCCGCCGCCGAGCCCGCACCTGCGGCCGCGATCTGCGCCGAGAGCAGCGGACCGCACGGCATGAGCCCCGTCATCAGCCCGAACACCGCCGGCGTGGCCAGGCTCGTCTCGGTCCCACCGCTCCTGCTGGTGCGACGGAGCCGGCCGAGCGCGTTCATGAGCGGTCTGGGCATGCGCGGCACGAGCCGGGTCAACGCCGGGAACTTGCCCGTCATCTGGAGACCGAGCAACACCATGATGATCCCGGCCGCGACGGTGACCCACCCGCGGAAGCGGCCGAGCCCCAACAGCCCTCCGATGGAGCCCATCAGAAGGCCGACCAGGACGTAGCTGGTCAAGCGTGCAGATTGGTACACGACGTGAGGTACGAGGCGTCCCACGCCGCTCGCGCCGTCGGCGCCCCGCACAGCATAGGTGAGCACGAGCGGACCGCACATCGCCACGCAGTGCACGCTCGTGGCGAGTCCGATGCCCACCATGGGCCAGAACAGATTCATGCTTCCTCCTCTGGAAAGAGACAGGCCGTATTCCCGCACTCACGAAGCGCGGCACGCAGAGGAGGAGCTATCAGATCACAAGACGACAGAAGCGCGGATCCGGAGGTGGAGATGGCGGCGCGTCGGTGCGCTGCGCGAAGGGCACGGCGCGCTCGAGCGCAGCAAGAGCATGCGGCGCCGCGCAGGTCGCGACCGACCATCGGGGGCCGTCGACGCGTGCGTTCGACACCGACACCGCCGGCTGCTCGTGCCGCATGACGCTCTCGTCGCACGATGGCCCTCCGGCGCGGTCGTCGGCACCCTGGCCGCACGCGCTCTTGAATCGGCTGCTCGCCCGCTCAGACGGCGCTGACGGATGCGAGCACGCGGGCCCGTTGCACTCCGGCATCGTGCATATCGGGACGACGACGGAAACGAGCAGCGCCGCTAAGACGAGCACTGCTGCCGCATGCGAGCGTGTTCGGTGACCAGGCATCACGACGTGGAATCCGCAAACTGCGTGCCAACCTGCACGCTCTCCGTGCGGACCTGCGTCACGCGATTGCGCTCGTCGACGAACACCACTTTCGGCGACCAAACGCGCGCCTCTGCGTCGTCCAGCATCACGAAGTTCGCGATGATCACGGTGTCTCCCGCTTCGACCAGATGTGCCGCTGCACCGTTGACGCACACGACGCCCGAACCGCGCGGCCCCGCGATCGTGTAGGTGCGCAGACGAGCGCCGTTCGTGACGTCCCAGATCTCCACTGCCTCGCCGACCAGCATCCCGGCAGCCTCGAGCAGGCCTTCGTCCACGGTGATGCTGCCCTCGTACTGCACGTTCGCTTCCGTGACTGTGACGCGATGGATCTTTCCTCCGAGCATCGTTCGAAGCATGCTCTGCTCCCTTCCTGGTGCCCGCCGCGGCGCGGTCGAGCCCTGGCCTGTGGTGTGCAGAGGAAGAATACCTGAGCCGCTCGCACGCTGCAGCCGAACGCCCGGAGGACTACACTAGCGAACGGGAGCGACCGCTTCATTGCGAGGCGGGCCCCGCTGGGTCCGACAACCAGGAAGGGAGGACGGGATGCGGGTCTCAGGCAAGACGATCGCGGTCACGGGCGGAGGCAACGGCATCGGGCGCGAGTTGGTGCTGCAGCTCTTGGACCGGGGAGCCCGCGTGGCCGCGCTCGACATCAGCGCGGAGGCGCTTCAGGAGACCGTCCGGCTCGCAGGCTCCCGGGCAGAGCGGCTCTCCACCCACGTCGTGAACGTCACCGATAGGGCGGCCATCGAAGCATTGCCGGACGCGATCATCGCAGCACACGGCCAGATCGACGGGATCATCAACTGCGCAGGCATCATCCAGCCGTTCGTGAAGCTCAACGACTTGGACTACGGCGCCATCGAGCGCGTCATGAACGTCAACTTCTGGGGCGTCATGTACATGACCAAGACATTCCTGCCCCATCTGCTCAAGCGGCCCGCAGCGCACATCGTCAACGTCTCGAGCATGGGAGGCTTCCTGCCTGTGCCCGGGCAGACGGTCTACGGCGCGTCGAAAGCGGCGGTGAAGCTGCTGACCGAGGGGCTGCACTCGGAGCTGACCGCCACCACCGTCTCGGTCACCGTCGTCTTCCCCGGGGCGATCGCCACCGACATCTCCAAGCACTCGGGAGTGGAGGCTCCTGCGAGCGCTGAGGCAAAGGCCCCGAAGATCAAGACCACCTCGCCGCAGGAGGCTGCCCGCACCATCCTCGACGGCATGGAGAACGACGCCTACCGCGTCTTGATCGGGAGCGATGCGAAGATGATGGACCGCCTATACCGCCTGATGCCGGAGCGCGCCGCGGCGATCATCTACAAGCAGATGCGCTCGCTGCTGGGGTAAGCACGCCAGAGCCCCGCGCCTGAACGAGCGCCACAGCACTCGGCATGCGCCCATGGATCATCGCGAGCGGTTCATCGCGGGGCATGGATCGGCCTGCCCGCGCAGCAGCCTCCCGCACATGACAGCACCGAACCAGGCCCCGCTGAGAGTCGCACCTTCTATCCGAGTCCCGCTGGCGTCTTACGGCACCAGCACGTTCGCGAACACGAGCCAGGCGAGCAGCGACTTCGCCGCGAGGCTCAAGAACACGTATGCGGACTCGCCGAACAGGTAGTCCTTCCACTTCCCGACCTGCTTGTACTGCAAGAACTGGTTGAGGGCGAAGCTGTTGAAGAACAAGAAGATCGAGACGAAGATCCAGTACACGAACGAGGGCGTCAGGTCGCTTGCACCCGGCCCCCACAGGTACACCGCGATCGCCATCCACGGGAAGATGCCCGCGATGCACCCGAAGATGAACGGCGTCCAGTCCGGCTTCCCGGGCTGCTCGTACTTCTCCATCAGCCAGCCGAAGAGGATCATCGACGCGTTCACACCCGCGATGGCCGTGAGTGCGGCGATGTCGGTGATGCCGGTGATCGATGCGATCAGCACGACCATGAGCGAGGAGCTGAAGGCGTACTCGATCCAGCGGTAGTAGTTGTGGCTCTTCTTCAAGCCATCGACGTACCCCCTGAATGCTGGCCCGGCGATGACGAAGTGGGCGAGCGCCGACATGAACAGGAAGAGCGCAACTGCATATCCGAGCTCGTACTCGAAGTAGAGCTTCGGCTGGCTGAACACGCCCGAGCCGGGCCGCGTGTCGAGCCACGACGCGGTGACCGCCACCTTGTACGAGCGAGTCATCACCACGATGGCCAGACCCTGGGCCAGGTGGAAGAAGCCCATGACGAGGTTGTAGAGCCTGAGCCGCTTGAACCGGGATTCTGTGTCGCTCATGGACGCTCCTTTGTCGTGTCAGGTGCGGCCGCACCTCGCGTTGGTGGGCGCCGCGCCTGCATCCAACGCGACCTTGCAGGCGCACGCTTCCATCTATTCCCGTTTCGGGCTTCACCGAGCGAATGGAAACCTCGGATTCGCCTCGCGACGCTTTCGGCGGAGGGGCGCACGCACGAGCATGATGCACCAATGGGGAACATACGACACGACCGGTGACCGCCGGACGCACGACCGCTTGATCGAAGGAGCCCCATGAAGCTGAAGCCGTCAGAGGTACTCGCGACCCCCGCAACGATCGCCATCGCGGCCGCAGTGGCCTGGGCCGGTTCCCAGGGCAGCGCGCGCATCGGCCAGATCCCCGTGTTCGCCGTGGCGGTCGCCCTGGCCTTCTTGGTGCAGATCGCGGCGTTCGTGCCCGCGTACCTCATGCAGACCGAGCGCTTCTACGACCTCGCTGGCAGCCTCACCTACATCGTGGTTACGGTCCTGACGGCGTTGCTCAGCAGGCCGCTCGACGCACGGTCGCTTCTGCTCGCCGCGCTCGTGATCGTGTGGGCTGGCCGTCTCGGGTTCTTCTTGTTCAGACGGGTGCTCAGGGCAGGCAAGGACAGCCGTTTCGAGGAAATCAAGACCTCGTTCGTGAAGTACCTCAACGCCTGGACCATCCAGGGGCTGTGGATCACCTTGACCGCCGGAGCCGCCCTGGCCGCTATCAGCTCGACGACGCGGTCCCCCTTGGATGCCTGGGCCGCTGTCGGACTTGCCGTATGGCTTGCCGGTTTCGTGATCGAAGCTGTCGCGGACACTCAGAAGAGCCGGTTCCGGGCCGACCCCGCGAACAAGGGCCGATTCATCCGCACCGGCCTGTGGTCGTGGTCACGCCACCCGAACTACTTCGGCGAGATCACACTGTGGACGGGCGTGGCGCTGATCGCCTTCCCCGCCCTGCGCGGATGGCAGCTCGCGACGCTCGTCTCCCCGCTGTTCGTCTTCCTGCTCATCACGCGCATAAGCGGCGTGCCGATCCTCGAACGCCAGGCCGACGAGCGCTGGGGCGGGCAAGACGACTACGAGGAGTACAAGACGCGCACCTCCGTGCTCATGCCGCTTCCTCCGCGGAAGCGCGGACGCACCCGGCCCGGCCGTGCAACCAGATAGCAACTCCTGATCGACAGCCTGCGCTTCGGCACGCAGAATGGGCTGCGCACCGCCACGATGGGCGAGACGCTCCGGGTTCGCCCTGGCTCGAACGTGCGCGTGTCCATCCGCTTCCACGTGCCGATGGAGAACACCAACGGTGACGCTCCGAAGGTCGATCACATCGACTTGATCAAGGGCCTCGTGGGCCCCAAGGCCCTCCCTGGCACTCCCGAGTACCAGAGCGAGGTCAACACGACGACGGCCGTCATCGCCCGCTTCTCGTCCCCCGACTGGGCCGGGCAGCCGAACAAGGGGACGTGGCACACGGTCTCGTACGTGCTGACGAACGTCGATCACGACTGCTACCTCCGCCTGAGAGGCACCAACCTCGGCCTCGACGTTCCGAACGAGACGGACGCTCAGGGCAACCCCTTGATCGACGACCTTGTCGGCACGAACGACGGAGCCAAGGCGTTCGCGGACCTGTGGTTCTATTCGAATCCCATCTTCATCGACGTCCAGTGACCTGAAGCACCGTTCTCACGACAGTGCGGGCCGCTCTGGCGGATGTGCCGGGCGGCCCGCTCTTTCCGGCAGGATCGCGCTCCACGCCGCGGACCGAACTCACAAGCGTGCACCGACCGGAGGCCTGCCGGATCAGAACTCCAGCGCCTCCAGCCGCTCGAAGATCACGCCTGCGCGCTTCAGGAACGCACGGGGATCGAAGATGGCGTCAAGCTGGTCTGGGCTGAGCACGCAGTCGGTGTCGGACTCGAGCATCTCACGGAAGCTCGGTCCGCTTCGCGCGTGCTGGATGTCGTCCCACACGCGCATCGCGTTGCGCTGCACGATAGCGTACGCATCCTCGCGCTTCATACCCGCGTCGACGAGCGCCAGCAGCACGCGTGAGGAGTAGATGAGCCCTCGCGTCTTCTCCAGGTTCGCGCGCATGTTGTCGGGATAGACGCGCAGTCCGTCCAAGATCCAGGCCAGCTTGTCGAGCAGGTAGTCGAGCGCGATGAACGAGTCGACCAGCACGACGCGCTCCGCGCTCGAGTGCGAGATGTCGCGCTCGTGCCACAGCGCCACGTTGTCGAAGCCGACCTGCGCGTTCGCCTTCACCACGCGCGCGAGCCCGCAGACGCGCTCGGCGGTGATGGGATTGCGCTTGTGCGGCATGGCCGAGGAGCCCTTCTGGCCCTCAGCGAACGGCTCTTCGACCTCGATCGTGTCGGTCTTCTGGAGCGCACGGACCTCGGTCGCGATGGCTTCGGCGGTGGCCGCGACTGTGGCGAGCACGGCGAGCACGTGCGCGTGCCTGTCCCGCGCGATCACCTGCGTCGAACACGGATCGGGAGCGAGCCCCAGCTTCTCGCACACGTACGACTCCACGAACGGGTCGATGTTGCTGTACGAGCCGACGGCACCAGAGATCGCGCCCCACGCACAGGAGTACTGGCGTGTGGCGATAAGCCTGCTCTCGGCGCGCTTGAGCATCCACGCCCAGCTCGCCCACTTCTGGCCGAACAGCATCGGCTCAGCATGGATGCCGTGGGTGCGCCCGACGCACACCGTGTCGCGGAACTCCAGCGCGCGGCGCTTGCAGATGCGCCCGAGGCGCCTGACGTCTTCGATGATGATGTCTTGGGCCTGCGTCATCTGGACGCACAGCGCGGTGTCGCCGAGATCCGACGAGGTCATGCCATAGTGCACCCAGCGGCTCGGTTTGGGATCTTCCGGGCCCAGGCCGGCGTCGATGTGCTCGGCCATGTTCGTGAGGAACGCGATGACGTCGTGGTTCGTGGTGCGCTCGATCTCCTCGATGCGCGCTACGTCGAACGCCGCCTTCTCGCGGATGACGGCGAGGTCGTGAGGGGGGACGATGCCGATCTCGGCAAGCGCCTCGCACGCCAGGATCTCGATGCGCTTCCAGATCTCGAACTTGTTCTCGAGCGACCAGATGCGGCCCATCTCGGGGCGCGTGTAGCGTTCGATCATCGTCGGCTCCTTCGTCGAGTCGGCGTGCAGCGCATGGCTCCGATGCGCATTATCGCCGACCGGGCCGCCGGGGTCACGCGAGAACGCCTCAGCGCGTGGTCGGTTTCTCGCCTTCGACGAAGCCGACGTCCCAGTGCTTGCCGTCGCAGAAGGCTTGTTGTGCGACGCTCCACACCGGCCGAGCACCGCCGTCTCGCTGCACGCGATGTCGGAGCGGTCGTCGGCCAAGAGCGGCGCAAGATCCTGGGCGTCGATCCTCCTGCGGTACACAAGCGGGCCGTTCTTCAGCGGCTCGATGGGTGGTCCCGTGTGCGCGTCAAAGGCCACGGTGCGCTCCTCCCTCCCGGCCGTCGAGCCCTTGGGAAACTGAGAGGCCCCGCGCCAGTATCGCAGAGCCGGCGCGGGGCCCCTGGGCTGTACCATGTTTTACTCGTCGCCGGGCTTCCAGACCTCCCACACGCGACCCACCAAGTCCGGACCGGGCTTGAGGACCTTCTTGCCGGGCTCCCACCCGGACGGGGTCACCTCGGCGCCTTTCGTTTCGCGCACGTGCTGGAATGCCTTTATCTGCCGGAGCGTCTCGTCCACCCTGCGGCCGACCGGTGGCGTCAGCACTTCCATTGCCTGCACGACACCGTCGGGGTCGATGATGAATCGGCCGCGGACGTTGACGCCCGCCTCGTCGTCGTACACGCCGTAGGCTTTCCCGAGATGGCCGGCGGCGTCCGCGATCATCGGGAACGGGATGCCGCCCTCGATCATCTTCGAGAGCTCTTGTTCGTCCCAGATCTTGTGCACGAACTGCGAGTCCACACTCACGGCCATGACCTCGACGCCGAGGGCCTGGAACTCGCCGTACTTGGCTGCGACCGCAGAGATCTCGGTCGGTCAGACGAACGTGAAGTCGCCGGGATAGAAGCACAAGACGACCCACTTGCCAAGGTAGTCCGAGAGCTTCACCTGCTTGAACGAACCCTTATGGTATGCAGGAGCCACGAAGTCTGGCGCATTCCGACCGACCATGATGCTGCTCACTGCCGCCTCCTGACGCTTCTCATCAGATGGTTGACCTTCCACGCTTTTCGGCTCCGCTCCAACGACTGATCCTGTAGGACGCGCACATCCCACGACATCGTCTGCCACAGCATCCTCCTTTCATCGAGCTCGAGCCGTCGCCGTGTGACGCAGGATGGATACGTGCAAGCGGGTATATACCCTGCACATCTCTTCAGGCCAACACGACGAACGGAGGCTCTATGCCGAGCATCAAGGGCACGAGAACCGAGCAGAACCTCTTGAAGGCGTTCGCCGGCGAAAGCCAGGCCCGCATGCGGTACACGTACTTCGCAAGCGTTGCCAAGAAGGAGGGCTTCGAGCAGATATCCGCGATCTTCACCGAGACCGCAGACAACGAGAAAGAGCACGCCAAGGTCTTCTTCAAGTACCTCGAGGGCGGCGACGTCGAGATCACGGCCTCCTACCCGGCCGGCGTCATCGGCACCACCGCCGAGAACCTGCTCGCTGCCGCCGAAGGCGAGCTCATGGAGTGGGGCACGCTCTACCCGGAGTTCGCACGCGTCGCCGAGGAGGAAGGATTCCCGGAGATCGCCGCCTCGTTCCGGGAGATCGCGAAGGTGGAGTCCTACCACGAGCGTCGATACCGGAAGCTCCTGGACAACGTCAACGGCTACACGGTGTTCAAGAAAGACGGCGTCGTGTACTGGAAGTGTCGCAACTGCGGCTACGTGTACGAAGGCGCCGAGGTCCCGCTGGAGTGCCCTGCCTGCAAGCACCCGCAGGCGTACTACGAGCTGTGGTGCGAGAACTACTGAGCAGAGAAGATCGCGCTGACGAAGGAAGCGCCCCGGCCAGGCCGGGGCGCTTCGCGTTGCGCCGCACCGCAGCAGAGGCTCAGGACGCACCTTTCACGTGGTCAGTGACGTCGTGAGCGATCAAAAGGACGCCGTATACATCGCCGTCCTCGCACTTGAGGGGGGTGAGCGAGACGTCCATGAGCCGGCTTCCCCGCTGCTCGGAGGTCGTGTGCGTGTAGCGCGCGGCTTCGCACGTCTGTGCCACCTGTTCGATCCACGCCTGGAGCGGTTCCATCACCTCGGCGGGATACGCGAGGTCCCGCCAGTGGCTGCCGATGACTTGGACGGGGTCGTCGCCGAGGAACGCGGCCGCCGCGTTGTTCACGTACAGGTAGCGGCCATCCGGTGTGAAGACGAACACGAGGTCAGGAACGTCAGCGAGGATCTCGGAGATCGCGTCTATCGGGCTGTAGTCGCGCATGTGCGCCCTCCGAACTGTCGCGGGTCTCGCTCGTGAGTCGTTCACACATGATAACACCCAGTCATCATGCGAGCGCTTCTTCTCTCGGACTGTGGTTGCGCGGGCTCCCCCCGTCTCGCTGTCGAGCGCGGCCCTGTTCTTCATCGCCTCCGGCGAAACCGAGGCCGTCTCCTAGAAGCGCCGAGGGCTCAGAGCATCCCTAAGCGATCAAGCAGCCCGGATGTCCACGCACGCACCGCGGCCTCGTCGCGGAAGTCGCCGTCCGGCGCTTTGAGCGCTTTGAGCACGAGCCGCTCGGGGAGCGTGAAGCGCTTCATCTGGCTCCAGCCGGCAAACAGCCCGATCTCGACGGGCGACAGGCCGATCTGCTGGATGAGGGCGTCAGTGTACCCGCGCACCTCGGCAGCGTTCTTCTCCGATTCGGCCATCTTCAGACCGACGGTGAAGAAGGCCACGGGCATCGTGCGCAGGGCCTCGGCGTTCCGCACGACCCACCGCCTGGCCTGCTTGTGCCAGGCGCCGGCGCGTACCCCGCTGCCGACGATCGCCGCGTCGTAGCCTGCGCACGCTGGATCATCGTCGGCTGGACGGACGTCTGCCGTCACGCCGTTCGCTTCCAGCTCCTCGGCGATCCATCTCGCCACGTCCTCCGTACAGCCTGAGCCGGTCGCGTACACCACGAGACAGCGCTTCTGTTCGCCCATGTCGCACCTTCCTCATCGAGACGCACGCTTCTGCGCCGGTCGGCAACCTTGAGGAGCGTAGGAGCTTTCGCCCTTCGCGCCTGCGGAAGCTGCCGCCTCCCTTACCGGTGGATGAGCCGGCCGATCGGGGGCACCAGACACGACGGCAATGATGCCGAACGCCACGAGAGGCGCAACCTCCAGGATGCCTTCGGTGCGCCGGGCGCTGATGAGTATCGCGCAGATGGCCTGGGCCATGGTGGAGCCCTTCGTCGAGAGCACCGGCACGAGCAGGTAGCCTGCCGGGCTACGCCGCCACAGCAACGCTGCGGCGACGAGAGCCAGCGGCACGATAATCGCTAAGTCGAGCGCCTTTCGTGCCGGCGGCACCCGCCTGCCGGAGCGGGCGTCACGGCGTACGCTTCAGGTGGTATGCGCAGATACCCCGCCCGTCGCTTTCGCGGGCACGGCGGGCGACGATATGATGTGCTCATGGACGCAGCCTCCATCAGTGGGCGCCTCCGGCGCGCCGACCCGCTCCTTGTCGACGCGACGGTCGCGACCGCCCTAACCGTGTCGGTGTGGCTCGTCATCGCGTTCTTCTCGCACGCGCGCCCACAGCACCTGCCTCCGGTGCCGAACTTCGCGTTGAGCCCCGAACAAGCCCGGCCGCCCGCTTTCGTGGCCTACGCGCTCGCGGCGCTCACGTTCATGCCGCTCGCCGCCCGCCGCACGGTTCCGTGGCTCGCGCTCGTGCTCAGCACCGGTGGTGCACTCGCCTACCAGCTCACCCGCGGCCTTGCGCCCGCACCGGTCACGTTCGGACCGATGCTCGCCATGTATTCATACGCCGCCTACACCTCCCGGCGCCGCGGAAGCCTGATCGCGCTGCTCGTCGCAGGAACACTGTTGGCGGTCGTCGCCTTCGCGTTCTCATCGAGCGTCCGCTGGGTGGCAGAGGCGGCCGGGACGTTCGTGATGCTCGCGGCAGCGGCGCTGCTCGGTGAGGCCGAACGCAACCGGCGCAAGTACATCGCAGAGGTCGAGCGGCGCGCTGAGCTCGCCGAGCGGACCCGCGAGGAGGAAGCGCTGCGCCGGGTCGATGAGGAGCGCGTGCGGATTGCTCGCGAGATTCACGACGCGGTCGCGCACTCGCTGTCGATTATCGCCGTGCAGGCGAGCGCGGCCTCAGCGATGCTCGACAAAGATCCGGCCAGGGCGCGTGAGTCAATCGACCACGTTCGAAGCGCGAGCAAGCAAGCGCTCTCGGAGCTCCGCTCCACGCTCGGGGTGCTGCGGACGGGAGAGCCGAACGCGCCGCTCGAGCCCGCCCAAGGCCTCGCCGCCCTCGATCACCTGGTTGAGCGCGTGCGCGCAGCCGGCCTGGCGGTGGACCTCCGGGTGGCCGGAGACACGGTGCGCGTCCCCGCGTTCGCGTCGGTCTCCGCGTACCGCATCGCACAGGAGTCGCTCACCAACGTCGTACGGCACGCTCACGCGAGCGCAGCGGCTGTGACAGTGATGGTCACACCCAATGAGGTCACGGTTGAGGTGGTCGACGGCGGCACCGGAGCCGCCGCTCCGTTCGAACCCGGGCACGGCATCCGCGGTATGCGGGAGCGGGCCGAGGCGCTCGGTGGCGTGTTCGAGGCGGGACCCCGTATCGACGGCGGGTTCCGGGTCTTCGCGTCCATCCCGTTCGTCAGGAGCGAGTGATGGCCATCCGGGTCCTCATCGTCGACGACCAGGCGCTCGTGCGCGCAGGCTTCCGGGTGCTGCTCGAGTCGTACGAAGACATCGAGGTCGTCGGGGAAGCCGAGGACGGCGAACGCGCGGTCGAGCTCGCCTCCGATCTGGCCCCCGACGTCGTGCTCATGGACATCCGGATGCCCGTCATGGACGGCCTCGAGGCAGCCCATCACATCCTCGCAAGCGCGCAGCCGCACCCGTCGCGCGTGCTGATGCTCACCACCTTCGATGCGGACGAGTACGTGTACGAAGCCATACGGGCCGGCGCAAGCGGGTTCATCCTGAAAGACATCGAGCCCGAGCAGCTCGCGCACGCTGTGCGCGTGATCGCCTCAGGCGACGCGCTGCTGTCGCCTGGTGTCACGCGGCGGCTCATCCGCGAGTTCGCTTCGCGCCCTGAGGTCAGACGTGCGCGGCCGGAGGAGCTCGACGCCTTGACCGAACGCGAGCGCGAGATCCTGGCCCTGGTGGCGCAAGGGCTCTCGAACGATGAGATCGCGGGCCGACTTCACATCAGCCCCGCCACCGCCAAGACGCACGTGTCGCGCATCATGACGAAGCTCGATGCGCACGACCGTGCACAACTGGTCGTGATCGCGTACGAGTGCGGCCTCGTCGTGCCTGCGTCGCACGAAGACTGAGTACTCCCGCAGGAGTATCTGCAATCGCTCCTCACGGCGGATGACGGCGCCGCGCGACCGCCCTACGCTTCTTCGTGGGACACCAAGCACACGGGAGGTGCGGCATGGCGCTTTCGAAGAGGCTGCGACGCCACAAGGGATGGATCGCGCTCAGCGCGCTCCTCGTGGTCGGAGCCGGTGCGTACTTGGCATATGCCAGCTCACGTCCCAAAGCCGATACCGTCTCGTACACCACCGCGACCGCGACGAAAGGCACGCTGTCGGTGACGGTCTCGGGAACCGGCAACCTCGAGGTCGACGGCGCGGTGGAGGTGTACCCGGCGACGTCGGGCACCGTGGCCTCTGTGGCCGTCGAGCACGGCGACAAGGTGACGACCGGAACGGTGCTCTTCCGCCTGGACGCCAGCACCGCGAAAGCCGCCACGGCCAAGGCGCTCGCGTCGCTCAGACAAGCCGAGCAGCAGGTCGCGCAGGCCTCGCTGCAGGTCACGCAGGCCGGCAACGAACTCGCTGCGCTCGAGGATAGAAGCGAGCTGCCTTCCTCGACGGTCACGTCGGAGGACGTCGCACTCGCCGAAGCCAAGCTCGCAGCCGCCAAAGCGCAGCTCGCGGCGGCCAAGGCGTCGCGTTCCACCGCCGCGATCGAGTACGACAACGCCCGGGCCGCCGAGGGGAAGCTCCTCGTGAAGGCGCCGTGCTCGGGCATCGTGTGGGAGCTGAACGTCTCGGCAGGCGACGCGGTCTCGCAGTCGACCGGCGGCGGCTCGGCGGCGGCGTCCTCAGGCTTCGCCTCCTCCGGGCAGTCCGCAACCGCCGGCGCCTCCTCCTCAGAGTCTGGCGCTCCCGTCGTCATCGCTCCGAGCCAGCCCCTCGCGGTGCACCTCCTCGTGAGCGAGGCCGACGTGCCGTCGCTCCGGATCGGGCAGCGCGCCCAGATCGCCTTCGATGCGTTGCCGGAGGTGACAGCAACCGGCAAGGTCTACAAGATCGCGGATACGGGCAGTTCGACGTCCGGGGTGGTCACCTTCGATGTGTGGGTCTCGCTTGACATCGCCGACCCGCGCTTGAGAGAAGGCATGTCGGCCACGGCGAAGATCGTGACCGACATCGCCCGTAACGCGCTCTTGGTGCCGAACGCCGCCGTGAAGAGCGCGCCTGACGGTGCGTCGTACGTCCTCGTCCTGCGCGCCGGGTCGCACGAGCCCGAGCAGGTGACCGTAACCACCGGCCTTGCGAATGACAGCTACACGCAGATCCTGTCGGGGCTGAACGTGGGAGACGCCATCGTGACGCAGACGATCGACAGCAGCACGTCGAACTCGAGCGCCACCCAGAACCGTTCGGGCGGCTTCATGATGCCCGGCATGGGCGGAGGCAGTCCGCGTGACTGATCCGCTCATCGACGCCCGTGACCTCGTCAAGGTCTACGACAGCTCGGGAGCCGAGACGGTTGCGTTGCGCGGTGTGAGCTTTCGCGTCGCATCCGGGGAGTTCGTGGCCGTGATGGGGCCCTCGGGATCCGGCAAGTCCACCCTCATGCACATCTTGGGCTGCCTCGACGTCCCCACCTCGGGCAGCTACCGGCTCGCCGGCACCGACGTCTTGACGCTCGACGACTACGAGCTCGCCGAGGTCAGGAGAAAGCAGATCGGGTTCGTGTTCCAGTCATTCAACCTGCTTGCCCGCGCAAGCGTCCTGCGCAACGTCATGCTGCCGATGATCTACACGCGTGTGCCGCGCGACGAGCGCGAGGACCGCGCAGCAGCGGCGCTCCGCTGCGTGGGGCTCGACGACGAGTCCTTGTGGACCCACACGTCGAACCAGCTCTCTGGCGGCCAGATGCAGCGCGTCGCGATCGCCCGGGCGCTGGTGAACGACCCCCTGCTGCTGCTCGCCGACGAGCCCACCGGCAACCTCGACACTGCTTCCGGGGACGCGGTGATGGCGCTGTTCGCTGAGCTCAACAGGCAAGGCAGGACCGTCGTGCTCATCACGCACGAACCGGACATCGCCGCCAAGACCCGCCGCATCGTGCGGATGCTCGACGGCAGGATCGTGGAGGACGCCGCCTCGGACGCCGCGAACGTGCGCCGATACGAGGATGCGATTCCAGGAGGTGCGTCGAAATGAGTCTTACGGACCTCATCGCCGAAACGTTGCACGCAATCGCCGCCAACAAGGTCCGCAGCGCGCTCACCGTCCTCGGCATCGTCGTCGGCATCGCGTCTGTCATCGGCATGCTCTCGATCGGCAGGGGCAGCCAGGCGTCCATCACCGCGAGCATCAGCTCGGTAGGCGCCGACCTGCTCACCGTCATGCCGGCGGCAGGCGGCGGCTTCGCCCCCGGCGCCCGCATGTCCGCGAGCTCCGTCAAGTCACTCACGATCGAGGACGCCGAAGCGATCGCGTCGCTCGCGCCCGTCCGCATCGTCGCGCCGGTGGCGCAGAGCCAGGGGCAAGTCATCGCGGGCAAGACCAACGCGAACGCCACGCTCATCGGTACGACGCCGGCGTACGCGGAGGCGCAGAACCTCGTCGTGGCCTCGGGGTCGTTCCTCGCCGAGCAGAACGAGCGACGCGCATCGCAGGTGGCCGTCCTCGGCTCGACGCTCGCCACCGACCTGTTCGGCGAGGGCGTGGACCCGGTGGGCCGCACGATACGCAGCGGCTCGATGATCCTCACGATCATCGGGGTGCTCGAGGAGAAGGGCGCCTCCGGGTTCTCGAACGTGGACTCCTCGATGATCGTCCCATTCTCGACGCTGCAGCGTTACGTCACGAGCGACGAGCACGTTGGCTCGATCATCGTGCGTGCCACCAGCCAGGGAGATGTGGACGCCGCCAAAGCAGCAATCGAAGCGCTCCTGCTCTCGCGCCACGGCATCACCGATTCGAGCGCTGCAGACTTCCGCATCATGTCGATGCAGGACATCTTGCAGACGGCCTCCAGCGTCACCGGGATCATGACCGCGCTGCTCGCCGCTATCGCCGGCATATCCCTCGTGGTCGGCGGCGTCGGCATCATGAACATGATGCTGACGACTGTGACGGAGCGGACGCGCGAGATCGGCCTTCGGAAGGCCCTCGGCGCGGACAGTGGAGCGATCTCCGCGCAGTTCCTTGCCGAGTCGATCGCGCTGACGTTCGCTGGGGGCGTCATCGGGATCCTCGCAGGCTGGGGCATCGGCGCAATCGCCGGCCGCTTCCTCGGGATCACCGCGATCGTCACGGTCGACGCAGTGTTGCTCGCGGCAGGCGTGTGCGCCTTCATCGGCGTCGCGTTCGGCTACTACCCCGCACGACGGGCAGCGCGACTGAGCCCGATCGAAGCCTTGCGTTACCAGTGATGCCACGACCGGAAGGAGCGCACCTGATGCCCGCCAAGAAGCTCGCCGCCGTGATTGCCCTCGTTCTCGTCCTCAGCGCAGGAGCCGGATTCGCAGCCGCTTGGGTCCTCAAGCCGTCCTCTGCGGAGTCCCAAGCCCGGTCGGACGGGCCGATGGCCCAGCTCACCGACGAAGAGCGCGCGAAGCTGCGAACGATGACGGACGAAGAGCGTCAGCAGTTCTTCGAGCAGAAGTTCGGCAGCACCATGCCTGCGCTCGGAACGGACGGGGCCTTCCGCGGCCCGCGCGGCGGAACGACCGAGGGGACCGTGATCGAGACCGACGGCGGCTCGATCACACTCAAGACGACAGCAGGCGGCTCGCAGACCTTGTACACCGACAGCACGACCGTCGTCGCGTACCAGAAGGGCGCCCAGACGCTCCAAGCCGGGTCGCACGTGATGGTGCTCGCGCAGCCGGACTCCTCGGGCGATGTCGCTACCGCCAAGCTCGTCGTCGTGCTCGCGAAGTAGCCGCCGATGCCCGGCGAGCGGCCCGGCAAAGGCCCGCTTCGGGCTCGCTCTCGACCCTCACCGGTGGATGAGCCGGCCGAGCGGGGGCACCTCGACCTCGATGGCGCCCTCGGGGCACATCTCCTGGCAGCAGTAGCACCGGATACACCTGGAGTAGTCATGGCGCGGCGGGCGCTTGGCCGAAGCGCCCCCGGGCGTCGCCCAGTCCACCGCCTTCGGGTCGACCGGGCACACCGAGACGCAGGTCCCGCACGCCGTGCAGCGCTCGGGCCGAATCACGGGGCGAGGCACCGCAAAGCGTCGGATGAGCTTGACCGGCCCCTTGTCCGAGCCGGTCGTCTTGGCGGGGCTGCGGTTGACCTTGAAGTCAGCGAGCACGAACGCCTCGAGCGCGTCCCCGACGATCTCGACGTCGCTCGCCGTGCCGAGCCCGAACTCCTCGCCGTACCGGACAGTGCCGACGAGCCCGGGGTCGAGCGCAGCGATGCGCGCGAGCGTCGCATCGAGCGCCACGGGGTCTTCGGAGGCGATGATCGCGCCGACCTGGCGCGGGTCGCCTGAGCGCGGGCCGTTGCCCTCCATCGCGACGACGGCGTCGCAGACGAACAGCCGAGGCGCGATCGCGCGGTTGAGATCGACGAGCATCTGGCAGAACCGGTCGACGTCGGGCATCCGCGCGTGCCACTCCCCCTTGCGCATCCCCACCACACATCCGAACTGGTTCTTCACCGCGCCGGTGATGCGCGTGAGCCCGTGGGTCTTGAACTTCGGCAGCGACACGACGCCGTCTGCATCGAGCACGCCGTTGGCGAGGAAGAACTGCTTGATGAAGCGGCCGTCCTTGAATGAGACCTGCCGCCCGTCGGAGAAGTCGGCGAGCTCGATCCCGAGGCGTTCCGCGACCTCCGCGATCCCCGCCTTCTTCGCGGCTCCCGCTGTCGAGCCGAACCCGGGAGAGTCGCCATAACTCAGTGTCGCGCCCGCATCCTTGAGCGCCCGGGTCACCGCCGCGAACACGGCCGGATGGGTGGTCACCGCATCTGACGGAGCCGCGCCGACGAGCAGGTTCGGCTTGAGCAGGATGCGCTCCCCGCTTCGCACGAAGCTTCCAGCACCGCCGAGCAGCGCAAGAGCCCTGTCGACGGCCTCTTGCACCTCGGCTTCGTCGTACGACCCGCAGCGAACGAGCGCGACGCGCGACGTCATCTCGACTCCCATCCATCGCAGGGTGCGTGCTACCCAATCGTAACGCAGCACGCTCGGGGCAGGTGCTAGAATCGGCTTCCCGACCCCCGCCCGAAGGAGACCCGTGCCAGCGATCGTCGAGGCCGTCCGCGCGCACCTGTTTCGAAAGGACCTCATCGCACGCAACGTGATCGCGGGCATCATCGTGGGAATCGTCGCGATACCGCTCGCGATGGCCTTTGCGATAGCAAGCGGCGCCCGGCCCGAGCAGGGGCTGTACACCGCCGTGTTCGCGGGCATTGCAGTCACGCTGTTCGGCGGGAGCCGCGTGCAGATCGCTGGCCCCACGGGAGCGTTCGTCGTGCTGCTCGCTGGCGTGTCCGCTCGCTACGGAACCGCCGGCCTGGCGATCTCGGCCATCATCGCTGGCCTGCTGCTGATCCTGTTCGGCACTGCGCGATTGGGCGGCGTCATCCGCTACGTCCCTGAGTCCGTGATCATGGGCTTCACTGCAGGCATCGCCGTGGTGATCTTCGTCGGCCAGTGGTCGAACTTCTTCGGCCTGCCTGCACCGGCAGGCGACCGCTTCCTCGAGAAGCTCGCCTTCTTGGCGGCGCACCTTTCGCAGCTCGACCCTGCAACGACGCTGCTCGGCCTCGCGTCCCTCGCGGTCGTGGTGCTCTGGCCGCGCACACCGAAGCTCAATGTGATTCCAAGCCCCCTGGTGGCGCTCGTGGGTGCGACCGTCTTCGTGGCGATCGCTCGGCCCGAGAGCGTCGCGACGATCGGTAGCGCGTTCGGCGGCATCCCGCGCGGCCTGCCCTCTGTGACCTTGCCGAAGCTGAGCCTCGCTGAAGTCACGGAGCTCATCCGGCCGGCTTTCGCCATCGCGCTTCTCGGCGCTATCGAATCGCTGCTCTCGGCGACCGTGGCCGATGGCATGGCCCACACGAGGCACGACCCCAACCAGGAGCTCATCGGCCAGGGCATCGGCAACGTCCTGGCTGGCCTCGTCGGCGGGATCCCAGCGACAGGCGCGCTCGCGAGAACCGCTACCAGCGTGAGACATGGCGGAAACAGCCCGCTCGCGGGGATGGTGCACGCTGCGACCGTAGCGATGGTGTTGCTCGTCTTGGCTCCGCTGGCTTCGTGGGTCCCGCTGTCCGCTCTGGCCGCCATCCTCTTCGTCGTCGCCTACAACATGAGCGACTTGGGCCGCGTCGTTCGCGTCGCTCGCACGGCGCCGGCCTCCGATGCCGGCGTGATGCTCATAACGCTCGTCCTTGCCGTCTTCACGGACCTCGTGACCGCCGTCGAAGTCGGCGTGGTGCTCGCGCTCCTCAACTTCTTCCGGCGCATGACGCAGGCGGTCGACGTGAGCGCGGTGGAGGCGGCGCTTGCCTGCGAGATCCCTGGGCAGCTGGACGTCCCCGAGGACGTGATCGTGTACACGATCGACGGCCCGTTCTTCTTCGGCGCCATCGAGCAGTTCGAGGCGGCCTTGCTGCACACCAACACCGAGCCTCGCGGCGTCATCATCAGCATGACGAACGTCCCGTTCGTCGACCTCACGGCGCTGGTGGCGCTGAAGGAGGCGCTCACGAGGCTCCAGAAGCACCACGTGCGCATCGCCATCGCAGAGGCCTCGCCGGCCGTGGCCGAACGCATCGAGCGCGCAGGCGTGCTCGCCGGGATCGAGCTTCCCGCAACGGCGTCGCTTACGGAGGCACTGGCGTACGTCGCCGGCGATGGCCCTCGTGCCGGCACGCCCGCTTCCAACCGCGCGTAGCGTCGCGCTGGCTGCGCCCCCTCCCCAACTCGCGAGCACCGCTTCCTGAACCGTCCGCCTGAACCCACGGCAACACCGGGGCTTGCATCCGTATGGTCTGGTACTATACTGACTAGTCAGTCTTGTTGCGCTCATGGACGGCTAGGAAGGAGTTCGCCATGCAATCGCTCGCAATCGCGCGTGCTGAGGTCAAGCGCGCGCTCACCGACAGGAAGGTTCGGCTCGCCACACTGGTGATCGCGCTCGTGCCGCTTCTGTACGGCGCGTTGTACCTCTGGGCGTTCTGGGACCCATACGACAGGCTCGACTCGCTGCCCGTCGCGCTCGTGAACCTCGATCGGCCGGCCCGCGCCGACGACCGCGTGATCAGCGCCGGCAACGACCTCGTGCGTGAGCTTCTCAAGCGCAAGACCTTCGATTGGCACGTCGTGTCTGCCGAAGAAGCGCACGAGGGGCTCGCCGACGGCCGGTACTACCTGTCGCTCACGATCCCGGGGGACTTCAGCGAGCGCCTCGCCTCGGTGGAGGGAAGCGAGTCGTCTCCCGCTACGCTCACCGTGCAGGCACACGAGTCGGCGAACCTGCTCGCCGCCCAGATCGGCGACCGCGTGTTCCAGGAGGTCCGGGCCTCAGCGAGCGCCAGCGCTTCGCGTTCGTACCTCGAGCAGATCTTCGTCGCCTTCTCTGACGTGAAAGACGGGCTCGACGACGCTGCCTCCGGCGCTCGCCGGCTCTCTGACGGCCTGGTCGAGGCGACAGACGGGGCGCGGAAGCTCGCCTCTGGAGCGGACTCGGCGCGAAAAGGCGCCGAGCGTCTGCACGGCGGCCTTGCGGCGCTTGCGGACGGCACCGACAAGCTCGCCCGCGGCGCGGGCGAGCTTTCCCAGGCGCTCGCGCAGCTCGAAGCAGGAGCGCGCCAGGTCGACGCGGGCGCACAGGCGCTTCGCGACGGGACGGCCGCGCTCTCGGCCGGCGTCGAGCAGGCCACCGGGCAGCTCGCCCCTGCCATCGACGGTGCGAAGCAGGTCTCCCAGGGCGCGGCCGGGACGGTCGCGCTGCTGCAGGCGTACGCCGAGACCCATCCTGACGCGGCATCCGACCCGGCCTTCGCGCAGGCGCTCGGCACCGCCAAGGCCACCTCTGCCGGAGCGGCATCGCTCGCCGAGGGCCTCGGTCAGGCAGCCACGCAGATCCCTGCGCTTGCAGCCGGCGCGCACGACCTCGCGTCAGGCGCGTCAGACCTCGCTGCCGGAACGAGCGCGCTGGCCGCTGGCATGGACAAGGCCGCGTCTGCCGCCGCTGCGCTGGACGCAGGCGCAGTCAAGCTTGCCGGCGGGAGCGGCGCCGCCGCATCAGGCGCGCGCGACCTCACAGCAGGGCTATCGCGCCTGAGCGCGGGCACGCACTCCCTCGCATCCGGGCTGACGCCTGCGGTGGACGGCTCGGCCGAGCTGGCCGACCGCCTCGCAGACGGCGCGTCAGAGATGCCCGCCTACGACGAGCGGTCGCGCGAAGAGAAGGCGACGCTCATGGCCGATCCCGTCCGCCTCGAGACGGAGCGGATCGACCCGGTGCCGAACTACGGCACGGGGTTCTCGCCGTACTTCATCCCGCTTGCGCTCTGGGTCGGCGCGCTCATGGCGTTCTTCGTGGCGCACCCGCTCCCTGCACGCGCCATCGAGGAGCGGCGCAATCCGCTGGTTGCCGCGCTCGCGGGCTTCTGGCCTGCCGCGCTCATGGGCGTCGCGCAGACCACGGTCATGCTGGCCGTGCTCAGGGGCGCGCTCGGGCTGCATCCTCGCCACGTGGTCGCGCTGTACGCCTTCGCGGTGCTGTCGTCGCTCACGTTCCTCGCGATCATCCAGTGGTTGAGCGCGGCGTTCGGACCGGTGGGCAAGTTCGCGTCCATCGTGCTGCTGATGCTCCAGCTCACCTCGTCGGCAGGCACCTTCCCGCTTGAGGTAGTGCCGCCGTTCTTCCAGGCCATCAACCCGTACCTGCCGATGACGTACGTGGTCGCCGGCCTGCGGCAGGCGATCTCCGACGCAGACGCGAGCGCCCTCGCCGCCAACGCGCGCATGCTCGGGGTGTTCCTCGTGCTCGGCCTGCTCCTCACGGCGATCACCGCGTGGCGAGCACGGAGCTGGGACGCCGAGCGGCTGCATCCGGCGCTCGAGCTCTAGGAAGAAGGAGTGCGGGTGCGTGCGGTCGCGCGCACCCGCGCCGCGATTGTCGAGTAGAATCGAGACGCGATCACGAGAGGAGCAACCGTGCGAGCAGGGTCGCCAAGCACGCGGGAGCGGATGTTCCGCGCCGCACTCGAGCTCATCGCCGAGAAAGGCGTGAGCGCGACCACGGTCGACGAGATCGTGGAACGGGCGGGCGTGGCCAAGGGCACCGTCTACTACCACTTCCCCTCCGGCAAGTCCGAGCTCGTCGAAGCGATGATCGAGTCGCAGCTCACCCCGCTCGCCGAGGACTTCCGTGCAATCGCGAAGGGCGGAGGCTCCCCGAGCTCCCGGATCGCCGCCCTCGTGCGCGCGGAGCTCGGATGGATCCGCGACAACCGCGAGTTCGCGAAGATCCTGGTGACGGAGCTGTGGCGTGAGGAGCGCGTGTGGCGCGACTCGCTCGTGATGCTCCGCAGGTCCATCCTCGGTTGCCTGCGAGACGCCGTCGCCGACGGCATCTCGAACGGCGCGTTCCGGGACGACCTCGACCCGGACTTCACCGCGTCTGCCCTGTTCGGGATGACCGTCACGGTGGCGCTGGACTGGCTCGTGTTCTACCCCGAGCGACCGCTCGAGTTCGTGGCCTCGCAGATCGACTCGCTCGCCTCAGCGGCCGTGCGGCCGTAGGCGGGCAAGCGCAGCGTCAGGCCAGGCGCGCGATCCACTCCCGGTACTCGGCGAGCAGCGCCATCAGCTCGGCGTGGCTCCGCGCGTGGTTCACGAGCTCGCGGAAACGCGCGGCGCCCGGCATCTCGCGCACGTACCACGCCACGTGCTTGCGCATCCGCGTGAAGGCGCGCTCGCCTGCGAACGCCACGAGCGCTTCAGCGTGCTCGGCCGCCAGGTCGATGCGTTCGAGCCAACCAGGACCGCAGACGCGCTCGCCGCGCTCGATGAGCGCCCGCGCTTGCGAGAAGATCCACGGGTTGCCTTGCGCGCCGCGGGCGATCATGACGGCATCGACGCCGGTGCGGTCGAGCATCTCGAGCGCGTCGTCTGCCGTGAACACGTCGCCAGACCCTATCACAGGGACGCCGACCGCTTGCTTCACCGCGGCGATGACATCCCAATCGGCGCGCCCGGAGTAGAACTGCTCGCGCGTCCGCCCGTGCACCGCGAGCGCGGCCGCGCCCGCCTCTTCGAGCGCCTGCGCGAACTCGACCGCGTTGGCTTCGCTCTCCGACCACCCCTTCCGGAACTTGGCGGTGACCGGGACCGGCACCGCCGTGCTCACCGCCTTGACGATGGCGGCGGCGCGATGGACATCGCGCATGAGCGCGCACCCCTCGCCTTTGCGGACGACCTTCCCGACCGGACAGCCCATGTTGATGTCGATGAATGCGATCGCCTCGCCGTACCGCTCGACGAGCCGTGCGGCCTGCTCGGCCATCATCTCCGGCTCAGACCCGAAGAGCTGCACAGCCACCGGCGTCTCATCGGGCGCG
Source organism: Parvivirga hydrogeniphila (assembly GCF_023371205.1). Classification (NCBI taxonomy): domain Bacteria; kingdom Bacillati; phylum Actinomycetota; class Coriobacteriia; order Anaerosomatales; family Anaerosomataceae; genus Parvivirga; species Parvivirga hydrogeniphila. The sequence continues at coordinate 69,559 of NZ_JAMCCO010000001.1, forward strand.
AAGGACAAGAGCGCCCGCGCAGCGGCTGCCTGCGGGTTGTAGTGCAGCCCCTTGGCGCTCACCATCTCGGTGTAGGTGAGGCCAGCTCCCATGCGCTTGCAGATCGCGCGGAAGGGCGCCTCGGTCACGCCGGCCATCGGACCGAGCACGACGAGCGCTTCGCGGAGGACGGGGACGAGGTCGCGTCGAGGTCGCATGGGGCAATGATAGCCCCTCATCCCTTGACGACGCCGAGCGGGGTGAGCCGGACGAGCGGCCTGACGAGATCGCGCTGCCAGGCCATCACGGACTCTATGTCCTTGTACGCCTGCGGCGCCTCCTCGGCGACGTCGTGCTGGCGGCCCTTGGCGAGGTGCACGCCGCGACGCTCGAGGTCGCGCAGCACCTCGTCGCGCTTCAGGCGACGCATCGCCTCCCGCCTGCCGAGCGCGCGCCCTGCACCGTGGCTGCACGACTCGAAGGAGTCCGGGTTCGCGAGACCTTCCGCGATGTAGCTCGCCGTCCCCATCGAGCCCGGGACGACCACCGTCCCGCGCGCGTGCACGGCACCCTTCCGGTGCACGATCACGTCGCGTCCGAAGTGCGTCTCCGTCGACGCGTAGTTGTGGTGCACATCCACGTCCGGCGCGAACGAGACGCTGCCGAAGCGACGTCGCAGGACGTCTCGCACCGATTCTGCGATGAGGCGCCGGTTCTCCTTGGCGAACCGCAGGCACCACCCCATCGCCGCTAGATACTCGCTGCCGACCGCGCTTCGCACGTCGAGGTGCGCGAGACCCCACTGCGGCGGCACAGGCGAGCCTTCCCGGCGATTCAGATCGCGCGCGATTGCATCGTAGTGCTCGGCCACCTGCTTGCCGACGTTGCGCGACCCGCAGTGGATCATCACCCACACGAACCCGTCGGCGTCCTGTTGCAGCTCGATGAAGTGGTTGCCGCCGCCCAGCGTCCCGGCCTGCCGCTCGGCCCTCGCCTTCTCAGCGCGCAGCACGGGCGAGTCGGGCACCTCGTCGAACACGTCGGTGCGGTGCGCTTGGCTCTCGTGGTGCCAATCGAAACCCTGGGGAACGTCGCGCATGATGGCGTGGAGCACGTCGTCGAGCACTGGCTCCACGTCGTCGCGCTGCAGGTCCGTCTTGAACGCGCGCACCCCGCAGCCGATGTCCAGGCCCACCGCGTGCGGCACCACCTGCCCGGCGGCCGCGAACACGCCGCCGATCGGCATGCCGAAGCCCACGTGCGCGTCAGGCATGAGCGCCACGTGGTGGTGCGCGAACGGCAGGTTCGCGATGTTGCGCGCCTGCGCAAGCGTGTCGGGATCGTCGATCTCGCCCCACACGTAGATGGGGACGCGTTCGGTCGTGATGGTGCGCACCGTGCACCTCCTGGTCGGACCGCGGGTAAGTATCTACCCACAGGCGTGCGACTGGGAGGACGCATGAAGCGAGCGACGCTGGACAGGATGACGGTCGTGGTCGGCGACATCACGGAGCTCGACGTCGACGCCATCGTCAACGCCGCCAACAGCACCCTTCTCGGGGGCGGCGGCGTCGATGGGGCTATACACCGCGCCGCCGGCCCGGGGCTTCTGGAGGAGTGCCGCCTGATCGGCGGGTGCCCGACGGGCGAGGCGCGCATCACCGGCGGCCACCGCCTGAAAGCACGCTACGTCATCCACACCGTCGGACCGGTGTGGCGCGGCGGCACGCACGGCGAACGCGAGCTCCTCGAAGCGTGCTACCGCAACTCCCTTGCACTCGCGGCGAGCCGCGGCACCGAGACCGTCGCGTTCCCTGCCATCTCGACCGGAGCGTACGGGTACCCGAAGGCAGCAGCCTGCGACGCGGCGGTCGAGGCCGTGAGCGAGTGGCTGGACGAGCATGAGCTCCCTCGCCACGTCATCTTCTGCTGCTACGACGACGAGGACGCCCACCTCTACCGCGAGCGGCTGGAACGGGAAGAAGAGAGTGCCCGAGAAGAACGGAGGAGGACATGAAGCGCAACGAATCCACTGCTGACCGGATCGTCAGGCTCGTGCTTGCCGTGGCATTCGCCTTTGGCGGCTACAGCACGACGGGCGCGCTCTCGATCGTCCTGTACGTGCTCGCAATCGTCATGGCGGTCACCGCAGCCACGGGGTTCTGCCTGCTCTATAAGGTCTTCGGCATCGACACCTGCAAGATGGCGAAAGGCTGCGAGAAGTAGCGAGCGGCTCGGCCTCCCCTGGCACGGCCCGTGCTGACGCGGTAGAGTGCACACTGCACGATTTCCGCCTCGCCGGCACGGGGCGCCGACAAAGCTCAGGAGGCACCAGCCATGGCGCACGTCCGCTCGCTGTTCTTCAACGGTCCGCTGTCCGAGATCGAAGATAAGGCATTCAAAGCCGCTTCCCTCGGGCGGCCGTCCGACATCATCTGGAACATCACGAACCGCTGCAACCTGCTCTGCGAGCACTGCTACATGGCGGCCGACGGCCACCGCAGGCCGAACGAGCTGTCTGACGACGAGGCCATCGCGCTCGTCAAGCAGATGGGCGAGGTCGGCGTGCCGATGCTCTTCCTGTCAGGCGGCGAGCCGATGGTGCGGCCGAACTTCTGGGACATCCTCGAAGAAGCGCACCGGCAGGGCATCCGGCCGACGATCTCCACGAACTGCACGCTCATCGACCGCGACGCGGCCCGCCGGCTCAAAGAGAACGGCGTGCGCTGGATCGCGACCTCGCTGTACGGCCCGGACGAGTTCCACGATGCCATGGTGCGCGTGCCGGGCACGCGCAGACGCGTCATCGAAGCCATCAGGATCCTGCGCGAAGAAGGCGTGGGGGTCGTCTTGAAGACGGCGCTTTCCAAGGACACCTGGCCCTACATCTACGACCTCATCCAGACCGCGAAGGACCTGGACTGCGGCCTCATCTACATCTGCGACCTCATCACCAGCGGCCGGTCCGAAGGCGAGGAGGACGCGCGCGTGAGCGACGACCAGTGGCGCGAGCTCGCCGACTGGATCATCGAAGACGTGCTCGATCCGGACCAGAAGCTCGAGTACGACATCGGGGCGCTGCCTTCCATCATCCCGTACATGGCCGAACGCCTGCTCGAGCGCGGCGTCGACGTCACGAAGGGCCTCGAGCGCCTGAAGACGATGAGCGCCTGCCCGGTCGGCAAGGGCCACATGAACATCAACTCTGAAGGCGGCATCATGCCGTGCCAGTTCGCCCAGGACTGGGTGGTCGGCAACGTCCGCGAGATGTCGCTTACTGAGGCCGTTCAGGCCCTCTACCGGCTCGACCTCACCGAATCGAAAGGGGCGTGCTCGCCGGAGGAATGCGAGTACACGCGCATCTGCCGCGGCTGCCGCACGAAGGCGTGGCAGCAGTTCGGCGATCCGTTCGCCGAGGACACGACCTGCATCCTGCGGCGCGACAAGGAGCGCACGCTTTCCTCGCACGACGTCATGCGCGAGCCGCGTCCGAGCCCCGCAGCCCCGTGCATGGCTCCGGGCGGTTGCGGCTAGCGACTCAGCGCGTGGCTCCTGGCGGTTGCGGCCAGTGACTCAGCCCGTGGCCCCAGACCGCTGCGACTCCCGTCTCAGCCGGTGTAGCGCTTCCCCACCGAGTACGCGTCGGCGACCTTCTCCCCGAGCCGCCGGTACTCCCGCACGGTCGGGACGTAGACGAGCGGGTCGATGCGGTCCGCAAGCGGCTTGGCGCCGGTCTCGTCCAAGACGTCCGCGTCGACGTGCGTCTCCACGATCTCGCCGATGACGATGACGTGATCGCCGTGCTCGAGCATGCGCATCACCGTGCACTCCAGGTTGTGCGGGCACTCGGCGATGATGGGGGCGCTCACCACCGAGCCCGGGAGCGGCGTGAGCCCGGCCTCCTTGAGCTTGTCGGGGACCGTCCGGCCGCTCACGATGCCGGCGAAGTCGAGCTCGGCGGCCATGTCGGCGCGCGGCGTGTTCACCGTGAACTCGCCGGAGCGCTCGATGAGCTCGAAGGTCCGCCGCGTGGGTCTGACGGACAGCATCACGCTCGGCGGCTTGGAGCCAGCTATGGCGATCCAGGCGACCGCCATGACGTCGACCTCGCCGTCCGCCGCGCTTGCCACGAACACGGCCGGCATCGGGTAGAGCAGCTCGCGCGGGCCGAGACGCTTTTTCACCGAAGGCTCCCTTCTCCTGGCGTCAGACACACGGTGTATGCTGACGCCGCAGGACCTGTCGCCTGGAGGCGTGGTGCAGAAGGATAGCAGGTTGCTCACACGCATGCGCGGCCGGGCCGCCGCAGCGGCCGCGCTGCTCGTCGTCGCGCTCGCGCTCGCGGGATGCGAGCCGCAGGCGGTCTGGTCGCCCGAACCGAGCGGAGGCTCAGCGGCCGCGACGCCGCCTGCCGCTGCGGTTGCGACCGCAAGCGACGAGCCGTCCCTTCCCGCGTACACAGGGGACGGCGGCGATGCCGGGATCGCTGCCGTAGAAGCGACCGAGGCGGTCGTCGTTCGCGTCGTCGACGGCGACACTGCCGTGTTCCGGCTCGCAGACGGGCGCCAGGAGAAGGTGCGCTTCATCGGGGTCGACACGCCTGAATCGACGATCGAGCACGAGCCGTACGGCGCCGAAGCGTCGGCATACACGAAGCGGCTCCTTCCGCGGGGGCGCCGCGTGTGGCTCGAGACCGACGCCGGCCTGCGCGACCGCTACGGCCGTCTCCTCGCCTACGTCTGGCTTGCGCTGCCGACCGGCGACCCGGCCCGCGAAGCGCGCAGCAAGATGCTGAACGCGCGGCTCGCGCTGGACGGGTACGCCACGCAGATGACCGTCCCGCCGAACGTGCGCTACGCCCACGTGTTCGCCGCGTGCGTCGAAGAAGCGCGTTCGGCAGGACGCGGCCTGTGGGGGATCGAGCCGCGATGACCGCCCCGGACGCCGCCTCTGCGCGCGCGGCGAGAGCAGCCGGGCTTCTCGGAGCCGACCTCGTCGCGTGGATCCTCGATTCCGACGAGCCGGCGGCGCGTTTCGTCGCGAGGACCCGCATCCTCCATGAGCCGGAAGATTCCCCTGATGCCGCAGCCGACCGGCAGGCGAGCATCGCGACGCGGATCGTGCACGAGCTTGTCGCGACGCTCCCTGGTTGGGCAACCGACGCGTTCGACCGCCGCGACTCGGTGCGCTACCTGCCCAACGCGCTTCGCGTGCTGCACGATCTTGGCGTGCGGACAGGCGATTTCCCCGGCGTGGACGCTGCTCTGGAGAGCCTTATCGCGCACCGTGACCGGCATGGCCGCCTCGTCAGTGTCCGGCCTGCAGACAGCGCCCGAGCGGTGCCTGCCCCGGCGCTGTGCGAATCGCATTCCGCGATCGAAGTCGCGCTGCGGTTCGGTCTTCGCGATGACGCGCGCGTCGAGCGCGCCCTCGAGCAGATGCTCATCGACATGCGCCGATCGGACTTCGGGCGCGCATGGTGCTGCGAGGCGCGTGCAGGACGCCTGCGGCTGTTCAGCTCGCGCGACTGCGAGATGTGCCCGCACGCCACCGTCCTTGCGCTTCGCGCGCTCGCCGCGCTTCCTGCATCCGAGCGGCCTGCGCTCGCCGAAGATGCCGCACGCTCGCTCCTGGCAGCGTGGCGTCGGCGCGCCGAGGCGCGTCCCAGCGGCTTCGGACACGGCTACCAGTTCGTGACCGTCCGCTGGCCGCACCTGTGGTACGACGCGCTCGGCGTGATCGAGGCCGTCGCGCCGTTCTCGGACGTCTGGTCGGCTCGAGCCGGCGACCCTGCGAGCCGCCAGGCCGTGGTCGAGCTCGCCGCCGCGCTGATCGACGCGAACACCGACAGCAGCGGCCGCGTCGTGCCCGTGCGCGTCACGCCGGGTTTCCGCGACCTGTCGATCGGCAGGAAGGGCGAGCCCTCCCCGCTCGCAAGCGCCCTCGTGCGAGCGGCTCTCGAACCCCTCATGGAGCTCGCGGACGAGATCGCCGCCGCCGAGGTCGTCGAGTCGAAGGCGCCCGCGCGCGAGTCTGCGTCCGAGCGCGACCGATTCGCGTGTGCCGTGCTCGCACATCGCCCCGCGTACCCCTCGGCCTCCGTCATCGCTCGGCAGCTCCAGCGGCAGCACATCGGCACGCCGTGGATCCAGGCGACCCCCGAGACGCTCGTGGCAGACACCGTGGCGATTCCCGTCCTCGAACCGCGGGGGCCGTACATCGCTGCCACCGACCGTCTCGGCATCCGAGCACTGGACCAGACCGTGGAGGCGCTGTACGACCGCCGCTCGCTCGTGTTGTTCCGCTGCATGCGCGGCGTCCTGCACGTCGTCAGGAGCGATGCGCTCCCCGTGGTCGCTGCGGCGACCGGGCGTGCGGTCCGCCACCACTCGGCGCGCTTCTTAGGATCGCGCGGCGTGAGCGCCCGCCACTACGAAATCGTCGCGGGTCAGGTGCTCGACGCGCTCGCAGAAGGGTCGCTCAGCGTGCGCGCGATCCGCGAACGGCTGCGCCCGCACGTCGACCTGTCGGCCGTGCTCGCGCATATGTGCAACGAGGGGCTCGCGTTGCGCGACCTGCCCGAGGACGGTCCGTTCGGGCATCGGACCCGGTACGTGCGCTTCGACCACGCGCTTCCTGGCGTGCGCCTGGACGCGCTCGACGAAGACGCGGCCGCCCGAGACCTGGTGCGGGCGTACGTCCGAGCGTACGCGCCCGTCACCGAGGCCGACGTCGCGTGGTGGACCGGCCTCGGGCCTCGACGCGCGGCCCAAGCGCTGCACGACCTCGGCGACGAGCTCGTTCTCGTCAGCGTCGAGGGCTTCGACCAGCCCGCGTTCGTCCACCTCGCCGACGCCGACGAGCTCGAATCGGCAGCCATCGCCGCACGCCCCGCTGTCGCGCTTCTCCCGGCAGGCGACGCCCTCCTCGCCTCGCGCAGGCAGCGATCGCTCTTCGTACCGGACGCCGTGCGTCGCTTCGTGTTCGACGCACGCGGACGCTCGGCTCCTGCGATCCTCGTCGACGGCACCGTGCGCGGAGTCTGGGACCTCGCGGTTGACGGCGCCCTGCTTCTGCACGCTGCTTCTGCGCTCAGCAAAGCGGAGCGCCGCGCGGTGGAAGCGCGCGCCGAAGCGCTCACGCTGGCGTTCGGTGCGAATGGCGCCCCGAGCTGGACGTCGGACGCTCCTGAGGTCCGCGACGCTCCCCTCCACGTGCTTGCGCACCCGCTTTCCACGTGAACGCTCGCATGCCCGCAGAAACGATGCAGCACCCGGGAGGGGCCGGGTGCTGCGCATCGCACGGCAGGTTCTCAGGCGGTGCCGCGCGCAAGCCGTGTGCAGGCGCGGGGTGGGGGGAGGGGAGGGACGCCCGCACACGTCGCGTTCGAAGAACGCTTCACTGCGTAGTATCGGACGGAGCAAGCATGAATTCCATTCACTCTTTGTGTGCTTTATCGTAAGATGCACTTACGATGCTGAACGTCAACCGCCTCCGCCTCTTGCGCGAAGTCGCGGCCCGCGGCACCATCGCCGCGGCGGCCGACGCGCTGTTCCTGACGCCGTCCGCGGTCTCGCAGCAGCTCGCGCTGCTGGAGCGCGAAGCGAAGGTGCCGCTCCTCGAGCGGGTCGGCCGGCGGGTGCAGCTCACGCCCGCGGGTCGAGCGCTCGTCGAGGACGCCGAGCGCATCTTCGCGGAGATCGAGCGCGCAGAAGCGCACCTCGACGCCTACGCGCACGGGCTTCTCGGTCCCTTGCGGACCTGCGCCTTCCCCACCGCTGCGCGTGCGGTGCTGGTGCCAGCGCTGGCGAAGCTCAAGGCCGAACACCCCGACCTCGCCGTGTCCATGGTGGACCTCGAGCCCGAGCAAAGCCTGCCGATGCTCAAGGCAGGTGAGCTCGACGTCGTCGTGACCTACAGCTTCGACCGGCTGCCAGAGCGCCTCGATCCTGCCACCGAGCGCTTCTTGCTCTTCAGCGAGCCGATCTCGATCGCGCTGCCAGCGGACCACCCGCGCACCGCAGGCGACTTGCGCGTGGCCGACCTCTCGCAGGAGCAGTGGATCGTCGGCCACGACGGCTCGTCGTTCCTGGAGGTCGTCGTCCGCATCTGCAACGACGCAGGCTTCGACCCCCGAGTCGACCTCCACAGCAACGACTACCAGGTCATCCTCGCCGCAGTCCAAGCGGGTCTCGGCGTCGCGATCGTGGTTCCCACCGCGCTGTTCGCGGACTACCCTGGCGTCGTCGTCCGCGAGCCGGTCGACGTGCCGATGCGCCGCCACGTGCACGCCGTCGTCCGGAACGGCAGCGCCGAGCGCCCTGCGATCTCGGCCGCCCTCGAAGCGCTTCGCAGCGCGGCGGCCAACCTTGCGTGCGATCTCACGCGTTCTGGGACGGCGTGAAGCTCGCAGCCCTCCCTCCGGGGCCTTTCGGCAGCTCGACCGTGAAGGTGGAGCCGGCGCCGGGACTGCTCTCGACCACGATCGTGCCGCCCAGCGCCTCGGCGATGCGCTTGCAGATGGCAAGGCCGAGCCCGGTACCTTCCGGTTTCTCCCCGCGCGAGCCAGGCACCTGCACGAACGCGTCGAAGATGCGCGGCAACGCGGCCTCGGGGATGCCGATGCCGGTGTCCTCGACGACGATGCGGACGCGGTCGCCTGCGTCCTCGACGCGGACGATGACGCTGCCGTGGTTCGTGAACTTTATGGCGTTCGAGACGAGGTTCCGCAGCACCTGCCCCACCAGACGCCCATCGGTCGTCGCCTCCAGGCGCTCGGGCGCCTCCACGCGCAGCTCGAGCCCTTTCGCTGACGCGAACTGCATGAGCATCTCGGCCGTCGACCGCGCAAGCGACGCCACGTCTGTGGGCACGGCCTCGATGATCGCCTCGCTCGACTCCAGCCGCTGGGCCTCCAGAAGCTCTTCCACGAGATCCAGGAGCTGTCGACCGGCCTCCTGGATCATCGCGACCTGTTTGGACTGCTCCTCAGTGAGCGGTCCTGCAAGCCCGCTTGCGAGCACGTCAGAGAACCCGATCACGGCGTTGAGCGGCGTCTTGAGCTCGTGGCTGACGTTCGCCAGCAGACACTCTTTGGCCCGTGCCGCTTCGCGCAGCTCCTCGTTGGCCTTCAGCAGCTCGCCGGTCCGCGCGTCAACGGCGCTTTCGAGCGCCTCGGCGTAGCGCACCTGCGCGTCGAACAGCTCCTGGCGCGCCGTCTCGCGCTCCGTCACGTCTTCAACCAGCACGAGCGTGCCTGGGGAAGCCGACCCTTCCCGACCCGTCGGCGGGACAGGCGTCGAGGAGACGGAGACCACCAGGTGCCGGCTTCCCACATCGATCGCGCAGAGCACTGCGTTCAGTACCGCTCCTGTGCCCAGCGAGACGAGGTCGAGCGCATGCGCCTGTCCGGGCCGCATCGGTGCGCACCGCATCTCCGCCTCGAATCCGAATGTCCCGTCATCGAGCTGCCGCAGCGCGAGCAGGTCCTGGGCGGTCTGGTTGGCGAAGGTGATCCTGCCGTCGCGATCCACGATCATGGCGCCCACCGGCGAGATCCGCATGACCGTGCTGAGAAACGCGTGCTCTCGTTCCAGGCTCTCCTCCGCCTGCGTGCGGCGGAACGCCTCGACTGCGACCTGCGCCTCGTGCAGCGCGTACGCGATGAGCGGGAATACCAGGATCTCGATGTAGTCCTCGTACGGATCGAGCGCGGCCGTGATGCGGGCGTGCTCCAAGACGTTCGAGACGGCCGTGAACGCGTAGACGCCGAGCGCTGCGAGCACAAGGCCGCGGATGACGCGGGCCGCGCGCACGTCGACGTCTGGGACGGGCATGCGCGAAGCGGCGGCGAACGCCGCGAAGAACCCCAAGAACGCCACGACGTCGCACGCGACGATGACGGGCTCTGCGCTCACTCCCGCCACGCCCCCGGAGATCGCCACGCGACGATCATGATAGCCGCAGCGATGAGACCCGCGGCCGCGTACATCGCGTGCTCGAGGGTGTTGAAGACGTCGTACAGCACGAAGCCCTCCGCGATGGTCGCGGTCAGCGCCACGAGCAGGCAGCACACGAACGCGACGATCAGCCCGCGGGCCGGGGAGGACAACCCCCGAAGACCCGAGATGATGATGGGCGCCAAGAACAGCGCGACCACGAGGTCGACGACTTCGCTCGGCTGAGCCACGCTACGTCCCCTCCGACGGCGACCGCATCACTCCGTATTGTCGGCTTCCGCGGGCTCGAAGGAAAGTGAAAGCGAGTTCATGCAGTACCTGAGGCCGGTCGGCCTGGGTCCGTCGGTGAACAGGTGCCCCAGGTGGGACCCGCACCGGGCGCACAGCACCTCGGTGCGCGTCATCCCGTGGCTCGTGTCCTTGCGAAGGCGCACCGCGTCTGGCGAGAGCGTTTCGAAGAAGCTCGGCCAGCCAGAACCGGAGTGGTACTTCGCCTGCGAGGAGAAGAGCGGGTTGCCGCAGGCGCGGCACCGGTAGGTTCCCTCGGCGTCGAGATCCACGTACTCGCCAGAGAAGGGCGGCTCGGTGCCGGCCTCCCTGAGCACACGGTACTCCTCGGGCGAAAGGAGCTTCCGCCACTCGTCTTCGGTGCGCTCGACGATCTCGTCGCGATCCTGGTTGCGCCGGCTTGGGCGCCACGATGACATGTCCATACGGGCTACATACCCACTTCGGGGTCACGCGCCGAGGTCGTCTGCCAACTGCTCCAAGAACAGCCCGACGTCGGTCACCACGCCGATGGTCTGGAAGCTTCCGCGGTCGGAGAGCTTGGTGACGACGGCGGGGTTGATGTCGACGCAGATCGTCGTCGTGCTCGCCGGAAGCATGTTGCCCGTAGCGATGGAGTGCAGCATCGTCGAGAGCATGATGCACGCGCCGGCCTTCTGGCAGTGCGCGCGCATCGCCCGCTGCGCCTCGACCGTGTCGGTGATGACGTCGGGAAGCGGCCCGTCGTCGCGGATGGACCCCGCGAGCACGAACGGCGTTCCTGTGGTGACGAGCGTGTGCATGAGGCCGCTTCTGAGCACGCCCGCTTCCACCGCCTGGCGGATGCCGCCAAGCGCCCGGATCGTGTTGATGGCCCGAAGGTGATGGTCGTGGCCGCCCACGGCAGGAACGCCGTCTTTCAGCGAGACACCGAGCGAGGTGCCGAAGAGCGCGGCCTCGATGTCGTGCACCGCCACCGCGTTGCCCCCGAACAGCACCGTGACGTGTCCCGAACGGACGAGCCGCGCCAGGTGCTCCACCGCACCGGTGTGCACGACGGCCGGCCCGACGACGGCGATCACGTCCCTCCCCTGCGCACGCACCTCGTCGAGCAGCCGTGCGATCTCGGCGATGACCTGCGCTTTCGGTTTCTCGGACGACACCGCCGAGTTCATGAACTCGAAGACCTGCCCTGAGCGCGGCCGCTCGAGCGGCCGGACGCGGATGCCGTCGTGGCCGACGACGATGAGGTCGCCTTCCCGGACGTCAGAAAGCGCGACCGTCTCGGCGTGGGGCAGGCCCGGATCGACCTTGATGCCCATGTCCATCTCGGGATGCTCGACGCGGATCCAGCGTCCGCCCACGCGCACCGCGGTCTCCAAGTTCGTGGTGGCGTAGAAACCGTCGGGGAAGACGCCGTCGTTCGGCGCCGGAGCCAACGCCGCGTCTGTCGGGTGGAGCGGCTCGACGCCGAACGGCTGCACCGCCGTGATGATCTCGTCGAGCTCAGCTTGGCTTGCCGCCGAGATCCGGAGCTCCGCGCGCGATACGTCCTCGTTGGTGCGTCCGACCTCGAACGACAGGGTCTCGAACTCCCCGCCCAGCGCGACGATGGCGTCCATGATCTGCGACATGATCCCGGAGTCGATGAGGTGGCCCTCGACGTGCACGTCTTCATACGGTCTGTGCGGCATCTCGCGTCCTCCCTATGCAGTGAGCGGGTACCATCATGCAGGAAGGCGACGTCTCCTGGCTAGCGCACGAACCTTCGTCACCCGAAGCGCGTCTCAAAGTGCGGGAGGTCGGCGGCGCCTACGAGCGAGCCGCCTTCTCGGACATCGCCGTCGGACAGACGCTCGACGTGTGGACGACGGGCCAAGTCGCCGAATCGTACCCGTTGCAGGCGTGGGCCACCGCGGTCGTCATCCGCACCGCGAAGTGAGCGCCTGCCGTGTGACGGCGGTCACCGCCGGCTGAAGCCCCGCCCGGCGCGTGCCGATAGAGTATGCTGTGTCCCTGAGCGAAGCGAGGAGACGCAGCATGAATCGGAGAACCCTCGCGGCCTGTGTCGCCGTGGCATTCGCAGCAACCCTGGTTGCGCCCGCGCCAGCATCCGCGCTTTCGCGCAGCGACGTCATGGCCCGCGCGCGCCGGTGGGTCGGTCTCGCGATCCCCTACAGCCAGACCTTCTACCGTGACGACAACGGAGCGACCGCCACCGCTTCGACGGGCTGGCGGTGCGACTGCTCCGGCTTCGTGTCGATGACCTGGCTCACCTCGCATCCGGGCATGTCGACGCGCACGCTGCACCTGATCTCGACGGCCGTGCCTCGCGAGCTGCTCCAGCCCGGCGATGCCCTCGTGAGCTACGACAACCACGCCGTGCTCTTCGGGGGGTGGGCGAACGCCGAGCGCACGCTGTACTACGCGTACGAGATGAGCTCCTCAGCGTCCCGCAACTCCACGCCGACGCCTGATGGAACCGTCGTCCGCGTGACCCCGTACCCGTACTGGAGCTGGCCGGCCGACCAGCCGTACGTGCCGTACCGCCGCAACGGCGTCACCGGCAGCATCGACTACGAGCCGTACATCCAGCGCGTGGAGGGCGCCAACCGGTACGACACGGCCGTTGCTGCGTCGAAAGCTGCGTTCCCGGCCGGCGCGCGCGTCGTCGTCGTCGCAAGCGGCGAGACCTGGCCTGACGCGCTCAGCGCATCGGCGCTCGCAGGGGCGCTCGAAGGGCCGGTGCTGCTGTCAGCGAGCACCCGGCTGCCGGCGTCTGTCGCCGGCGAGATCGAGCGGCTCGGCGCGCGCAGCGTCGTCGTCGTGGGCGGCCCGTCCGCTGTCGCGACGAGCGTCGTCGAGGCCCTCAACGCCGTTCCAGGCGTCACGTCCGTCCGCCGCATCGCGGGACGCGACCGGTACGCGACCGCGCAGGCCGTCGCCGCCGAGACCGTGCGCCTGGCAGGAGCTCCGGCTGCGGCGTTCCTGTGCACCGGCGAGGACTTCCCCGACGCGCTCTCGGCCTCTCCCCTCGCGTATGCGAGCCGGTGGCCGATTGTGCTGACCCGGCCGGACGCGCTGTCCGAAGAGGCGTCGGCGACGCTCGTCACGGCACGCCCGCAGCGCGTGTACGTCCTCGGCGGCGAGGCCGTCGTCGCCACGCAGACGGCCGCCGCGGCCGCCGAGGCGCTCGATCTGGCCGTCCCGGTCACGCGCGTGGCAGGCCCCGACCGCTACGACACCGCGCTTCGCGTGGCGGCGCTCGGAGTGCAGCGGTGCGGGCTTTCGTACGCGGCTCCCGCGATCGCCACCGGCCAGACATTCCCGGACGCGCTCGCCGGCGGCGCGATGGCCGGGGCGCGCAACGGCGTGCTCCTGCTCACGCCGACGAACCGGATGTATCCCAAGCTGTGGACACTGCTCGCGAAGACCAGCGCTGAGATCGGCACGCCGCTCACGCTCGGCGGCGACGCAGCGCTCACGCCGACCGTGCGCACCGCGATCGCACTCGCGCTCGAGCCCGTGCGCCCGCCGCAGTAGCCGCTCGGCTAGCCTTCTGCGAGCGCCGCCTTGTACGCCGCGATGCGCTCGCGGTACTCCGGCATCCCCGTTCCGAGGATCTGCGTGGCGAGGATCGCGGCGTTGCGGGCGCCGTCGATGGCCACGCAGGCGACCGGAACGCCGGTGGGCATCTGCACCATCGACAAAAGCGAGTCGATCCCGCCGAGGTCGCTCGTCTTCATCGGCACAGTGATGACGGGAAGCGGCGTGTGCGCGGCGATGACCCCGCCGAGGTGCGCGGACTTGCCGGCCGCAGCGATGATGACGCGAAGCCCGCGCTCGACGGCCGATGAAGCCCACGCGCGGACCTTCTCCGGCTGCCGGTGCGCCGAAGCGACGACGACCTCGTGCGGCACGCCGAACTCCGCGAGCTGCGCCGCGCACGCCTCCATCACCGCCATGTCCGACTGCGAGCCCATGACGATCCCGACAAGCGGCGTTTCGCTCATGATCATCTCCCTCCCGCCAGGTGCTCCTCGAAGTACGCGTCCGCCTCCGCGCGCTTCTGCGCGATCGTCTTGCTCAGCTGCTCGATCTTCTCGCTTGCCTGCGTAAGCCGCTCGGCGAGCGCCGCGCCCTCCTCGGTGTCAGCGGTCTTGGAGGCGATGCGCTCATAGAACGCCTTGGTGGCGTCGATGAGGTCGAGCGCCTGCTCGTCGGCCTGCGCGAGCAGGTCGGTGATGGCGACCTGCATCGTCGCGTACCGCTTCACCTCGTCGCTCACGCGAAGCGAGGAGATGGAAGCGAACTCCGCGCGCATCGCGCTCACGACCTTCTGGCGCTGCTCGATCTTCGCGCGCACCTCGTCGAGCTTCGCGAGCGCAGGCGTGACGCCTTCTGGCGTGAAGTCGACCGACGACGCCTCGTCGAGAAGCCTCGTGACCTCGCTGTCGATCGCTGCGTACTCGCTTGCCTTCGCGTTCGCGCGGGCGATCGCCTCGTTCGCCGCGCGCGTCTGATCGACGCAGCCGGAGGCCGCCACGATCAGCGTCACGAGCGCGACTACGAGTGTGACGAGCTTTCTCACCGCTTCCCTTCCGTACGATCCCCTTGCAGCGCTCATGGCGCCGGCGTGCCGAGCGTCTCGTCCGTGCCGCCCGCCGGGCACGCTGGCGCGCCGTCGCCGAACAGCAGCTGGCGCTCGTCTGGCGCGAGCGCGGCCCGCGCGCGGTCGCGCAGGCTGTTCAGATTCGCGAACATCGTGCGCATCATCGCCACCGTGAAATAGCGGCCCTTCGGCGTAAGCGTCAGCACCTCGTCGTCGTCGCGCTCGAACGCGCCGACCGCCCGGAAGAACGCCATCTCGAGCGGCAGACCGCGCTCCACGCTCACCCCGAAGTCGCGCGCGAACGCGCGCTTGTCGAGCGCAAGCCCGAACAGCTCCATCAAGAACCGGTACCGCATGCGGTCCTTGAGGGTCGCGCGCCGGCAGCCGAGCGACACCGCCTGATGCCCGGCGCTGATCGCCTCGTCGTAGTCGCGAAGCGAGAAGGTGTTCACGTAGATGCGACCGTCGAGGTACGAGAACGCGCCCGAGCCGATGCCCACGTAGTCCTCGTAATCGACGATGTACTCGTCGATCATCCCGCCGCCCGTCCGCGAGAACGTCCACGCCGTTGCGTGCTCGAAGGTGTCGGAAAGCGCCTCGGACAAAAGCGCGTAGTAGCGCGCCTCGCGCGAGTAGTCGACCATGCCGACCGTCCGGCGCAGCGCCACCTCCACGGAACGCGACGCCATGAGCGGGTAGAAGGTCGTCTGGTTGCAGCCGCTCTCTTTCAGCATCTCGACGTCGCTCAGCAGGTGCGCTTCTGTCTGGCTCGGGAAGTTGAAGATCATGTCGACGTTGAGCGAGTGGAAGTACCCCTCGATCGACTGCAACCGCGCCAGGATCTCCTCGCCCGAACCGTACTTGTCGTAGCGCTCCATCTGCTTCAGCAGCCCGTCGTCGAAGGACTGGACGCCGACGCTGAAGCGCTGGACCCGCTCGCGCAGCGGCTCGAGCTTCTCCGGGACGAGGTGGTTCGGGTTCGTCTCCGTGGAGACCTCGCGAATCGAGAACAGCTCGCGCGCGAGGTCGATCGTCTGGGTGAGCTCGTCGATGAGGATGGTGGGCGTCCCGCCGCCCACGTACAGCGCGGCGAAGTCGTACCCGAGGTCCGCCACCATGCGCATCTCGTCACGCAGGTTGCGGAAGTACCGGCGAGCGCGGTCTTCCTCGAACGGGAAGCGATTGAACGAGCAGTACGGGCACAGCCGCTCGCAGAACGGCACGTGCGCGTAGAGCAGGTACGTCAGCCCGGGGCGCGGCTCAGGGAGCGACGGCACCGGCGTGGGCCGAGCGGCGAAGTACGCCCCTTGCGCGTACTCGACTGCGCGCGTGAGCAGCCTCTCAGCGAGCACGTCACGCCTCCGCAAGCGCGCGTGCGCCGATGTCGGTGCGGTACTGCATGCCCTCGAACGAGATCTTCGCGACCGCCTCGTAGGCGCGCTCGCGCGCCTCGGCGAGCGTCGGAGCCACGGCCGTCACGTCGAGCACCCGGCCGCCGTCGGTGTAGATGGTGCCGTTGTCCCCGCGCTTCGTGCCTGCGTGGTACACGGTGACGCCCGGGACCGTTTGGGCCGCGTCGATTCCCGATATCGGCTTGCCCTTCTCGTACGAGCCCGGGTAGCCGCCGCTCGCGAGCACCACCGTGAGCGCCGCTTCGTCGCGCCACTCGATCGGGACGTCGGCAAGCGTCCCTGAGGCGACCGCGAGCATGACGTCAAGCAGGTCGGTCTTCAGCCGCGGCAGGACCACCTGCGCTTCGGGGTCGCCGAACCGCACGTTGAACTCGAGCACCTTGGGGCCGTCGTCGGTGAGCATGAATCCGCCGTACAGCACCCCCTGGTACACGATGCCCTGCTCGCGGAGCGCCGCCACGGTGCGCTCGAGGATGGAGGTCATCTCGGCAAGCGTGGCGTCATCGACGGTCGGCACCGGGGAGTACGCTCCCATGCCACCGGTGTTCGGCCCCTCGTCGTTGTCGCGCACGCGCTTGTGGTCCTGCGCGGGCACCATCGGCACCACCGTCGTGCCGTCCGTGAACGCGAGCAAGGAGCACTCCTGGCCTTCGAGCAGGTCTTCGAGGACCACGACCTCTCCAGCATCGCCGAACGCTCCCGAGAAGCACTCCTCGATGGCGTGCATCGCCGTCTCGAGGTCGCGCGCGACGGTCACGCCCTTGCCGGCGGCGAGCCCGTCGGCCTTCACGACGATCGGCGCGCCGTGCTCCGCGAGGTACGCGCCCGCGTCCTCGCGGTTCTCGAACATCTCGGCCGGCGCGGTGGGGATCCCGTGCTCGAGCATCAGCCGCTTGGCGAACCACTTCGAGCCTTCCAGCTCGGCCGCTGACGCCTTCGGCCCGAAGCACGGGACGCCGGATGCGGCCAGCAGGTTCGCGAGCCCGCTGACGAGCGGGGCCTCTGGTCCGACGACCACGAGATCGACGCCGCCGATGCGGTTCACGACCTCGAGCACGTTGCCGGGGTCTTCGAGGTCGACCGGCACGTTCATCGCGATCTCGGCCGTGCCGCCGTTTCCTGGGGCGCAGAAGAGCTCAGGGGCGTGACGCGATTCGGCAAGCGCTCTGACGATCGCATGTTCGCGACCGCCTCCGCCAACGACGAGGACGCGCATGGGGACCTCCTTGGAAGACCACGGCTCGCACGGCACCGTGCGCCGCGCGGTACGGGTATCTTAGCAGAGCACGCGACGCACCCGCGGTCGTCAGCGGCGAGCGGGGGCGGGGGCGGGGGATCCGGCGCTCAGACAGTCCTCGCCGGGGCCCCTCGGACGACATGCGGCGTCACCACGACGCCGCCTGTCGTTCTCCCCCGGCTGCGGAACTCGCGGCGGACCCCGCCCCCGACCCTACGCCCCGGCCCTACATGCGCCCTTCCCAGCGACGCATGATGGTCTGCTCGCGGCTCGGACCGACGGCGATGATCGAGATGGGCACCTCGGCGAGGTCTTCGAGGAAGGTGATGTAGTCGCGCGCGGCCTTCGGCAGCTCTTCGAACGTGCGGCAGCCGGAGATGTCCTCGTCCCAGCCGGGCAGCTCCTCGTAGATGGGTCGCGCGTGATGGAAGATCGACTGGTGGCACGGCAGGTCGTTGTAGCGGCGCCCGTCGTGCTCGTACGCCACGCACACCTTTATGGTCTTGAGCCCGGAGAGCACGTCGAGCTTCGTGATCGCGAGGTCTGTAAGGCCGTTCACCTGCACGGCGTACCGCACGATCACCGCGTCGTACCACCCGCAGCGGCGTTGCCGGCCGGTGGTGGTGCCGTACTCGCCGCCGACGCGCGTCAGAAGCTCGCCCGTCTCGTCGTGCAGCTCGGTGGGGAACGGCCCGGAGCCGACGCGCGTGATGTACGCCTTGGCGATGCCGAGCACCCGGTCGATCGCCTTCGGGCCGACGCCGGTGCCCGTGCACGCGCCGCCTGCCGTCGGGCTCGACGAGGTCACGAACGGGTAGGTGCCGTGGTCGAGGTCGAGGAGCGTTCCCTGCGCGCCTTCGAAGAGCACCCACTGTCCGGCGCGAAGCGCGCGGTTGATGACCGTGCTCGTCTCTGCGATGTGCGGCTTGATGCGCTTTGCGTACGCGAGGTACTCCTCGGCGATCTGCTCGACCGTGTAGGTCGGCAGCCCGTAGACCTTCTCGAGGATGTCGTTCTTCTCCGGCAGCGCCGCCTCGAGCTTCTTCACGAAGATGTGCGGGTCTTGCAGGTCCTGCACGCGGAGCCCCATGCGGGAGGCCTTGTCCTGGTACGCAGGACCGATGCCGCGGCGCGTCGTGCCGATCTCCAGCTTGCCGAGCCGGCGCTCGCTCGCACCGTCGAGGTCGCGATGGTACGGCATGATGAGGTGCGCGTTGCACGATACGAGCAGCCGGTGCGTGGAGATGCCGTCGGCCTCGAGGCGGTCCATCTCTTCGAGCAGCACCTTCGGGTCGATGACGCAGCCGTTGCCAATGACGGGCGTGATGTGCGGGTACATGATGCCGCTCGGGATGAGGTGCAGCTTGAGCGTGCGGCCTGCGTGGATGACGGTGTGCCCCGCGTTGTTGCCGCCCTGGAAACGGACGACGTAGTCGAAGTCGTCAGCGAGGAGATCCGTGATCTTGCCCTTGCCTTCGTCGCCCCACTGAGCGCCGACGAGCACGATGCCTGGCATGCGTGGTAACTCCCGTGCGTGCTCGGCCCCGCGGACACCCTAGCCGCTCCCAGGCCGTGCGGCCACGCCCACCCGACGGACCGCTTCGCCCACCTGTGGCGGGCGCGTGGCAAGTATGCCAGCAGGGGCGGTTGAGCGCTAGTGGCGCGCCGTGCCGGCGCGCCACGCACACGCTTACTGCTCGACCTCGCACACTCGCACGATCGTCTTGTCACCTGCTCCCGCCTCGGCACCCGATGTGTCGTTCACCATCACGAACCGCTTGGCGTCATACCCCTGAGCCAGCCATATCTGCCAAGTGCCGTCCGTCGCCGGCCTCGATTCGTACAGCGTGAAGCACGTCTTGTGCGCCGGGTCGAACCCACGGATGCGCTGGATCTCGCGGGGCTCGCCGCCGGCGGTCCGCTCGACGCGAAGCGTCTCGTAGAACACGTACGGTCCGACCATCACCGGGTCGATGCCGTCGCCCTCGAGCACCCCGCGGGTCGTCTCGTCCGCGTAGAGCAGCGTGGTCTGGTCCGAGTCGGGCTCATCGAGCACCGCCCACGTCAGAGCGCTCCCGTGCACTTTCGGGAAGTGCGCGATGCGCGACGAGCCGTTGCGGGGATCGTACTCGCGAAGCACGGCTCCGTTCGCCGGATCGATGACTTTGACGACGACCGCCTCTCCCTTGTTGTCCACGTGCTGGCTGATGACGAGGCGCCCCTCGCTCTCCGACATCGTCGCGATGTTCGTGTCGGACTCGAAGACCGTGCGCACCTCGCCGTCCGGCAGCCGCCGGGCCTTGATGCGCGAGCCCCAGAGCGTCCCGTCCTGGTGACCGCTCGGGGCGCTGTTCGTCATCCAGAACACCTCGTCGCCGATGACTGCGAACAGGGGACGGTTCTGGATGGACGTGATGCTCTCATCCAGAAGGACGGGCTCGCTCACGGCCGCGCCGCCGTCTTGGATCTTGGCGGCGTACAGCTTCCACTGGCAATCGTACGGCTCCTTCTGCTCGTTGCCGCGCAGCTCCTCCCACACGATCCATCGATCCGAGCACCGCAGCCCCACGACGCCGTACAGCTTCTCCCGGTTCACCGCGTGCGCGCGGACCACAGCGCGCCTCCCGGTCTGCAGGTCGAGCAGCAGGATCGGCGCGTCGCCGAACAGCGTCGTCTCCGTTCCCGTGAACGCCGCGAACCGGTCGCTGAGCCCGCAGAGGTTCCAGCGGCCCGGCATCGGCCAGTCCTTCACCGACATCGGCGGCGGCGCAACCTCTGATGTCTCGATGGGGCGCTCGGCTTCGGCCGCCGCTTGCGTCGCGCTCGCGTTCGGCTTCGTCGGTGGACTCGATGCCGCCGTCCCCTTCGCGCACCCTGCCGCGCCCACCAGCACCGCCAGCGCGACGGCCGCCGCAATGCCGACCGCGCTCCGCCGACGCGTGCTCGCCTTCCTGCACGAACGCCCGGCTCCTGCTTCCATCCCCTCGTTCTCCCCTCGTGTCGGGGTGGGCCGCTGGAGCCCAGCGACCCACCCGATTGCCGTCAGTAGACGATCGCGTGCCTCGGATGCGCCATGATGCCCGACCCGACGACGCTCCGCTGATACGTCTTGTGTCCGTAGGTGTCCCCGCCGCCCGGACGATAGTACCGCTCGTCGTATGGATCGTTCACGCGCACCGTGTAGCTCCGCCAGTCGAACGCCTCGAGCGGGATGATGTGCCCTGCGTGGTCATACACGTAGTTGGGCCACACGTCTGCGTCGATCCGCACGTCCGTGGCCTCCGGATTGCCACGTACTTGCATCCCGTAGGCGATGCGGGTGTACACGTCGCTCAGGCTGGTGCAGGTGACGTACGTGTACGGGCGTCCCGTGAAGTACCTGAGCGCGTCGTCCACGAGCGAGAAGTCCGTGGCCTTGTTGACGTCGGTGCCCAGGAACCTCGCGATGTCGTCCTGCGACGGGCAGTCGCCCCAGTAGTCTGCGATGATCTGCACGGTCGCAGGGCCGCAGTAGTAGTTGGTCTCCTGCCGGTGGCTCGGCGTCCAGAAGTAGCGGTACGGAGCATCGATCACGGTCGGCTGAACGGCCGAGGCGGTCTTCCCGCCTGTGCGCCGCAGCCACGCCTGGTACTGCTGCTCGATCGCGACATCTGCCGCGCTGACGACGTTCTTCGTGTCCGTCCGCCCATCGCCGGTGTCCGCGAGCGCGAGCGCCGGATGCGCCAGAAGCGCGATGGCAACGGCCGCTGCGACCGCAGCTTTGTTGAGTCTCATCGTGTCCCCCTTCGGTCTCGGTGATCCTGCTTCCCGAGGCGTCGCCGACGAGGAGCGCCCGGCTCGCTCGAGGGCCCGTCGAGGTTCCCCTGCGCTCGGCACGCCCCTCACGCGCACCGAGCCCGAGGCGACGCTACCAGGGAGGCATTAACGCGACCTTGCCGCGAACTCAACGCCCGCAGCAGTGACGGCGACGCTGCGCCGGCTGTGCTCCGGGGCGGCCCGCCGGATCGCCGACCCGCGCGATGCAGCGCGGGCCCGCTCGCATCGAACGGACCCGCGCGTGCCACCGCGATTGTGGACGTCTAGTGGAGAAGTCCCTGGATCGTCGTCCGAACGGCCGGACTCAACGCGCCCGCGCCTCCGAAGAAGCGGACCTCCTCGATCGCGTCTTTGTTCGCGATCAGCGCGTCGCGCGTCGCCGGACGGACGCTCGTAGACGGGGTGAGCAGCAGAACCGAGCCCAGACGCCCCTGCGCAGCGCCGCCCGATATCCCGTCAGGGAAGTTCTCTCCCGTGGCGATACCAAGGCGCCGCCACGAAAGCCACCCGTTTGAAACGGCGTGCCCCGCCACCAGCGCGGACGTCTCGTAGCGGTCAGCGCCGCCGAGCCGCGTCACGGCCGCTCCGAGCGTTCCCTGGAGCGCAGACGCCACGCTCGCTGGCACGGCTCCGGTGCCGCCGATGATGATGGCGGTGTCGACGCCTGCCGCCTGCATCGCGTGCAGGTCAGCAGACCGGAGCCCTGTCGGCGAGGCCAGGAATATCGGCCACCCTTTGCCCGCCGCAAGCGGGGCCGCAGACAGCGCGTCCGGGAAGTTCCCTCCGGTGGTCACGATCGCCGTGCCGTCCCACGCACACCCGTAGAACGACAGGGTCTCGGCAGCTATCAAGCGTGCCGTCTCGTACCGGTCGACGCCACCGATGCGCCGCACGTTCGCGTCGCCCAGAACCGCCTTGAGCGCGCTCTCCGCTGCGGGGCTGACCGCACCGGGGCCGCCGAGGAGCACGGCGTGCGAGGCCCCGAGCCGAGCGATCTCCTCGGCGACGCCGGGAGACAGCGCAAAGGGCGAGGTCAGCAGTATCGGCGATTCGTACGCGCCCGCGAGGGAGGAGCCAACGAGAGCGTCGGACCAGGCATAGCTGCTGGCCACCACGACGGTGTCGACCGAGCCGGTCGGGAAGGAGGACCTTGAGACCGCCAGTGCCGTTTCGACACGGCGCGGGCCCTCCAACGCTGTGTACGCAGTCGGTGCCGGCAAGACCGTGAAGGACGCCGTCCGCGTCGGCTCGACGTTGCCGGCCGCGTCGACCGACCAATACTCGAGCAGGTGAGCGCCCTTGGCCTCCGTCTCCACGGATCCGCCCTTCGACGCCGCGCCGCCGTCGAGCCGCCACCACGTCGACGCGACGCCAGAGAGCGCGTCAGCGCCGCTGAGGTGCACGACGGCCTCCCCGACGTACGCGCTGCTCGCATCATCGACCGTCGTCGGCGGCGTGTCGTCGATCAGCAGCGCAACGGTGTTCGTGGCCTCGACGTTCCCAGACGCGTCCTCCGACCAGAACTCGACGGTGTGCGTGCCCTCCCCGCTCACGTCCACAGGCGCGACGTACGCTTGCGGAGCGGCGCCGTCGACGGCCAGGTAGGTGGCCGCGACGCCCGTCAGCGTGTCGGTGGCCTCGAGCGACACCGAGAACGGGCCGGGGTGCCACAGGTCGTCCACGTTCGACGTCGTGAGCGGCGTCGTGTCGTCGACCACAGGACCGATCGTCACCGGCTCGGACGTCGTCTCTCCCGACTCGTTGAACGCGATGACGCGGTACGCGTAGGTGTTGCCGACCGACACGCCCGGATCGGAGAAGGCGGGATGGTTGGCGAGCGACCGCCCGATCTCCTCGAACGTGCCCACCGTGCCGGACGCGTCCACCGGCGCCCGCTCCACGCGGAACCCGATCTCGTTCGCGGGATTGCCCCACGTCGATTCGAGATCAGGCGGCGTCGCATCGAGCCACGTGAGCCGCACGGCCCCTGGCGAGACCACGGCAGTCGAGTCGATCGTCGGGGTCTCTGGGAGCGACGTTTTCACGGCCACCGTGACAGGCCTCATCATGTCCATCTCTTCGTGGCTGAGGATGTGGCAGTGCCACACGTACTCCCAGTCGAAGTCACGGACCTCGTTCTGGACCGGCATCTCGTACGGCTGCCCCGTCACCGGATCGACCGTCGAGAACCCCATCATGCCGCCTATCGGCTGCGTGGGATCGAGCGGACGCCTGCTGTCGGGCACCCCGAACGGGATGCGCGGCGCGACCGGCCGCAGCGCGACGATCGTGTCTTCCAGCGGCGAGACGCGGACCGTGTCTTTCCATCCCAGCTCGGTGTCGTCCGGATACCGCAGGAAGCCGTCCCATCCTACGCGGTTGATGAGCTGGACGTCGTACAGGTGGAAGTGCATCGGATGGGTGTCCACGCCGTTGTGCGTGATCTTCCAGATCTGCGTCCCGTCACCGGCGATCGGCGTGAGCGCCTCCATGGTGACGTCGACGGCCTGCTCGACCTCGGTGGGCGGATCGATGAACCCGTACAGGATGAAGTTCGGAGCGCCCGGGACCCCCGTCGGCCGCTCGAGGCCGAGGTTGCCGCGCATGCGGCCGTACTCATCGAACGTCTCGCCTTGCTCGTCTTGGATGGCCTTCGGCTGGAGCGCGAAGGTCGTCTCAACGCCGTCAAGGTTCTTGAACTTGTGCGTCGTCTGGTAGATACGCACGTACTGGTCTGTCGGGAACGACCGCCCGTACGTCTCGTTGTAGCGTGCGTCAGGGATGATGATCTTGTTCTGATCGCGCTCGAAGACGCTGTCGTGATCGTCCGTGTGCCTGAACGCGTCCTCAAGGGCAGCCAGATCGAATTCCGGAGCCGGCGCTTCAGGACGTACCTTGATCTGCATGATCGTGCGCGTGTTCGGGCCGAACCCGACCCGCGGTGTGTCGTGGCCACCGGTGTCGCGCAGGTCCGGTGCTCCCGTGTAGTAGTCGTAGCGCGGATCGCCGGCGGGGAACGCTGCAGGCGCGTCGTTGTAGAGGATGAGCGTCTTGCCCGCGTACTTCGAGAAGTCGACGATGACGTCCGCTCTTTCTGCGGGCGCGAGCAGCAGCGAGTGCTTGTCGACATTGCCGGCGTTGAAGAGCGTCACGTCGGTCACCCAGGTGATCGGCTGCTGCGGAACCACCGCCACCTTGGGCAGGAAACCGCCCTCCGTGCCGATCTGTATCCAGTCAGGACCAGCGGTGGCCGGGTCCGGCACGCCGCCTTCGCGCCCGTCGGTCGGCCAGTTAGCGGGCCACCCCGGCGTGGGCTTCGCGGGCACCATCTTCACTTCGGTCTTGCGCCGCCCGTCGCACGAGATCGTGTTCGGGTCGGCGAGGTAGAGCTGCAGGTTCCAGAACCGGTCGCTCGCCGCATTCAGGATGCGGAACCGGTACGCCTTCGGATCCACCTCGAGCACGGGGTAGGCGGTCCCATTGACGATCGGCGTATCGTTGAACGCCTCCATGCCGCTCGAGACGTACGGGACTCCCGGCATCAACTCGTACTCCCACGGCGCGTTTACTGGGTCGTAGTACGGGTTGGGGACCGGCGGATGCGGGATGTTGACTGTGGGCGGCCAGAACCACGGGCCGTAGTGCCAGCGGCCCATCGGGTTCACGCCGTCAGGCATCGCGGGGTTCTGCGCGGGCATGTACACGTGCGGGAACCACAGGTCGCCGGTGTGCGGGGTGCCCGGCGTCGACCCCCATGCCCACGTCGGGTCCGTCGTCGCGATGGTGCTCGCGTCGACGAAGGTCTTGTCCTGGATCACCAGCGGGATCTGGGTCTCGGGTATGAGCCCTCGCTCGATGAGATCCTGCTCGACCTCGTCGGTCAGGAAGTAACCGGCCGCTTCGCCTGCCAGGACGTTCAGCCGCGTGATGCCGTACGAGTGGTCGTGCAGCCACAGCATCCGGGCGCTCTGCTGGTTGCTGTAGAAGAACGTGATCGACCCGTCCCCGGGATCAGGCATGTCCGGGACGTTGTACACGCTCACGCCCTTCGGATATGGGGTGTTCTCGTCGGCGGGCGTGACCCACTGATGCGGCGTGCCGTCCGAGATCCACACCGTCTTCCCGCCGTGCAGGTGGAGCGACGCGCGGTTCTGCGTGTACATCGGGTCTCCGGGCATCATGCCGAGCGGCCCGTAGCCTGCGCCCATGTACGTGGTGTCCACCGGGATGAACAGGTCGCCGCCCTCGCCCGTGGGGAGCTTGTTGGTGAACTTCACGCGGACCGGACGGTCCTTCCGCGCGAAGATGATGGGACCGAAGTAGTGGATCGGGTCCGGCTCGATGGTTGCGCCCGTGCTCGTCCGTCCCCTTGTTGACCTGCACGTATCCGCGCAACGTCGTCGGCGGGAGGTCGGAGTGCAGCTGCTCTGTGTACTGGCGAAGCTCGATCTCGTAGTAGTCGCAGCCCGGGTAGGTGATGGTGTCGGGCTTCGCCACGGGGAGGTACTGCCCCAGGTTGTTGGCGTTCTCGGGGCCGAGGCCCGGAAGGCCGTCGACGAACTTCCTGAGCGGCGGCGACTACGCCCAGTTCGGCGTCATGCCGAAGTAGTCCGGCGGATCGCCCGGACCGGGCATCGGCATCATGTCAGACGGTTTCAGGCCGCGGGAGGCAGCCATCTGCTTCAGCCGCTCGGCCGCCGCTTCTCGCTCTGCCTGGCTGAAGCGACGGTCCATCGCCTGGCGAACCCGCAACGCCTTCGTCGTGTACGGCGAGACGGGGACTCCGCGGTCTACGGCCGCCCAGGCGCTCGCCGTGAACGAGGCAAGGATCGCGAAGACCAAGAGAAGGAACACGAGGCTGCGTCGCTGACGGGAGGGGTTGCGCATACCGGCACCGCCTTTCGAACGATCCTGGCTTGCACCCACGCGGCGATGCCGCTGCGGTTGCGTGTTCATACCCAGGTTCGGGCCGGGGAGTAACGGGGCCGCGCCTTCAGACGACCCGTTCTCGCTGAACGGCGGGCGAGAGCGTCCGAACGGCCTGCTCGACTGAGACGCGCTCCGTGTCAGTCCCGTGTGCAATCATCGTATTGCAGGCCCGACGACCGGGAAGGGGGACTCCGTGGGTGCACGACGCCGCGTTCGTAGAAAGCCGGCCGGCCGCGACAACGGTCGGGCGGTCGAGCCGGAGACGGCGAAGCCGCCGCTCAAGGCGCCGCCGGTCCCGCGAGAGGCATGCGAGCGATTGCTCGCAGCGGCGCGAGCGGACGCCGCGTGGCGGGCGCCGCTCGGAGCATTGGCGCTCGAGCTGCTCGGGCTGCACGGGACGCCGCCGGATCGATTCTGGAAGAACAAGAAGCTTCGGGACTCCTTCCTCGAAGCGTGCGAGAACGGCACCGCCTTGGTCGTCCTGGCCGCGGCGAGCCCCGACCTCGGCCAGATCCGAGCGGCTCACCCGCGTGTGGGTGTCGCCGACGTGCGCGCGATGCTGGGCGCTGTCGGTCCCATTCCCGCCTTCCTCAGGACGTACGAGGCGTACGCGAAGGGCGAGTGCCGCAGCAAGAAGGCGTTCGACCTCGCGCTGTGTGCGCTGATGGACTCCTTCGGCGAACAGCAGACCGCGGATCAGCAGGGCGCGACTGCATCTGGCGACGGGCTCGAGCAGCTCCGCCAAAAGATGAAAGCCGCCACGCATGAGCTGAAGCTCGTGCGAAGGGAGCTCGAGCGAGCCAAGAAGCAGGTGGCTTCGCTCACGCGCAAAGCCGAAGACCTCACTGCGAAGAAGGCCGACGCCGAGAGGCTGGCGGCGGACCTTTCCGAGAAGCTGCGCGAGGTCTCGTCGCCGCACGCCGAAGCCCGCGTCGAGAACCGGGAGCTCAAACGACAGCTTGAGGAGCTCAAACGGGGCAAGACGACGCTCGAGGAGAAGCTGAAGAGCCAGGCCGCCCTCTTCGAAGAGGAGCGCGCTGTGCTGCTGGAGCGTCTCTCCGCGTCGGAAGACGCCGCGCGAGCAAGCGAGGCGCGGGCCGACGCTCTCGAGGCGGAGCTTCGCGACGAGCGGTCACGGCGTGAGCAGATCGAGGCGCTCGTTGAGGAGACCGGGCTTTCCGTGCTGTTGGAGGAGCTGTCGTCGCTGGAGCGGACGATATCGACGCTCGACCGGCTCAAGCGCGGCGTCGCGGCATACCAGGAGCGCAAGCGCGAGGAAGAAGAGCGGCGGAACGAGGCGCTGCGCGAGATCGAGGAACGCAAGCAGCAAGCCGCTGCCGCGCGCCGGAAGCAAGAGGAGATGGAGGCCGCGTGGCGCGAGCGAGAACGCCAACGCCTCGAGGAGTTGGAGCAAGCGATCTTCGGGAAGGAGGTCGCGGACGTCGTGGTGATTGACGGGCACAACATGATCCGCCGGCGGTTCGAGAAGCACGAAGAGCCAGAGCAGCGGCCCCTCCTCGTGCAGTCTGCAGAACGCCTCGCGCGACGGCTGGGGGAGCTCAATCCGGACACGCGCGTCATCCTGTGCTTCGACAGCAAGCACGGGGACAGCGTCGAGCCCCACAGCCCGAACCTCGTCGTGCGGTACTGCCATACGACGAACGGCGGCGCGGACGGGGCCATCGCCCGGATCATCGAGGAGGGGAACCCGCAGGCGCGCTACCTGGTCGTCAGCACCGACTACAAGCACGTGTGGCGAGACGCGCAGGTCGCGCGCGTGTCTCGGGACGCCCTTGTCGCCACCATCGAGATCGAGAGGTTCGTCGAATACATGGAGGCGATCGACCGCACGCAGTAGCGGGCCCCGTGGTACGCTTGTCTCGCAGAGCCCTCGGACAAGAGGAGGCCGCCATGCGGGCCACGCGCGTCGCTTCCGTGCTTCTCTCCCTCGCTGTCGTCCTGGCGCTGACCGCTGCGTGCGGGGGTGGTGGCAGCGGCGCAGGCACGAGCTCGCCTGGGGGCTCCAGCGCCGGCGACTACAAGGAGATCGACTCGCCCGAGGGGCTGAAGGCGGCGCTCGAACGCGACAATCCGGGCGCTGACTGGCTCGGCAACATCACCGACGTCACGCTCGAGACCTACCTCGGGGCCCCGGTCTTCGTCATCCACACCGGCTGGAAGCTGATCGGGCAGACCGACCCCGCAGTCTTCGACGAGGCGAACCGGAAGCAGCAGGCGATCAACGAGGCACTGGGCGCGTACGACAGCTTCAAGCCCGCACCGAACGTGGCGCTGCTGGACGGCGACAAGACCCTGACCCCACTGTACAGCAGCGGCGGCAAGACGATGGCCGAGGCGTTCGCGCTGCCGCCCGCGCCCACCACGCCCGAAGGGATGAAGGCGTGGCTCGCGAAGGTCTACGGCCCCGGCGGCCTTGTGAAGCTGGGGCCCGACGAGGACTGGTACGACGCCATCGAGTCGATCTCGGTGGACACGGGCTCCGGCGGCACGCGCCTGGTCGTCACCACGTCGCTGCCGTCGTGGAACGGCGACGTACGCGCCTCGCTCATCGAGATGGCGCTCGCGACGACGGGCTCGCCGCTCCTCGAGAACTACTGGATCAGCGCGAAGGACGGCTCCGGCGCGGCAGGCTCCTCAGGCGTGATGGAGCCCGGCTCCGGCGGGTTCCAGTACCCGTAGCCAGCGGCGGGAGCCACGCTCGCGCTGCACCGCGGCGTGCGGCACCCTACTCCGTCTCGAAGCCGTGATCGCTGAACTTGAGCGTGTTCGCGTTCTCGGAGACCGTGCGCTGCACGTCTTCGGGTATCCCTCCCGGCACCTCGACCTCGATGTCCAGCTCGACGCGCGCCACGGCTCCTGGCAGGGTTGTCAGGTGTTTGAGCACGTGATCCGCCACCGTGGACACACTGCCAGCCGGCGTGAGGGGATCGATCGAGACCGTCGCGTGGAACCGCCTGGGCAACGGCGCACTTGCGGGCGCCCCGGGCCTGCTTTCGTCGGCGGGCGCCGTCGCTGTGCCAGAACCCCAAAGAGCGTCTTGCTCGCCGGCACCCGGCTGGCTCACCAACGGCACCTCGATGCCTCGGCCGATCCGCGCAGCC
This sequence comes from Parvivirga hydrogeniphila, assembly GCF_023371205.1. NCBI lineage: Bacteria > Bacillati > Actinomycetota > Coriobacteriia > Anaerosomatales > Anaerosomataceae > Parvivirga > Parvivirga hydrogeniphila. The sequence goes on from NZ_JAMCCO010000001.1 coordinate 98,892, forward strand.
ACTTCCGGCTTCACGACGTGTCCGCTGTCCATGATGCTCACGGTCTCGCTTGCATGAACGCCCCGGTAGTCGCCACTTGTCTCGTCGAACGCCTCGGCGTACGCGAAGGTCTCGTTCGCCCAGTTCAGCGATCGCACGCCGTCTTGCACCGCTTCGAACAGAACGTTCCGGTCTCGCAGCCTCGGGAGGTAGAGGTACTGAGCGAAGAGCTCTGCGAGTTCTCGCACCTGGATGCCGTCGCCCTTCCACAGCGGGATCCGGTCGAGCCACATGCGAAGCACCGTGCCCGCCATGCGCGTCACCAGCTGCTCCTCGCGCGCGAGCTTGTCTGAGATCCGCTGCGCCATCGGACCATCGCCTGACACCTTGATCTGCTGCCACTCGATGTCGCCACGCGGGTCCGGCTGAGTCGGCACGAGCACCCATTGCCACGCTTCAACGAGTTGATGCCGCACCGTCTCAGCGAGCTCTCTCGTACGCGATTCCACCTGCCGCAGCTCTGCGGCCCCCAGGTTCAACTCCTCCGCATCCTGCTGGATAGCCTCCCATGCCAGCCGCAGCCGAACGGCCGACTCAACGGGCTCAAGAAGCGAGCGGTCGGGAGCGGCGAACACAAGCACGTTGCGGTAGCGTCTGGGTGAGGTGCCGCGATTCGCGAGGATTTCCATAGCGCGAGCGCGCGCCTCCGAAGACTCGGTCTTCGCCGAATGAGGATGCGCTGGGCCCAGCACCACCAGACGCACGTCGGTTTCGTCCGGGACGTCGCCCGTCGACTCGGGAGCGACGTGCACGCCGTGGAAGTCGCCTCGCTGAGCGAACACGCTCTTGAGCTCCTTGATGATCGCGGCCTGGACGTCCGCGGGCTTGAGCGCCTCGGCGCGATCCTGCGCGAGCCGGTTCAGCGTCGGCCGGACTGTGAAGTAGTACCGGGACCCGTCGGTCGCCAGATACATCGCCTTGTCCGCAAGACGACGCAGAGCATCGCCGAAGACGGCAGGGCTCTCGCCCGGCTGGACGCAGCCGAGCTTGACGCGCTTGTCGTCCAGGCCGGGATGCTTCGTCCCCACCGTCGGCGCCGAGCCGAGGTATATGGTGCGCGCGACCCGGCGACAGGCCGAAAAGCGCCCAAGACCCGGGTTCTCCTGGTCGAGCTTCACCGGCAGCGCGTTGGGGCCGTCCACGTCTCGCTCGATGATCGGCTTCCAGTTGTCTTCCAGGTAGCGCGTGAGCTCGTTGAGCACGCTTTCGACGTGGATCGGCACCGTCCCCGGCATCACGAGGAGGCTGGAGTCCTCGCCGACCCAGAGCGCATGCACCACCGCCGCCATGAGGCGCAACACGCCACGGGTGCGCTGGAAGCGTTCGAGCGACGACCAGTCCGAGTACAGCCGATCGAACAGCTCGGGGTGGATCGGGTACGCGATCTCCATGCGCCGGCGGTACTCGGCCTCCCGGCACTCGCTCGGGAATTCGTCGCGTTGCGCCGCGTACAGGTCCATGAACGCGCCGATCACGGCATCCCGCTTCTTGAACGCTTCGGGGTCGGTCATGTCCTCGAACAGGCGCCGGCGGACGATCTCGAAGCTCTCTTCCGCGGTGGCAGGTCGCCACGGCGACTGCGTCCGCCCGACCACGTTCTTGAGCCGCCTGAGCGCCTCGTAGCCGCCTTCGCCGCCGATCTCGGCAGCGCTTGCCGAGGACACGCCCTCCACGTCACGCACAGCATCTGAAGCCGGGATGGATACCACCAGCAGCGCGCCGGGCGTCGCCTTCACCGCTTCGGTGAGCGCCTGGGCGAAGGTGAAGTGCGTGTCGAACGTGCCCGCGGGCAGACTCGCGTTGCCGTACAACTGACGAGCGTACGCGACCCACTCATCGATGAGGATCACGCACGGCGCATACCGCCTGAGCACCTCCGTAAGCGCGACCCCGGGGTTCGTGGCGGTCAAATCGGCTTCGGCAACCATCGCGTACCCCTCAGCGCCGCCCAGCTGCCAGGCGATCTCGCCCCACAGCGTGCGCACGACGGTGCCGTCGGGCTTCGTGGACGGCTGGCCCGGCGAGATGGCTGTGCCGACGATGACCGCTCGGCGCACGCCCGCCGGCCGTTCGATCCCCTTCTCTCCGAGCAGCTCGTGCACGCCGAGCAGCTTTTCCACTGGCGCGTCCGAGAACAGGTGGTACAGTGCGAGCAACGAGTGCGTCTTGCCGCCGCCGAAGTTCGTCTGCAGCTCGATGATCGGGTCGCCGCCGGTGCCGGACAGGCGCTCCGCCGCGCGGACGAGCAGCGACTTGAGCCCCTCGGTGAGGTACGTGCGGCGGAAGAACTCGACGGGGTCGCGGTACTCGTCCGCCCCTTCGCCGCGATGGACCTGCGCGAGATCGGCGGCGAACTCCGCAGACTGATACCGACCGGTGGCGACGTCGTGGTGCGGCTTGACGACGAGGCGCCATGAGGTGAGACCGGCGGCAGGCATGCCCTCGATCGCCGTCTGCACCGCCTTCTGCTTCTCGCGACGCGCCTGCTCTTCGTAACGGAGGCGGAGCACCTCCTGCTTCATCCGATCGAGTTCGGCCTGCTCCGGAGCGGAGACCGCCGCCAAGAGCCGCTGCATGCTGTCGAGCGCGCGGTAGGCATCGTCCGTGGAGAAGGCCTCGTTGTGGGCCCAGCGGTTGCGCACGTCCCGAAGCTCGCTCACGAGCGAACGTTCGGCGTGGCCGAGCACCTTGCCGAAAACCGGATTCCAGTAGTCCCACATCGCCTTCAGCAAGACGTACGCATCCCGGAATTCGGCTTCGGAGGAGCCTTCTTTGCCCTGCACGTCGATGCGGTCGTACCAGTCAGGGCCCGCCGTCGCTGACATCTCGCGCAAGAAGAACGGGCGCAGTCCCTGCGCCAGGAGCTCAAGCCCCCTGCCTACCCTGTCGCGGTTCGAAAGCGCCATCTCGACTTCGACTCCTTCCAGCATCCCAGAAATGCGGCCCCGCACCTATCGATCCATAGCCGCCCTCATCGGCGCGCCGCAGACGGTCACCGGCTTGTCACTGCTGCCCGCCGGCGTGCTTGCTTGCGTCCTCCGATGAAGCGGCCGCCTTGGCGAACGTGTCCACGAGGTTTATCGGGGGGATGAGGAACTGCCCCCAACGGGCGAGAGCGGTCGTTTGCGCGACCTGCGCCCGCAATAGACCCAGCAAGATCGCAGAGCCGTTGTGGAGCACATAGCGGGCGACATCTGCTTCATCAAGACTCTCGGTGATAGTGAACAAGCCGCGCCCAACGATGCGGCCCTTGTACGGCGCAGAATTGGCCTTCGCCGGCTTGAAGCGGACGTCGAGGACGATCTGGTGATGTCGATCGTCGTCGATCTTCCTCAAGTACTGCGGTTGTACGTCTATGTCGACATCGATGTCCCCGCGCTTGCGCCTGAAGCCAGCGATTGCGACGACTTCGAGCCGGTCGATGAGGAAGACATCAAGCCGCAGCGGCGCAGTCGTGGCCACCCGTCGTCACCACCCTCAGATGAGCGCCCCGTACTGGCTGACGCTCCCAATCCCCGCCGAGAGGATCATCGCCCCGCCATGAAGACGCGCCACTACCCGCGTCGTACAGCGCTCCGCTTCGAAGCTCGGCGACGAGCTCGGGATGCGCCGCGATCAGACGCATGAGACGGTCGGCGGTAGCGCTTTGGAACACCGTGCCTTTCTCCCACCGCACCACCGTCTTGGGGCCGACGCCGAGCAGCTTCTCCAAGTCTGCCTGAGAGAGCGCCAGCGAGTGACGAAGAGACCGGATCTCTTCAGGCGTGAGCAGCCCTCGCGTCGTCCTGACTCGACGAACCGCCTCCTTCTGGAGCAGCTCGGCCGCATCGAGCGACAGGTACTCTTCGCCGCACGAAGCGCACACGGCGTGCTCGATGCCAGGCACGCGCACGAGCTCGCCGCGCACCTCGATCTCGATAGGTGCCGTGGAGAGGACGACCTCCCCGCCACACTCAGCACACTTCTTCGGATACATCGCACTCGCCTCTCTATACCGTCTAATGGACGGCGCCGTCCCAACAACACGACCAGACGTCAACCACAAGCTGGTCCTCGTCGACCCAGAACTTCAAGTACCACTCCTCCTCGAGCTCGACCAGGTAGACATCGGCAGTCTCGTCATTCTTCAGCACGCACGACTTCACGTAACGGCCAGCCGACTCAAGGCTCGAAAGCACTTCGACGAGCGTCTCTTTCACGTCATAGTCGTGATTCGCGAGCCATCGGACGACGTGCTTGGTGGCCGTGACCTTGCCTTCGCGCGCAAGCCGAACGACCTCCCTTGGATCGTAGCGAGCCGCCATCCGTACTCCCGCCACTCACGTAAGGTAGCACGATGCTACCATCGGCGCAACACTCGTCCTGTGTGTGCGCCCTCCACCCCTCAGACTTCGAGCTCCTCTTGCACCGCCCCGCCTCCGCTCGACGCCGCCAGGCTCGAGATCTCCGGCCACGCCACGATAAACGCGTTGAACGGCAGCGCCTCTGAGCTCCAGCCCTTCTTCTCGCACACCGCGAACAAGCGGTACGCGAGCTCGCGCGCGGTCTGGCCGTAGGCTGCGCCCACGCGAGCGAGCAGGTCGGCCGCGGCCCTCTCGCCGCCCTCCTCGTACGCGCGCACGAGGTACGAGGCCACTTCCCACACCGTGAGCCGCTTGTCGGTGGCCGGGTCCCAGTCGTCCGGAAGCTCCGCGCGGCGCAGCAGGCGGACCTTACCGGCAGCGGCCTGAAGGAAGCCGTCGCGCGCGAGCGCGTCGACTGACACGCCCTTGGCCTTGGCGAGCACCTCGGCCTCGCCGAAGGGGCCTTCGTCGAAGCCGCGCTGCTCGAACCAGGCGACCGCGAACCGGGTGGCAGGGTCGTAATCGGCGTCCTGCTCGGCCAAGACCTCGTCGAGGACCTGGTTGATGAGTGCGAGCGCGTCGCGCACGCGCATGGCGGTGCCGTCCGACTCGACGACCTTGGCGTAGCGCGTGAACACGGCCATGCCCGGGCCGATGGCCGCCTGCGCGAGGTCCACAGGCGCGATGCTGCCCTCCTGCAAGCGCTTGAGCGCCTCGGGAAGCTCGCGCTTGAGAGCCGAGACGAACTCGCCGCGCGTGGCGATGGGGGCGCCCTCGGGCTTCGGCCGGCAGACGAGCACGATCGAGGAGGCGAGGGCGTTGGTGCCTACCGATATCGTTCGACCCTCGCGCTCGCTCCGCATGGGCCAGGTGCCGAGGACGGAGAAGCCGGCCCGGATGAGCCCTTCGAGCATCGTCTCCCAGCCGGTGGAGGCGGCGCCCGCGTCGCCGTCGCCCTCCTCGGACTGCTTGAAGGCGTAGTAGACGGTGAGCGGGAAGCGCGCGTCGTGCGCCTCGCGCATGCGCGCGAACGCCTGGCCGAGCCCTTTCTCGAAGAACTCCTTGGCCTTCCGCTTGTCACCGTCGAACCGGTACGGGGTGGCCACGAGCTCCTGGGCCTTCGGGACAAGGAGCGTGCTCATGAGCTGCGGGTAGACATCCCCGATCGAGCGGCGGAGCCACACGTAGAAGAAGTCCGCGAGGTCGGCGTAGCCGATGTTGTCGTAGTAGGGCGGGTCGGTGGAGATGAGGGGACGCTCGACGCCGTCGATGGCGGCCGTCGCGTCGAGCTGACGGGAGAAGCCAGCAGATGTCGCCGGAGTCATCCCGATTGCTTCTCCGACCCAATCAACGCCGGCACCCGACCAGTTTCCGCACGAACTACTGAACGGATTTGCCTCTGCGTAATCCCACACCATAGGCAATGCTTGTCGCGCAAAGGTACCACGCGTAGCCTCAACACTGTGCCTCCAGCTGGTGAGACTCGACCACCCGTCGGCGCACCTGTCCACCGCAAACCCCAGGTACGTCGCCACCGCATCCGCGTAGGCGGTGGCGCCGGAGCCGCCGGCCTCAAGGCCCACACCGTCGTCGGGCATGCCGGCTGCGATGGCGTCCGCACGCACGCGCTCGCGCGCCTCGCCCACGAGGTGAGAAAACGTCGTGAGCGCCACAAGCTGCCGCGGGGTGAAGAGTTTGCCGTAGTTGTCGAGGCCGTAATTCGGCGTGTTGAAGTTTCGAGGGTTGTCGGGCAAGGGAGCGTCCGGCCGCCACGTCGGCTGCGCGCTCCTCGCGATGCGCGCGTGCTCCTCGCTCGGCGGCAGGTAGATGCGCCCCCTCGAGCCTTCAGCGACGATGGCCATAAGCGCAGCACCCATGCGCCCCGCACGGCCCTCCGCACGCACGTGGTCGAAGGGGACCGGAGAGCCGCACACGATGCAGCGCGCGCCGCGGCGGTCGACCGTCCCGTCCTGCGGCACCCCCTCGCCTGTCCTCACCTCGAAGCGCACGGTCTTGGCTGCGCGGTCGACGATGGGCTCCACCCACGCCTGCTTGCCTTTCTTCTTCGAAAGCCAGAACGAGCGCGCGAGCGGCATCTCGGCGCCGCACGCGGGGTTCGGGCAGCGCACCGTCCGCGCCCAGAGCCAGGCGATGACGGTCGCTTCGCCGCCGCCGTGCTCGGGCGGCAGCGAGATTTTCGGGTACAGGTGCCCGATGCGCGCGGCGGCCTCGTCGCGCATCCACGCTCCGTAGCATCGCACGTCCTCGGCAAGCCCCGCTGCGCCGCGCCACTGCCCGGTGTCCAGCCGCCCAGCGTGCGCTTCAGGATGCACAGGAGGCCGTTCCGCGAAGCGCGCCGGGATCTCGATGAGGGCCTTCGTGATGAGCACCGCCACCGGGTTGAGGTCGCTCCCGTGCGCCTCGAGCCCTAAACGCTGCGCCTCGAGCGGGATGGAGCCGCCACCGCAGAACGGATCGAGCACGGGAGGCGGCGCGCCGTCGCAGGAGCGGGCGATCTCCTCGCGCGCGGCTGCGAGCACGCGCTCGTTTCCGGAGTTCTCCCACTTCACGAGCTCCTCGATGATGCGGAAGAGCCGCTCGCGCTCGGCTGCTTGCGCCTCCTCCGTGGGGAAGCGCTCCGGGTGCGATGAGGGGTCGTCCACGAGCGAGGCGAAGAGCACCGCCCGACACGCAGCCAAGGGGCGGCGCGCCCACCACAGGTGGAGCGTGGAGGGGTGTCCGTGGCGGATGGACTTCTCCCGCGCGCTCTCGGCGTTTATCGCCTCCAGCGGCAAAGCGACCTCGATGAGCTTGCGGCGATAGGCGGGTTCGGTCACAGGTCCTCCATGAACTCGGCTTCGGACTCGTCTTCGAAGTCAGTGACGCCGTTCGGCTCTTCGGCGACCGCTTCTTGGATCACCGGCTTCCCGATAGCGCGCTCGATGAGCGAAAGCATCGCCTGCTTGCGCGCTTCGAAGAACTCGTGGAAATCGTCTGCCCGCATGGCGCGAGCGTCCACCAGGTGCGAGGCGAGCAGCTCGTCCATCCGCTCGGACGGAATTCCCGCGCTCTTCTCCATCCTCGGCAGGTACTCGCTCGGTGCGCTGCCGCCGATCATGCGGTTCGTGCGAGCCGTGAGGACGGCCTTGTTCACGATGCTGTCGCACACGCCGGGCTCGATGCCGTTGGCGCGGCACCACGCCTGCGGGAAGAGGTGGTGGATGTCCACGCTCTCGTCGAAGTAGCTGTGGAGCTCGATCTTGGCACCGGTGCGGAGGTCGAGCGAGCCCTCGGCGAGCAGCAAGGCCGACAAGCCCTTGTACGCAGCGCTCTGACGCGTGCGCATCGTGAGAAGGCGCCCGGGGCTGAACATCGCATCCTTGACGGTCGTGGGCTCGTCGCCGCCGCGGATCCAGGCGACGACCTCCGGCAGGTCCTTCGCGAACCGCGACTCGATCGTGCCGCCATAGAGCTCGCCGAACACGCCCGACCAGAACCAACGGGCGATCTTGCGACGCGCGCCATCGGTGTCCGCCTCGTGGCCTAGCTCGGCGAAGATGGCCGCCATCGGCACGAACTGCGTGCGGTACGGCACGTCGCGGGCGTCGTAGATGTGCTGCTCGTGCATGAACAGCGCACACCGCACGTACGCTTCCTGCACCTTGTCGGCCCACGCTTGGTAGTCGTCGAGCCGGAGCTTGAGCATGTCCTTGCGCTTGCAGCCGACGCCTGGAGCCGAGTTCTCGGGCACGCCGGCAGCCAGCGCGTCCTTCCGTCGGTGGTACGAGGTGAGCAGCGTGATGCTCTGGATGAAGTCGGTTCCTTCGATCTTCGACAGCACACGGTGCTTCTTGAGCTCCCCGAACCGCTTCTGCCAGTCGTTGCGCAGCCGGAAGTTGTCGATTGCGAAGGTGGCGGTCAGAAGCTCGAAGACCGTGAGCACGACGCCGCCGGTGTTCACCTTCTCGAAGACCTGGCAGACCGCCTCTTTCGGCGTCTCCTTCGTGAGCACGATCGCCGGCACCTGGTACTGCTTGAACCGCTCGATGACCTCCGCTTCGAACTCGTCGAACTGCCGAATCTTCTCAGGATCGTAGCCGTGATGCTTCTGGTAGTCGCGTCTCCACGCGGCGACGTCGAACACTTCCGATACTGGGAACGCGCCCAGCTCGAACTCCGCTTCGCGGGTGGACAGATCGACGATCGGCTGGCCGCGGAAGTCCCTGAGCACGCGGTCCTCCGGCACGCCGAAGATCGCCTCTTCGCGATCCACCGAATCGTCGAGACACTTCGCGATGTCCAAGTAGTAGTAGCGGCGGATGGGCTTCTTCTTCGCGTCTTTGGTGGGCACAGGCCGACCCGACTTGATGGACAGGAACAGCGAGGTCAGCCGCTGCTGTCCGTCCAAGACGAGCTGCTCAGGCCGGGTCCCTTCGGGGAAGATCGCGCCTTCCAGCGCGATAGGGCGGAACTGCTGGTGATCGTCCGTCTCCAGCATCATGATGGCGCCCACCGGATACGACATCGAGACGCTCGCGAGAAGCCCGATGATGTGCTCTTCGTCCCAAACCCATTCGCGCTGGAAATCCGGCAGCTGTATTCGCCCGTCGGAGACCCTCTGCAGGAGGTCCGACAAGAGGTAGTCCGGGCTTTGGAACTGCTTGATAGCGCCCATTCGGTTCCTTTCGTTCGCTACCTCGGCTCGCTCGAGCGAGCGAGCAGGCTGTCCAGCTCGTAGTTGACGCTTGCGCTCTCGAAGATGATGGTCGGGTCGCCCTGGAACGGGTTCTGCACGTAGCGTACCTGAGCGGTTCTATCCGCGCATACGATGACGAGCGCGAGCACGTAGTCGTCCCCTTTGTTGAGCGCCGTGATGATCTCGTTCTTGGAGACCGTCACGGTGGACGCCCCCTCGACGCGGCCTTTGACCTCGATGAAGCGCAGCCGGCCGGTGTCGGGTTCGCGCGACTTCACGTCGAAGCCTGGATTGCCGTGCGGCTGTTCCTCGGGGATGCGCCCGAGCTCGCGCTCGGCGGCCAGCACGGCGTCGACCGCGATGCGCTCGACTTCCGCACGCGTCATGCCGAAGACGGCCGGGTCGGGCTCCTCGGCGCTCGCCTCGCCGCGCAGCGTCGCAAGCAGGCCTCGCGGCACCACCAGCGCCCCGCCGTGCACGACGGGCGGCGCAGAGGCGAGCTCGCGCTCCTGCTCGAGCTCCTCCATACGCCTCTTCAGGCGCGCCTGGAGCTCTTCGCACCGTGCGCGTGCTTTGCCTGAATTCACGCCGCCGCGGCTCTTCTTGCCTGCAAGCTCCATCTCCTTCAGCTCGACTGCGCGACTGTCCCAGTACATGATCTCGGCAACGAGCCGTTCTCGAACGGCCTGCATCGTCCGCTCGACACGTTCGACGGTGCGCTCGCGCACCTCGGCCATGTGCTGCGGCGCTAGGTGTTCGATCGCCCAGTCCATCGCACGCTTCTCGACGCCGCGCGTGAACGGGCTCCGCTCGACGAGCGGCCGCACGAGCCGGCGCTCCTCGTCGTCCGCCGGCCGGTAGTCGAGGTGCGGCGCGTACCCAGCGTCACGCGCTTCACCGTCGGCGCCGATCTCCACGAAGTGGAGCCTCCGAGACACGAGCCTCGGCTCGCCGCTTGGAGTCTGGCGCGCGTCGTGCACGCTGTGCTCGAGGGTCACCAGGAGTCGCAGCTCCTCGCCCGGGTCGCTCTCGTCGACGAGCACCGCGCCTTGCTTGAGCGCTGAGCGCGTCTGCTGCATGATGAGGTCGCTCACGGCTTCGAGCAGCGGGTGGCCTGGCGCGATCAACTCAGCCGGCGGTTTGCCAGGCACGGCGACGAGGTCCTTGTCGAACGTGACGCGCTCGTATCGGGCGAGGATCGGCGTGCGCGTGCCGATGAGGCGGTCGCGCTCACGCACGGCCTGGGGGACGCGCTTGATCTCGAAGCGGCCCGTCTCGCGGTGCACGATGCGCCCGCCGAGATGCTCGAACGCGGCCTTGAAGTACGAGGCCACGAAGTGAGGCTGCAGCTTGCGCGCCTCCGCCAGCTCCATCTGCTCGCGCACGCGGTACACGTCCTCCACGGTCATCACGTCCGATGCGAGGGCGCGCTCGTGCACGATATCCCGCACCTTCTCCGGGAGCTCCTCGTCGATGACCTGTTCGAGCCGGGCGCGCACCTCCGGCTGCTCGCCGTAGCGGATGGCCTCGACGATGAGTTCGCGCAACGGCTTTTCCACGAACACCTCGCCGAGCACGTCGTACACCTGGCCTTCGAGCTCCGCTCGCATCCGTTCGAGCTTCTCGAACAAGCGCTGGAACACCAGGCCCTCACGGGTGCCCTTGGCGACGAGGTTCCACATGTGGCAGACCTCGGTCTGGCCGATGCGATGCACGCGGCCGAAGCGCTGTTCGATGCGGTTGGGATTCCACGGCAGGTCGTAGTTGACGAGCAGGTGCGCTCGCTGCAGGTTGATGCCCTCGCCGGCCGCGTCGGTGGCGACGAGCACGCACACGTTCTTGTCCTGCGTGAAGCGCTCCTGGACGTGGCGACGCTGCTCGCGCGCGAGCCCGCCGTGGATGGTCACCACCGCTTCAGGGCGGCCGAGCAGGGTCTGGATGCGGTCCGCAAGGTACTCGAGCGTGTCCTTGTGCTCGGTGAAGACGATGAGCTTGCGGCGGCTGCCGTCCGGCCAGAACATGGCCTCGTCGGCAGTCAGAAGCTCGGAGAAGCGCTGCCACTTCGTGTCTGTGCCGCTGCGGCGCACATCGCGAGCGAGCGCCTCGAGACGCTTCAGGCTCTCGATCTCGGCTTTGAGCTCCTCGACCGTCTGCGCCGCGGTGACCTCGTCGACGACGACCTCTTCCAGCCGCTCGAATTCGGCGTCGGTGAGCTCCTCGTCGATGTCGGCCCAGTCCTCCTCGGAGAGCTCGTAGGCCGTCTTGGTGAGGTCGAATGATTCCAGCGCGATTGCGCGCTTTCTGATCTCGGCTTCTGCGAGGTGCTCCTCGAGCCGCTTTCGGCGTCGCTCCAACGAGCGGAGGATGGCCTCAGGCGAGGAAGCCAGCCGCCGCTGCAAGGTGGTGAGCGCGAAGCCGACGACGTTGCCGCGCCTGGAATCTCCACTCTCCTTCAGGCGATCGGCGCGGCTCATCTCCGTGCGCACGTATGTGGTGACCGCCTCGTACAGCCGCGCTTCGCCATCCGAGAGCTCGTACTGGACGGTGTACGCGCGCCTCTCAGGGAACAGCGGCCGGCCATCGAACGTGAGCAGGTTCTCCTTGAGAAGGCGACGCATCATGTCCGAGACGTCGGTCTTCGTGTCGCCGCGGGGCTTGCCGGCGAAGCGATCGCCGTCCAGCAACGCCATGAACAGCTGGAAGTCCGCGTCGGACCCCGCGTGCGGCGTGGCGGTCATCAGCAGCAGGTGGCGCGTTATCTGCCCGAGCTTCTGCCCGAGCCGGTAGCGCTTGGTGCGCGTGATCTCGTCGCCTCTGTAGTGCGCGGACATCTTGTGCGCCTCGTCGACCACCACGAGGTCCCACTCGGTGGCTTCGAGCTTGGCTTGCAGGTCCTCGTTGCGAGCAAGGTGGTCGAGCCGGGCGATCACGTGGTCCCATTCGGCGAACGGGTTCCCGGTGCGCGAGTTCTCGATCATCTCACGGCCTACGATGTCGAACGCGAGGTCGAACTTGTCCGAGAGCTCGTCTTGCCACTGCTCGACGAGGCTGCCCGGCGCGACGATCAGACACCGCTTGAGGTCGCCGCGGATGATGAGCTCGCGGATGAGCAGGCCTGCCATGATGGTCTTGCCAGCGCCCGGGTCATCAGCCAGCAGGAAGCGGAGCGGCTGCCGAGGCAGCATCGTGCCGTAGACCGCCTCGATCTGGTGCGGAAGCGGCTCGATTCGCGATGCGTGCACGGCGACCATCGGATCGAAGAGGTACGCCAGCCGGATGCGCATCGCCTCAAGCCCAAGGCGGAACAGCCCGCCGTCGGCATCGAACGAGAACGGCGGGCTCTCGCCGTCCACCGACAGACGCGCTTCGTCGTCGCGGTACAAGACCTGCTGCCTCACCGACCCATCAGACAGCCGATACGTCAGCGTCAGCGCGCTCGTGCCGTGCCAGTCGGCGTGGACGACAGTGACAGCAGACCCCGGCAGCAGGCCGCTCACCAGGGTCCCCGGCGTGAGATCTTCCAGACGAGCCCCCAAGTGTCCTCCTCCAGAGCGCTCGTTCCGCCGACCCGCACACATTGTATGCGACGGGTGCGACACGAATCGGGACCGCTCCGCGCAACCTGCGAGCCCGGCTCCGGCGGGTTCCAGTACCCGTAGCCAGCGGCGGGAGCCGCGCTCGCGCTGCACCGCGGCGTGCGGCGCCCTACTCCGTCTCGAAGCCGCTCGCGGCCGCGCCCCGCCGGTCGTCCTAAGCGCCGAACTGCCGCTCGCACTCGTCGACGTAGGCGCGCAGCACCGGCGGCAGCGCGTCTTTCGGGCCCGGGTCGGGCGGCGGCGCGAGGCTGTAGGTGTCGACGAACAGCACGCTCTCGTCGCGCAGCGCTCCTTGGGCCGCATCCGCCGCCATCGCCGCGAACGCCTTGCCGGTGTAGGTCGTCTCGAGCTTGAGGCCGTGGCGGCCGCCCACGCGCACCGCCTCCAGCGTCTCGGGCGTGACGACGCCGTAGCCCGGCTCGAACCACTCCTCGCGCAGCACGAGCGCGAGGTCCTCGAACCGCAGCCCCGAGAAGCTCCTATCGAAGCGGGCGAAAAGCTCGATGGCCTCGCCGGCGAGCCGGCGGGCCGCCTGCAGGTTCGCGATCTCAGCGGGGGTGACGCGCACCGCCGTGACGCGCGTCGGCCAGCCGAGCGCCGCGAAGCCGATGGCAAGCCCGAGCGCGGTGCCAAGCGTCCCGCCCGCGACGTAGACGACGGTCGGCTTCGGCGCGAGGCCCGCTTCTACCTGCTCGGCCACCTCGAACGCCGCCTCCACGTAGCCGGCGATGCCGCGCGCGTTGGTGCCGCCCATCGGGACGACGAGCGGCTCGACGCCGTCGCGCTCCGCCAGCATCGCGGCCACCCGCGCGCCTTCCGTCTCGCCCTCCCAGCTCTCCACCGGGTGCAGCTGCGTCCCGAGGCCGGCGTGCGCCAAGAGCGTCGCGCGCGCGAACGGGCCCGGCGCCTGCGGCGAGAGCACCGCGTGCGGCTCCAGGCCGAGCGCTCGCGCGTGGACGGCCGTGGCGAGCGCGTGGTTCGAGCCGTACGCCCCGAAGGTCACCACGGCCGTGCGCCCCTCGGCGATCGCTTGCCCGAGCAGGAACTCCAGCTTGCGGACCTTGTTGCCGCCGTACACCGCGCTCGTGAGGTCGTCCCGCTTCACCGCCAGGCTGCCGATGCCGAGTTCGCGCGCGAGGTCCGGCCGCATCTCGAGCGGCGTCGGAAGCGACGCGAGCGAGACCCTCGCAAGCCCTGTCCTACCCACGCCGGCCTGCTCCATCCAACAGCACCCCTGTCACGATTGCCGCCACCTTCGGTTCCACGTGCGATGCGACCAGCGCGTACAGGTCGCCGTGACGCTCCGGCATCTGGTGCCAGAACCGCGCTGCCACGTGCTTGAGCGCGGGCGTGAGCCGCTCGAGGTCGCGCACGCCCACGCGCTCGCGCGCGAGCACGTCGAGTGCGGCGTCGAGCGAGTCCGCGAGCTGCATCCCCACCGCGGCGCGGCTCGCCGGCGACTCGTCGAACGCGAGCCCTCGACGCCCGAGAAGCCCCGGTCGCATCCGCCACACCCGCATCCCGGCGAGCAGGCCGACGGCCTCAGCGCCGATCCACGCCGGGCGGAACCACCACGGCCCGCCGCCTGCAAGCGCCGCGGCCGACGGCGGCCCGAGGAGCGCAACGAGCACGCACGCGCCTGCGACCGCTCCGCCAGCGGGCGTCCGCGCGAAGGACTCACGCGGCGCGATGAACGCATAGCCGACGAGGTACGCGCACGCGCCGGCGATCGCGGCGATGCCGATGAAAAGGCCGCCCATCGCGTCCTTCCCTGCGGGCCCGGCGGCTGCCCGGATTCCTTTGCAGAGGGTATCACGCGGGTGTAGAGACGGAGACCGCCGCGCTCCCCACAATCATCAGGACGACCGTGAAGCAGCGCCATGCAGACGCGCCCTCGCTTCGCGCTCGGTTCGCCTTCGTCAGCCTCTCTGGTTCGAGAGCCGGAATGCGAGCACCGCGTCGAGGATCAGCGCGACGAGCAGGACCGGTACGGACAGCACGAGGATCCCCGCGAACGTCGCCAGGTCCTCCCACCCGGAGGCGCGCCTGATGAACCCGAAGAAGACCGCCCACCCCACGTACGCAAGCACCACGGCGCCTTTCATGACGAGCGACGCGATGGCTGCGCCTTTCCGCTCTTTGCGCCGTATGGCGACGACGTCCGCGATGATGCCGACGAGCGCCAGGAGCGCGAGCGCCCAGAAGAGGTACACCCAGGTCATGGCCGCTTATCCTTTCAGTTCGCAAATCTTCTGCATACGGGCAGCGAGCAGGAACAGCACGCCGGCGATTGCCATGGGCGCTGCAAGGACGGCCATCATGATGAACCAAACGCCGGACTCCCAGCCTGCGACGATGCCCCACACCACAGTGGCGATAGAACCGGCCAGCAGCAGCACGCCAGCGAGGTTCTCGTAGAACCAGCCGATGGCAAGAGCGGCGATGGTGATCGCGAGCGGGATGGCAGCGCTGCCCGCCGCCTCGAAGACGCTCTTGTCTCGATAGCCGAGGTCCATCCCGAGCACTCCTGCCACCCAGAAAAGGCCGCCACCCGCGACGAAGATCCTCGCGAACAGCCGCTCGAAGTTCATCTCCTCGGTCTTGCAGACTTTCGCCAGCAGCTCCATGGGAAGCTCCTTCCGTCGTCCTCGGGCACGTTGTTCTATTACGTACCCCTGCGACCGGCCTGCGCGACACGTCCTGTCAGACCCAGCCTGTACACTTGGAGCAACCGATGCGAGGAGGTCCGATGCTGAGCGAAGCGCCGCTTTCCAAGAGCCGATACCTGCGGTGGCTCCAGTGTCCGCTCAGGCTCTACCTGGACGTGCACCACCGCGAGCTGGCCACGCCGCCTGCCGCATCCGTCCAGGCACGCTTCGACGTCGGCCACCGCGTCGGGGCGCTCGCGCGCGCCCGGTACCCGGGCGGCGTGCTCGTCGAGCAGGGGCCCCACCAGCACGCTGAGGCCGTGGCACGGACGGCGGATCTCATCCGCTCGGGCACGCGCGACATCTTCGAAGCGGCGTTCACGTACGACCGCGTGAAGATCAGAGCGGACGTGCTGCACGCGCTTGACGGTGGCGGCTTCGAGCTCGTCGAGGTGAAGTCGACGAGCCGCTACGACCCGGCGAAGCACCTTCCGGACGTCGGCATCCAGGCCTACGTCACACTGGGCGCCGGGCTCGATGTCCGCCGGGTGACGCTCATGCACCTCGACACCACCTACGTGTGGCCCGGAGGGCCGTACGACCCCGAGCGGATCCTCGCCGCCACGGACGTCACGGCCGAGGCGTTCGACTACGCGCGAAGCATGGCGCCGCACGTGGCTGAGATGATCGCGATCCTCGAGGCGGCCGAACCGCCCTCGGTGCAGCCGTCGGACTCGATCTGCCGCAGGCCGTACGAGTGCGAGTTCTACGCCTACTGCACGCGCGGCATCGAGCCGCCCGACGGCCTGGACGTGGAGCCGACCGTGGACGCCGCCACCGCACAGCGGCTCGAGGAGCTGCGCTTCCCGCTCCTGTTCGTCGACTTCGAGACGGTGAACCCGGCGCTGCCGCTGTTCCCGGGCACCAGCCCGTTCCAGGTGGTCAAGGTCCAGTGGTCGGTCCACCGTCTCGAAGCGGACGGCGCGCTCACCCACGACGAGTGGCTGGTTGCGAGCGCCGAGACCGACCCCCAGCCCGAGTTCCTGTCGACGCTTCTCGATGCGCTCGGGACAAGCGGCACCTTCGTGCACTACTCGCCGTACGAGCTCACGCAGCTCGTCGACCTGGCGGCGCGGCTCCCCGACATGCGAGACCAGCTCCTCGCGACCCTACCCGGACTGTACGACAAAGTCGCGCAGCGGCTTGCCGACCGCGGGGAGGAGCTCCCACCGCGTCCCGACACCGGCGGCGGGCTTGCCAGCTTCGACCTCGGCCGCGAGGCGGTCGCCCGCGGCGTGTCGCACCCGGCGCTCGCGGGCACCTGGAGCATCAAGGCCGCGTTGCCGATACTCGCGCCCTCGCTGCCGCCCTACTCGTCGCTCGCCGTCACCGATGGTGACGCGGCGATGCTCGCGACTGCGGAGATGCTCGACCCCGAAACGCCGCCCGAGCGCCGAGCCGAGCTCCGCAAGGCGCTGCTCCGCTACTGCGAGCAGGACACGCTGGCCATGGTGGAGATCTACCGGAGGATGGTCTCCCGCGCGTCATGGTAAAGTCGCTGGAAAGCCACGACGGGAAGGAGAGGCCGATGCAGCAGGTGGCGTCCTACACGACGGCCGGCGGGCAGACGAAGCACGTGATGTGGGACGAGGGCCGCTTCTCCGTCGACGGCTACGAGATCGCGCTTGGCGATGTCCTTTCGTGGGACGAGAACGGGTTGCTCACGTGAGCGTCACCTGAGACGCGGGAGTGGGCGCGCTCGCTCGCGCACCTCGTCGCGCCCGCCCCTGCTCTTGCCCGAGACGAGCCTGCAGCCACCGAAGGTGCCGCGCACGCGAGCGGCCGTGATGCGCTCATCGCAGACGTCCGGGCCGCCCTCTTTGAGCGGACGGGGTACTCCGTCGCGACCGGCACGCGCGCAGATCTCGAGATCGGAAGCGAGGTGGCCAGTGCGAACTGGGGCACCGGCGCGAAGAAGGTCTTATTCGAGGCGGTCTTGACCGTGCAGGAGGCCGACAAGACCGTGCGGTACTGGGAGGCGCTGAAGGAGTCGAGCAGCGGGCTCGCGTTCGGAAGCTCGTCAGTGGAGGCGTACTCCACTGTCGGCTGGAAGCGCTCGGGAGCGAAGAAGGAGACCGTGCTCGGACCCGAGGGCGTGGCCGTGGACTACGCGTGGGACTACGCGAAGACCCGCGAGCTCGTGGAGCAGGTCTGCGCCCGCCACGGCTACAAGCTCAAGGTGGTCCTGCTCAAGTCCAAGGCGCTCCGATGAGCGCACTGTGCTCGCCTGAATGATGCCGGAGCCGCACGTCTGCTGACACGCCAGCCAGAGGCGATTACGAGCGCAGCGCAGCGAACCTCCGCGCTGCATCAGTAGAAGAGAGGGCCGGGAAGACCCGGCCCTCTCTCGTTGCGCTGAGCGCAGCCCGGATGGCCGCTAGTCAGACACGTACTGCTTCCACAAATCTCTGAACTGTCCGTACGTGGATGCACTGATCGCACCGGGGCCGCCGAGCACGTAGCAGCCGATACCCTGCGTGCCATCGTAGGGTTCGCCGATCCCGCCCGCTGCGTCGAAGTACGTCTCGACCCACGGCGAGAGCGAGTCTTTCGGGGTCAAGAGCACGGGCGCTCCGGTCCACCAGCCGATCGAGGCCGCCACGAGAGCGTCCGGCGGGTTCTCGCCGCTGGCCAGCGTCGCGAGGTACGGATTCATCCCGAAGTTGTCCACGCCGTACTCAGCGAGCTTCTCCGCGGTCTCGTACCGGTTCGCACCGGCGACACGCTCGACGTTGTATCCGAGGTCCGTGAGGTCGGCCTCCACACCGGCGCTGATGACGCCCTCGCCGCCGACGATGACGACGTCTGTGACGCTGTTGTCCTCAAGCCACTGCAGCGTCTCTGCAGGCACGGTGGTCGCCTTGCTCATCAGCACCGGCGCCCCATCCCACGGTGCGACAGTCGATGCCGCGAGCGCGTCCGGCCACGCAGTCCCGTTCACGAGGAACGCTGTGTTGTTGAACGACGCTTCAGACACCGTTTCGTCAGCGATCGCGACCGCCGTGCGGTACCTGTCGGCTCCGGCAAGCCGTTCGACTTCTGTCACGTACTTAAGACCCGCGATCTCGTCCTCGACGGCCTTGCTGACTGCGCCCGTCCCTCCGAGGATGTAGACCTTCACGTCGTCGTAGTCCCAGTACAAGGACTCCGAAAGCCGGCTGATCTCGTTGCGCGTGACGCTCGGGAGCGAATCCGGCCTCGTGAGCAGCAGCACGCCGTCCATCTGTGCCGCGAACGCGCCGCCGGCAAGGGCGTCAGCCGGATTCAGGCCGTTCGCTACGACGATCGCGCCCGGCCCATGACCGGGGCCGTACCCGGGTTGGTCGTGTTGTCCCACTGGAGCTTGGACGCAGCGACTGCCGTCGCGAACCGGTCCGCGCCGTAAATCCGCCGGGCGTCACCGACCGTGATGTGGAGCTTGTACGAGTACGGGTAGTAGCTCGTGTCGATGGGCTCTGCCGCCAGGTAGTAGGTGCCCGGTGCCGGCGCCACGTAGTACAGGCACGACGAGTAGGTGTCGCTCCAGTAATCGTGGTCGTCATCGGAGGCGAGCTCATTGCCGTCAGCATCGTACAGATACAGGTACGAATCGTAGTACCCTGCGACGTACTCGGTCTCGGCCCAGATCGGGGTGCCTGTCTCGGCGACAGAGATCGCCACGTAGTCAGCCGGATCCTCGATCGTCGAACCTGAGCCGTGCACTGTCCGCATGCTCGTCCACGAGTTGCCGTCCGTCGCCGGGTTGTACACGTGCGCTGTGGCGGTCGTGTCGTCCGGCTCGTAAGCGTCCGGAGCGAACACCGCCGTCGTCGGCGCGAGGCCCTTTGCCGGCGCGTGCTTCGCAGCCGTCGCTGCGACGCTCATGCTCGGCGCCGCAAGCGCCGCCATAAGCGCGATGGCCGCGACGAGCGCGGCCGACTTCCGCCATGAACCTGCCATACGCAACACCCTCCCTTTTCTCCCGGGCAGGCGATCCCGGAGGACCCCCACTCCATGCCTGTCAGGTCGGCTGATGCGCCGACCCCTTTGAGTGTTGCTGCCCTAAGGCTCCCGGTTTCAGACAGTCTCGCGCGGTTTCTTGCGCACCTTTTCGACGTACGGCGAGGTGAACAATGCGAGCATCGCAGCGTAGCCGGGACGGAAGCGGAGCGCGTCTCCGACGCGTGGCGGCACGCGCATCTCCTCGGCGTCGCACACGAGGTGGTCGCTCGACGCCCCGAGGACCTCCACGCCCTCGTCCAAGGGCGTGAGCCCTTCTGGGACGACATCTTGCCGGCCGATGGCACAGATCGCACGCAGCCGCTCACCGCGGTCCGAGAACGCGGGGGTGTGTCCGAACGCGTCTTGGGCGATGCGGCCCTGCGGGAGGCTCGGCTTGCGCGCGACCTCGATGACGGGCACCTCCAGCGTGATCGCGTCGGTGCGCAAGCCAAGGACGGGCGTGCGCGTGACGGTGCTGACGCCGAGGATGATGCTTTCCCCGATACGGAGGTTGTCGACGCGGTCCGGCAGCTCGCCTGCGATGAGCGCGTCGAGCGACGAGGACATCCCGCCGCTCACCATGAGACGGCGCCCGAGCATCTGCTCCGTCTCGCGCACGAGCTCGACCAGGCGGCCCAGGTTGTCGGAGTCCGGCACCACGCCGCCGAAGCAGGTGAGGCTCGTGCCGATTCCGACGACGTCGACCGCCTCGAGCGAACGTGCCGCCTCGACGAACGCAGGCAGCGCGCCCGGCATCATGCCTTCCCGCAAGTCGCCGAGGTCGACCATCGCCACGACCGCGTGCCGGCGGCTCGCTCGCCGTGCCGCGGCGTCGAGCGCCGCGAGCGTGGCTACCTCCGATTCCAAGGAGACGTCCGCCAGCCGGACGACCTCGTCAGCGGCGGCGGGCACCGCCGAGCGCAGCAGCCACAGCGGCGCGCGAACGCCTGCTTCCCGCAACCGTTCGAGGTTCTCCAGCCGCGAGTCGCCGATCGCCGTGCAGCCGCCGTCGAGCATGGCGCGAGCGACGTCTGGGTCTCCGCAGGTGACCTTCGTGACACCCACCACCTGCCGTCCACCGAGCGCCGCCACGACGCGTTCGGCGTTCGCGCGGATCGCGTCCAGGTCGACCGTCACCGTGGCTCGCCCAACCATGCGCTCCTCCCACCTCTCGTCGCCCGTCGCGACCTAGTGTACGCCGTTCATTGGCCGCAAGCAGCCGTTCGTCGCCACGCGAGGCGGTGCCGCTACGCCGAGAGCCCCGTGCTCGCGAGCATGAGCGCGACGACCGCCTCGGGGTCGAACGCCGCGAGCAGCGCGCCGCAACAGGCGAAGACGTAGTCGCGATCGAGCGCCACCCGCGCGTCGGCAGGCGGCAGCAGCCGCTCGTCGCCCTCGCGCGCGAGCCCGCCCCGGAGCGCGTCCTCGCCTCCAGGCAGCCGCACGAGCCCGCCGCCGGTGCCGATGACGAGCCTGCACGCCGAAAGGTCCCTGCCGCGCACCACCGTCTGGCGCCCGCGCGGCGTGTAGAGGTGCGCGAGCCGCCCTGCGTGCCGCTCCAGGGCCGTGCGCGCCGCGACGCGTGCGAGCGCGGCCGCAGCCGCGATTTCGGCTCCGCTTCCCGGAATCGGGGGCGGAAGCGGATCCGGGCGCTCGGCCTCGGGCAACAGCGACGCGGTGGTGCGCGCGCTCACGTACGTGCCGAGATCGCCCTCGACGGTGCGCTTCGCACGCGGCTGCGGCTCGGTGGCGCGCTGTGCGAGCTCTGGGCTTCCGGCCGTCACGGAGTGCACGTCGGTCGTCGCGCCGCCGACGTCGACCACCACGAGATCCCCCACGGCTTCCGCCAGCGCCTCAGCGGCCAGCAGGACCGCGCCCGGCGTCGGCAGGATACGGCCGCGCACGAATTCGGCGACGCGCTCCATGCCCGGTGCGCGCGTGATGTGCTCCTCGAACGCGTCGTGGATGATGTGGCGAGCGGGCTCGACGGCGAGCTCGTCCACCGCCGGGTAGACGTTCGGCGTGACGTACACGCGGAACCCGGCGCCTTCGAGCGCAGCGCGCGCCTCGTCGGCGACGGCAGAGTTCCCGCCGAAGATCACCGCCGGGCGTACGGGGAGCGCGGCGAGCGCCCGCGCGTTCGCGAGCACCGTCTCGGTGTCGCCGCCCTCGACGCCGCCGGCCAAGAAGATGAGTGCGGGCCGCGCTTCGTGGATCGCGCGCACGTCGCGCTCGCGCAAGACGCCCGCCGTCGTGAGCGTGACGACGGCGCCGGCCCCGAGGGCCGCCTCGCGCGCCGCACGAGCCGTCATGCGCTCCGTAAGCCCGTGCACCGTCATACGCAGCCCGCCCGCAGCAGACGAGGTAGCGAGCGTGACGCCCGGTTCGAGCGGGCCCGTCTGCGCCTCCAGCGCCGCGCGCGCCTGGACGAGCCCGACGCCGACGTCGCCTGCCGCCACGCTGGTGGGCGCCATTCCTTGCGCGAGCAGCGTCGGCTCGGTTTCCGGGAAGCCCGAAAGGCCATCGAACGCCGAGACCACCGTGGTGGTCGAGCCGATCTCGGCGACCAGCGCGTCTATGCGGCGTGCGCTCACAGTGGTCCCCCTTCGCGTGCTTGCATGCAGCGTATCACGCGAGAAGCGTGCCGGCCGAGCCGAGCACCGGGCACGCTTTCAGCATCGCCTCGTCCCACTCGGCCGGAGGATCGCTGTCGATCGTGATGCCGCACCCGGTCCCCCACGTCGCGTGGCCGTCTCGCGTGATCTCCAAGGTGCGGATGAGCACCGACGAGTCGATCTCGCCGGGACGCGCCACCACGAGCGAGCCGCAGTAAGCACCGCGCGTCGAGCGCTCCAGCTCGCTGATGACGCGCATCGCGGCGCGTTTCGGCGCGCCCGTCACCGACCCGCACGGGAACGCCGCCTCGAGCACGGCTGCGACCGGTACGTCCGCACAGAGCAGCCCGCGCACGCACGAGACCATCTGCCAGCAGTACGGCGTGGGAACGACCGAGCGCAGCGAACGAACCACGACCGAGCCGGGCAGCGCGACCCTGCCGATGTCGTTGCGCTCCAGATCGACGATCATGGTGTGCTCGGCGCGCTCCTTCTCACAGGCGACCAGATCCGCCGCAAGCGCACGGTCCTCCGACGCCGTGCGGCCGCGCGGCCTGGTGCCCTTTATCGGCCACACCTCCACCGAGACACCTTCCAGCTCGTCTCGCAACCGCACGAACCGCTCGGGAGATACAGACGCGAGCATCCGGCCGTCTGGGAGCACGACGAAGGCCGACATCGCGCCTGCTCCGCGTGCCAGCAGCGTCGAGAACGCAATCGCGGAATCGTGCGCAAGGCGACCGGTGATTCTGCGCGTCAGGTTCGCGACGTACACGTCGCCTCCCCTTATGCGCTCGTGCAGAGCGTCGACAGCGGCCATGTACTCCTCGCGGCCCATGTCAGTGTACGGCTCCGCAAGAAGCGGAAGGTCCGCGGGCAGCGGCGTGGGCCACGCCACATCGGCTGCCGGCACGACGTGCTCGAACAGCGCAACTTCGGGCGTCCCGTCGTACGGGAGGACTGCGACCGCGAGCGCGCTGCCGCAGCCGCGGAACACTCGCTCGAGCAGCTCGGCCGCTTCGCGCAGCCCGCACGCGGGACGGTGCTCGACAGGCGATGCTGCAACGAGAGCGGTGCCGCCGAACCAGCCCTCGGCGCCTGCTGGCGCCAGCACCACGCCGCCTGCAGTCAGGATGTCTTGCAGCACTCAGCAGCCCTCCCGTCCGGGTTGAGCCGCTGGGTGCCTGCCGGCTGTCATGCGGCGCCTGTACGATAGCGCACCGGGCGGGTGGGAGCGAGCCTCCACGGCCGCTGTCGTGGCGGCATACTCGGAACACGGGGCGCATCTGACCGCCATCGCGCGAAGCCTCTGCGGCACGGGCACGTAGCAGCGCGCGCCCCGCGGACGCATCCTAGCGTTTCCGCGTGAGCAGCGTGCGGCCGAGACCCGCGAGCGTGCCCGCGAGCCCGCGTCCGTCGCCGTGTACGCGCCAAGCGGCATGACGCCACCGCCCAGGATCTTGGCGGTGGCCATGATGTCCGGCGCAGCACCGTCGTGCTCAGCTGCGAACAGAGCACCCGTTCGAGCGCAGCGACGTCACCGAACGGCACTGCATGGCAGTCAGGCACGAGCGGTCGGAACGGTTCCCGGCACTTCTCGCGCCCGGTGACCGAGGGCGCCCCGAAGGACTTCCCGTGGAACGAGTTCTCGGCGTAGACGAAGTCCGTGCGACCGGTGCTGATGCGGGCGAGGTTGAGGGCACCGTAGCCGCCCAGGAAGTCGAGGTACTCGACGCCCCGGTCGTCCGTCACCGTGACGCCGCTCGCCGCCACGAAACGCCGGTCGAACCCGATGATGCCGAGCAACGTGCACAGGCTCGGGTTCACGAACTGCTTGTAGAGCGAGACCGCCTCGGCGCGCTCGAGGCGGAGCGCATGGGTGATGTGCTCTTCGAAGGCGTCGTGGATGACGTGGCGTGCCGGAACGATGTCGAGCTCGTCCACGGCGGGGTAGACGTTGCGCGTGACCCGCACCCTGAAGCCTACCGCTTCGAGCAGTCCGCGTGCCTCTTCGGCGACGGCCGAGTTGCCCGCGTGCACCACGACCGGCCGAGAAGCGAGTCCCGCCAGCTGCTCGGCTTTGAAGAGCACCACGTCGGCGTCGCCGCCCTCGACGCCGCCCGCCAGGAGCACGAGGTTGGGGCGCACGGCGTCGATCTCACGCAGGTCCGCGAACGCCGAGAGGACGGTGGTGGTCGAGCCGATCTCGGCCACGAGAGCGTCGATCGGCGCGGCGTTGGCCGTGAAAGACTCCTTCCGTCAGGCGGCCCGTGGCACCTCCCCCAAGGATGCGACTCCCGTGCAGCGGTGTGTCCACCCGAACACGCACGCATTAAGCGCGCGCCCGGGGCACCAATCGGCTAGACTTGCCGTACCGGCCGAACAGGGAGGACCGATGCGTACACGTACGATCGTTTCCGCTGCGCTCGCAGTGATTCTGATGCTGCTGCTTCCGGGGTGCGCGTGCGCTCCCGAAGACCCCGGGACGCCCGCCGACACGGGAGCCGAAGCCCCCGCGCCGGCCGGTGAGCCCGAGCCGGACACCGAGCCCGAACTGCCGCCGCTCGAGCATGAAGAGCAGTATCTCGCCCTGCTCGGGATCGGCCTTGAGTTCTACGACCTCACGCCCGCAGACGGAGATGTCGTGGTCCTGGAGAGCATGGAGGGGTATGGCGCGCTGCAGTGGTCGAAGGGCGACCACGTCATCACCATCACGCTCCGCGACGTTGAGAACGACTGGCGGTGGGACTACGTGGACGACACGGTGAGCGTTGAGGGCGTCACACCCGACCCCATGACCGATGCCGAGCGGGCGAGCTTCCTCGAGCTTGCCGGGCGCATGGTGGAAGCCGTGGGCGGCGACAGCGCCACCGTGGTGGAACAGTACACGTGGAAAGCCGCCGATGGCATCAAG
This sequence comes from Parvivirga hydrogeniphila, assembly GCF_023371205.1. Classification (NCBI taxonomy): domain Bacteria; kingdom Bacillati; phylum Actinomycetota; class Coriobacteriia; order Anaerosomatales; family Anaerosomataceae; genus Parvivirga; species Parvivirga hydrogeniphila. The sequence continues at coordinate 123,784 of NZ_JAMCCO010000001.1, forward strand.
CAGGGCAACTACCTCTTCGGTAAGCCCGGGGACGAGCGGGTCCTGCACATCGCCACCGATGGCGAGGGTCACCTCGGCTACTCGTACATGACCAACGAACTGTAGGGGCCGACCACCGGCGGAACCGGCACGGCTGCGCTAAAGCCGCACCACGAGGGGCACGTCGCCCACCGCGGTCACGCTCACCGGCACGCCGTACACGTGCGAGACGTTCTCGGACGTGATGACCTCACGCCCGCCGCACGCATGCACACGGCCGTCCGCCAGCAGGCAGAACGCGTCGGCGAAGCGGAGCGCGAGGTTGAGGTCGTGCATCACCGCGATCACCGCCACCCCCTGCGCCGAGGTCACGCGCTTCACCGTTGCGAGCACGTCGAGCTGATTGCGCAAGTCCAGGCTCGACGTGGGCTCGTCGAGCAGCAGGACGCAGGGCTCCTGGGCGAGTGCGCGAGCGATGACCGTCTTCTGCAGCTCGCCGCCGGAGAGTTCGTCGATCGGACGCATCGCAAGGTCTTCGAGTCCCAACTCGGCCAGCACGCGCTCCACCCGGAGCATCATGCCGACCGCCTCCTCGCCACCAGAAGCTACAGGAAGAGGGGTGCGCCGAGGAACGACGTGATGGCGGCCGTGGCGAACGCGGCCGCGAGCTTCTCCACCAGCGTGCGCCTTCGTGACGCACACCCACATCCTATCCAACCCCCGGAAGCGTCTCGACGTACGAACACGCCGAGCATCCTCAGCGGCCCGACACGATGGAGAAGCATGGTGGGCAGAATCCGCCCGAGAGGGTCTCAGCCTCCCACTTCGATGACGGTGCCCACGCCAACCGGGACGTAGTCGTCGCCGAACTCGAGGGCGAAGCGTGTGCGTGCCGCGTCGCCCGTACAGTGCGTGGGCGCCACCCGCACAACGCCGAGCGTGCGCAACTCCTCAACCGTGGCCGCGATCTCGTGCTCTGTGGCGTCTTTGAGGTGGAAGCCGCCCATCACGAGAGCCGGGCGATTGCCGGATGCAGCCGAGCGCACGATCCGGACGATACCGGGATGCGCGCACCCGGTGATCACCACGGGGCCCGCGGCGGATCGCACCACGAGCGCCTGCTCCACGATCGAGGTTCCCAGTTCGCCCGTGGTACCCGCGCGAAGGCCTACCTTCGTCGGTCCCGTGACTCCCACCACGGTGATCCGTGCCGCCAACCCATAGCGGAACTCATCGGCGAACGAGCGGGGAACGTACGCCACGGGCCGTGCGCCCGCATCGAGCAGCGCGTCGATCCCTCCCACGTGGCCCCAGTGCTCGTGGGAGATCACGAGCGCGTCCATGCCTGACGGATCGATGCCGAGGGCATGCATGTTGGCGATCAGCATCCCGCCATCGCTGCCCGTGTCGAACAGTATGCGGTCGTCAGCGGTCTCCACCACACACGCAAAGCCCCATGCGGTGCCGAGCCGAGGAACGGGATGCTCTCCGTCCGGTACCGGGCCGTTGTTGTCGGACACGATCGTGATCCGGATCCGACTCCCCGCCTCTGCGTGTGCCATGGACTCCCCATCCGCGATCGATCTGCCGCAATGGCGGCCGAGCGCGCATCTGCCGTGCACAGTGTGCACCGAGCGAAATCAGGCCGGGTCCCTGAAGGACCCGACCCGGTCTCCTGTCGCAGCACCGCCGAGCTATAAGGGGCGCTCTTCGCGCGGTCCCTTTAGCGCGCCTGGTAGCGTGCCGGGAGCGCGCCGACTACATCCCGCGCTCGCGCATCGCACGCACGATGAAGCTTGCGACGTCGATACCGTGCGTGCCGCGACCGAAGCCGGCGTCCATCCCGCACTCGCGCGCCATCTCGTCGGTGACCTGCGTCCCGCCGGCGATGAGCAGCAGCCGCTGGCGCACGCCCTTTTCCACGGCGAGGTCGGCGAGCTTGCGCATCATCTCGCGGTGGACGTCGGCGTGCGTGATGATCGTGGAGACGAGCACCACCTGCGCTGCGTGCTCGATGGCGGCGTCGAGCAGCTTGTCCACGGGCACGCTCGTGCCGAGGTAGGTGACCGTGAAGCCCCACTTCTCGAGCCCGCCGTGCTTGATGTCGATGATCTCACGCATACCCACCGAGTGCTCGTCGTTGCCCACGGTGGCGGCCACCGCCTTGATGCCGTGTTCGCGCACGAACTCGCGGATCTCCTCATCGCTCAAAGCGGGCACCGGCTCCGGCACCACGAGCGTCGCAGGGTCGACCGCTGCCTCGAGCCGGCCTTTGAGCTCGACGAGGGTTCCTTCCGCCGGGTGCATCACGCGGCTGTGTATGACCTCGCACTCCACGAGGTTCATCGCACGCCCGAGCTCGAGCGCCGCGGCCTTCGCGACCTGCTCGGAGGCGGGCAGGAACATCGTCACGACGACGATGCCGTCCCCCGTCCACTCGACTTCCGGCTTGATGAGGCCGCGCTCGCGGAGCTCGCGCGTGGCGGCGAGGCGCGCCGCGGCGTTGTCGTCCGGGTCGAGCTCGTCGATGTAGGGGACCTTCGTGTCGTCGCACAGCGTGCAACCGCCGACCGCGTCGCACGGTTTGACGCCCTCGGGAAGGTCGAGCAGTTCGAGGTGGTTCTCGCCGAAGTGCGCGCACACCGGCGCGAGGTAGTCCTCCGCCCGCTTCACGATCGTGCCGGCCGCCACGCCGCCGTCGCTCGCGCGCGCGATGCCGTCGTCGTTGGTCTCCGGATACTCGCCCGAATCGACGAAGTACGCCTGCTCCACCGCGGCGAAGTACCCGCCGTCGCGGAGCATCGCCTCGAGGAACAGCACCGCACGCTCCTTGAGCTCGCGAACGCGCGCCTTGAGCTCCGGCGCCTCGCGGTCGACGCGCACCATCTCGCGCAGCCCGTCCATCCCCACGAGCGCCTGCTTGGCGGTGTCCACTGCGGCGACGTTGTTGTAGTGCCACGGGACGTTGCGCCCCTCGTCCGGCGTGATCGTGGACTGGATGTCGGCCGAGGTAAGCCGCGAGATCACCATGTTGAGCACGTGCGAGACCGTCGCTTCGCGCGCGTCGGACTCCATGTAGCGGGTGTTCTGCTGAGCGCGCATCTTGAACCCGCGGAACAGGTCGCGCAGCGCGATCGCGTACGGCAGGTCCATGCGGATGCACGGAGCAGGCGGCGCGTCGGGCGGCACGGTCGAGAGCGCGATGAGCTCCCGCGGCATGCCGACCGCTTCGGAGTACGCGCAGTTGATGGCGTGCTGCACGAGCAGCTCGGGCATCACCTTCCACGCGCGCACCGCCGTTGCGTTGGCGTTGTGCGCCCCGTCGATCTGCAGCATCCCGACGTGCGCCATGACCCGCTTGGCCTCGGCCGCATCCACGAACGAGCGGTACATGTTGATGTTGCGGTACAACACGTTGTACTGCGGGTCCTGGTGCGCGCCGTTCACGCCCTCCTCAGCGAACATCACGGCGATCTCCGGCCCGGCCACGCCGCTCACGTAGCTGTGGAAGTCGATCGGGCGGCCGACCTCGTCTTCGATGAGGTCGAGCGCGCGCCGCGTGAGCCGCACCTGCTTGCGCGTCACCGCGGTCCCGCCGACTCCTTCCGGAGTACCCTCGATGAGGCCGTCCATGTGCGACTGCCCGGCCGTGCGGATCACCATGATGTGGTCGGCGCCGTGCCATGCCGCCATCCGCATGCGGCGCACGTCGTCTTCCGGCCGCCCGGAGGCGATCTCGGTGGTGATGACGCAGTCCGGCTGCGGGTCGATGCCCTCGAAGTAGCGTGCTGCCGGCAGCGGCACGCCACGCGCCAGCGGCTCCGAGGTCTCGCGGTACTCGAACTCGTACAGGCGTTGTGCGGGAAGCCGGCGGCGCCACGTCCACCCGCGACGGCGCGGCCGGTAGCGGTCGAGGCCCGCAAGCAGCGCCTCGACGTCGAGCTTGGCGTTCGGGTCGAGCGCCGGGTCGCGGAGCGGAGCGCCGAAGCGCTCGTCGTGCTGCGCGCTCATCGCGCATCCCCCCACCTCGCGACGACGATCTCCCAGCCCTCGCCGGCAGCGAGCCGACGCGCAGCCTCCGGAGCGGCGCAGCCCCACGCCCGCATGCAGACGAGCACCACGTGACCCGCGCCGTGCGGCAGCAGGCCTCGCGCTTCGCATTCAGCGACGACCGCCTTCGCGGTGATCGAGTCGACGCCCATGCGCATGAGCACGCTGCGCTCGATGGAGGGAGAGGTGTGCGTCCGGGCGAGCTCGATGAGCGGAGCGACGACCTCGCGAGCCAGGCGCCAGAAGCGCTCTTCGAGCTCCGCGTCGCTCAGGTCCGCGAGGTGCGCGCGCACTTCACGGTAGGTGTCGGGACGGACCATCGGGGGCCTCCCTTCATGCGATTCGCGTTGCGGCGTATGCGTGCGTGTATGCACACGCCCACTCCGCTGATGCAATCATACCGCGAATCGCGCTCAGGGAAGCACGCGCGGGGGGCGCCTCACGCGACGCCGGCCACGCGCCTCGCCACCTCGACGATCGCGTGCGTATCGATGCCTCCCGAACACGCAAGCTCGCCCCCCACCAGCACGAACGGGGGCTCCGCGCCGAACGCTACCATCGCATCGAGCGCCGCATGACGGTCCTCGTCGGCGAGCTCGAACAGGCCCCTCTCGTCGACTGCGGCTTCGATGCCTTCTGTTTCGAGTCGTGCTTGAATCACGCGGGCACGCCACGTGGCTGGCATGTCTCAAGTCGAGCCTTCTGGGACGACAGGAACGACCTCCGAACCGGGGTCGCACAGAAGCGAGCCACCTCAACCGCACTCGGGAGTCGTCACGATGAGCACGCGCATGGCGCTCTCTGAGACAGGTTCCGGCATCGCCGCGGCCTGCCGTATGGCGCGGACGATGACGTCGGCCGTGAGCGCCTCGACCGGCTCGCCGGCCACCTCGTAGGTACGGCAGCACGCCGGCTCGCCAACGAGGTCTGCGCACGAAGGGCAGTCGCTCACGCTCACCGCCACCTCATCAGCAAGCCACTCCTCCACCGGCCTGCCATCGATGAAGACGCTGTTGGACTCGTCGATCCGGTCAGGCGGAAGCGGCCGCTCGATCAGGCGAACGCCTATGCCCGCGCCCGCGAGCTCGCCTTCCAGTTCGCGCACGGCGCGAAGCGCGGCGTCCCACGCATCGCCGCAGCGGACGCACGTGCGCCCGTCGATGACGAGCCGTTTGACCTCGACGACGACCTCTCGTTCTGGTGAGCAGCAGCCCATGTCCCCTCCGTATCGCTTACGAGATGTACACCAGGTATGCAGCAGCGAAAAGCAGACCGGCTCCGCCGACCTTCGCAAGCGTGTCCGCTCCGCGCCCGAGACGCTTCATGACGGCCATCGAGCCTGACGCCACGCCGAGCAGCACGAGCGGCACGCCCTTCCCGAGGCCGTACACGAACAGGAGCGCTCCGCCGCGCACCGCATCACGGCCCGCCGCCGCGATCGTCGCGATGGCAGCGAGTATCGGCGTCGCGCACGGCGAGGCCACCAGCCCGAACAGCATGCCGAAGAGGAACGAACCCGCAAGACCGCGCCGTTCAGGCCGACGGACCGGCAAGAGCGCGTTCAACCGGTCGACCGGGAGCTGGACGATGCCGAGCATGTGCAGCCCGAGCACCAAGCACACCGCCGCCGCAGCGAAGTACGCCCACTGCCCGATGACGATGGCGCGGCCGAGCGCTCCGGCGACCACCCCGATCGAAGCGAACACCATGCTCATGCCGAACACGAACGCGGCGACGAGCACGAGCGCCCGGCCCGCGGCCGGTCGCGCATCGCGCTCGCCAGAGGCCACCGTACCGGTGATGTACCCGAACACGGCGGGGACCATCGGCAGGATGCAGGGCCCGAAGCCCGCCACGAGCCCGCCGACGAACGCGACCGCGAAGGCCGCCGGACCAGCCACGACGCCCGCCAGGAGCTTGTCTGCGAGCGCCTCCATCACTTCGCCTTCGCAAGCAGCGCATCGAGCCGGGCACGCATCTCGCTCTCGCTCATCGTCCCCGTGTACGAGTCGATGACCGACGTGGCGCCCGGCGACAGGAAGAACGACGTCGGGATGTACTGGAACGCGAACCGGTTCGCCAGTTGCGCGCCCGAGGAATCGTCGGTGATCGCGTTGACGAACGCGATTCGGTCTCGATACTCGGGCACGACCTTGTCCGCCACCGCCGAAATCTCGATGCACGGCTGGCACGTGAGCGAGTGGAACAGCACGAAGATCGGCTTTCCAGAAGCAATCGCTCTGTCGAAGTCCGCCACCGCGTCGTTGCGCGTCGAGGTGAGCGAAGCGCCCCCGCCGGTCGGTGCCGTCGCCGACACGCTGGTGGGCGTGCCGCCGCCCGCCAGCTTCCACACGACGAGCGCGGCGAACACGACCACGATCGCGAGCAGCACGACGCGCGTGCCGGCCGCAGAAGCCGGCGCCGCTTCCTGGCCGCCCTCAGTGTTGTCGGCCTTGGTGCTCACGACTGCGCCGCTGCGAGGATCTTGACGAGGTCGTCGACGGACGGCACCCGTCCGGCGAGCTTCACCTGCTCGTCGACGACGAGCGCCGGAGTCGTCATCACGCCGTAGGCCATGATGTCGGCGAAGTCCGTCACCTTCTCGACCTGCGCATCGATGCCGAGCCGCGCCGCGGCCTCACGCGCTGCCGCCTCCAGCCGCTGGCAGTTCATGCATCCCGATCCGAGCACTTTGATGACCATGCTTGCTCCTTCCCTACCGGCCGAATGCCGGTATCGCCCAGTTGAACAGGTATCCCGTGGCCGTGATGGTCACGAACCCGACCGCAGCGTAGATGGCGATGAGCTTCGGCTTCATGACCTTGCGCAGGATGATGAACTCCGGCAGCGAGAGCGCGGTCACGGCCATCATGAACGCGAGCACGGTGCCCATCGCGACGCCCTTCTCGGTGAGCACGCTCACCAGCGGGATCACGCCCGCGGCGTTGCTATAGAGCGGGATACCCATGGCCACCGCCACCGGCACCGCGAACGGGTTGCTCGGCCCGGCGATGTGCGCGAGCGCGTCTGCCGGGATGTAGCCGTGCATGAAGCCGCCGATCGCGATGCCGACCACGATGTACGGCCAGACCTTCTTCACGATATCGCCGACGTACCCTCGCGCGTACGCGATCCGCTCCGCCCAGGTCATCGTGGGGACCTCGGCCTCGCCCATGCGGATCTGCCGGACGTACTCCTCGATCTCGTCCTCCAGACCGAGCCGCCCCATGACGATACCGCCGACGATCGCCACCGAGAGGCCGGAAGCGAGGTAGAGCGCTGCGATCTTCCAACCGAACATCCCGAACAGCAAGATGAGCGCGACTTCGTTCACCATCGGGCTCGCGATGAGGAACGAGAACGTCACGCCGAGCGGCACCCCGGACTCGACGAATCCGATGAAGAGCGGAACGGCCGAGCACGAGCAGAACGGCGTCACGACGCCCAAGAGCGCTGCAAGCACGTTGCCGACGTACTCGCGCGAGTGCGAGAGGTACTTGCGCGTCTTCTCCGGCGGGAAGAACGAGCGGATGATCGCCACTACAAAGACGATGACGGAAAGCAGGATGAGGATCTTCGGCACGTCGAACAGGAAGAACGAGAGCGCAGAGCCGAGACGGCTGTCCTTCGCAAGACCGAGAAGATCGAACGTTATCCAGTCCGCAAGCCACTGAAGCGGAGCGAAGACGTCCATACCTCACCTTTCCTATCGTGACCAGAAGAGGTCAGCTCACAGGTCCGCGATGGCGCGGGCGACCTGCTCAAGACGCGTCCGGTCGAGCGAGTAGTACACCCACGTGCCGTCCTTGCGAGCGCGCACCAGGCCCGCCTCGCGAAGCAGCGCCATGTGGTGCGAGACGGTCGACGCCGCCAGTCCGAGCCGCTCGGAGATCTTGCAGGCGCACACCTCGTCGATCGCGCAGCAGGCCGTGCCAGCAACGCGCGACTCTGCAAGGATGCGCACGATCTCGCGGCGCTGCGCCGACGCGAGCGCCTTGAGCGCGGCGTCGAGCTCGGCTTCGGTGAGTGCGTGCAACACGGCCATCGGTGACTCCTTAGTTCGATGATTGTCGAAGTATATCCGCCCGGCGTCCGTGGCGCAAGCCCCGATCTCGACGCTGTTGACTGCAACCGCTGCGCCCTGTATCGTTCATCGGCGATTACCGATTGTCTGTCACGACAGGAGCCCCGTGGACGACGCACGCATCGCGAAGCTCGCCAAGGCGCTTGCGCATCCGGCGCGCGTGCGCATCGTGCGCCTCTTGGCATCGCACCCCGAGTGCGCCGGCAAGGAGGTCTTCGCCGAGCTCCCCCTCGCGCAGTCCACGGTGTCGCAGCACCTCGCAGTCTTGAAGGACGCTGGCGTGGTGACGGACCACGCCGTCGGCGCGTCGCGCGTCTACTGCCTGGACGCGAGCGCGCTCAGCGAGCTCGCGCGCGCGATCGGCGACGTCGCGGACCGATCAGCGGCTTGCGTGCAGTCTTCTGACCGACCGAAAGGATGATCCGCATGCCCGGAACCACGAAGCAGCTCTCGTTCCTCGACCGGTACCTCACGCTTTGGATCTTCCTCGCGATGGCAGCGGGCGTCGCGCTCGGCGCGCTCGTGCCGTCGATGCCGCAGTTCATCGACACGCTGTCGGTCGGCACCACGAACATCCCGATCGCCATCGGCCTCATCCTGATGATGTATCCGCCCTTGGCGAAGGTGAAGTACGAGGAGCTGCCCGACGTCTTCCGCAACAAGAAAGTGATGGGAATCTCGCTTGCGCTCAACTGGATCGTCGGTCCGCTCATCATGTTCGCGCTCGCGACGACGCTTCTGCGCGACCGTCCGGAGTACATGGTCGGCCTCATCCTCATCGGCCTGGCGCGCTGCATCGCCATGGTGCTCGTGTGGAACGACCTCGCACACGGAGACGCCGAGTATGGGGCCGGCCTGGTGGCGCTCAACGCCATCTTCCAGGTGCTCTTCTACGCTCCGATGGCGTGGCTGTTCATCACGGTGCTGCCGCCGGTCGTGGGCCTCGAGGGCATGGCGGTGCACATCTCACCGTGGGAGATCGCCAAGAGCGTGCTCGTCTACCTCGGCATCCCGTTCGTCGCCGGCGCGCTCACCCGGTTCGTTCTCGTGCGGTCGAAGGGCGCTTCGTGGTACGAGCGCGAGTTCGTGCCGAGGATATCCCCGATCACGCTCGTCGCGCTCCTGTTCACCATCGTCATGATGTTCTCGCTGAAAGGCGAGCTCATCGTCGACATCCCGTTCGACGTCGTGCGCATCGCAATCCCGCTCGTCGCCTACTTCGTGCTCATGTTCTTCTCGGCGTTCTGGCTCAGCCATCGCCTCGGGGCGGACTATCCGAAGGCAACGTCGGTGTCGTTCACGGCAGCGGGCAACAACTTCGAGCTCGCCATCGCGGTGGCCGTCGCGACGTTCGGGCTGAACTCCGGACAGGCCTTCGCCGCGGTCGTCGGGCCGCTGGTGGAGGTGCCGGTGCTGATCACGCTGGTGAACGCAGCGTTCGCGCTCCGTCGCAGGTGGTGGCCCGAAGCGCTGGATGCCGAGCCGTCCGTGACGACGGCGTAGCCGCCCTCGCCTCAGCCGCGCCTGAGCGCGTCTGCGAGCGTCTCGGGGAAACCGGCGTCGAGCATCGCTCGCACGACGGCCTCGACGTCGTACGGCACCCGATGCACGACGAGCCCGAGCCAGACGTCCGTCGTGCCGATGGGGCCAGCGGCGGGGTCGTCTGGCGCCGCGTCGCGCACCTCGCGCTCATCGCCCATGACGAGATCCACCCAGCACGCACGTGGATCGCCGTCCTTCGGCTTTCCCACAGACCCGCTCGACACGTAGTGGATGCGGCCCTCGGTCGGCGGAAGCTCGCGCGCGCCTCGCAGGCGCATGTCCGCTGCTGCTGCGGCGTCGAGCGCGCGGTGGTACGGGATGTGGATGTGGCCGTGACAGACGACGTGCGCCCCGGCCTCGATCGCGAGCCGAGCGAGCTGCGCGTCGGTCCTGTCGAGCAGGAGGTACTCGTTGATGCGGCGCGGGCTTCCGTGCGTGAGCAGGACGGACGCCCCTTCGTGCTCGACCCACAGGTGGTGCGGGAGCCCGAGCAGCCACTCTGCGTCACCCGCTGAGAGCAGGCGCTCGGTGATGCGATAGCTCGCCTCGCCGTCCTCCTTCGCCTGCTCGGTCCCGTAGTAGCAGCCGCACTGCCCGCGGTGCGCTGCCACCCCATCGTCGTAGTTGCCGACGATCGTGGGGACGCCGAGCGACCGGACGCGCTCGACGACGCCGCCCGGATCGGGCCCGTAGCCGATGAGGTCGCCGAGGCAGTAGCGCTCGACCGCCGCCCCCAGCCCGCTCGCTTCCATGTCTGCGAGCACGGCGTCGAGCGCGACGAGGTTGCCGTGTATGTCGGAGAACAGCGCGATGCGCCTCATGGCCGACCTACTTCCGCCACGCTTCCTCGTGTGGGAGCAAACACTGTGCCCCGGCGCACTCGCCGCCAACGCACTCGAGCTCGAGCGTGCTGTGCGCGATGCCGTGGTGCGCCGCCAATTCCGCTTTGATGCGCGCGACCGACTCGGAAAGGTCCGCCAAGTCGGTGCAGTCCGTGACGAGGTGGGCCGACAGAGCGCGTTCGGTGGAGGAGAGCGACCACACGTGCAGGTCGTGGACCTCGACGACGTGCTCTTCGCCGAGGATCGTGCGCTGCACCTCGCCGAGCACCACGTCGGCGGGCACGGCGTCGAGCAGCACGTCGGTGGACGCCCGGACGATGCCGAACGACTCCCGGATCATCCATAGCGCGAGTGCGATCGAGACGACCGCGTCCACGGCGCTCCACCCCGTGAGCAGCATGATGACGCCCCCGGCGACCACGCCGAAGGACGTGACGGCGTCCGCCACGAGGTGCAAGAACGCGCTCCGGACGTTCAAGTCCCGCCCGCCGCGGAGCAGCACGGCAGCGCCCGCGTTCGCCACGAGCCCGACGCCTGCAAGGACCGCGACGAGCCCTCCTTCGACCGGCTGCGGGTGCAGCAGGCGGCCCACCGCCTCGACGAGCACCCACACCGACACGGCGAGCAGGCCGGCCGCATTGACGAAGGCGGCGAGCACCTCCGCGCGCTTGAAGGCGTAGGTGCGGCGCTCGGTCGCTGGGAGGCGCCCTGCGCGGTTCGCCGCGTAGGCGAGCACGAGGCCCAGCACGTCGCTCGCGTTGTGCGCAGCGTCCGAAAGCAGCGCGAGGCTGCCCGCCAGAACGCCGCCGACGACCTGCGCGACCGTGATCGCGACATTCACGACGACGCTGGCAAGAAGCCTCGCGCTCATGTTCTCGGGAGCAGGGTGCGCGTGCACGTGCGGGCCGTGGCTATGGGCGCCGTGAGCGTGGCTGTCGTCTTCGTAGGGCATGACGCTCCTTCAGGACACCGTGCCCGCAAGTCTAGCAGAGGACGGACCTCTTCCCGGCCCGGCCGTTCCGTCTCGCGAGCGGACGACTTCCAGCGCGAAGCCCTACGCCGCGACCGGCTCCATCTGGCGCGCCTCGGCCTGCGCGAGCGCGGGCACCGCGAGCAGCGCAAGCAGCGCCAGACCGACACCGTACACGAGGTACACGCGATCGAGCGAAGCGCTCGTCGCGATCCGCCCGCCGACACTGGTGCCGATCGCGCCGCCGAGCATGAAGCAGAACGTCACGAGCGACATCGCGGCGCCACGGGCCTTCTCGGCGAACTCGGTGGCGATCGTGAGCAGCGTCGAGTGCGCGGTCATGAAGCCGAAGCCGAGCGCGAAGATGCCGACTGCCGTCAGAAGCAGGCTCGGCGCACCGAGCAGCACGAGACCGTCCGCCAGGGCAGCGGTGGCAAGGCCGAGCACCGCGGTGTTCCTGCGCCCGAGACGTGCCGCGATCTTCCCGCTCGTCCGGCCACCGATGACAGCGGCGATGCCGAACGCGGTCATCACGCCGCCGATGGCGAGGAAGGTCAGCCCATACCGCTCGGCAAGCGCCGTTCCCAGGTAGCTGAAGCTGCCGAGGAGGAAGATCCCCTCGAGCAGGATGATGGCGTAGGTGCGCGCGCTGGGGCCGTGGCTCACGAGCTTTGCGTACGGCGAGAGGAAGCGGGCCTCCGGGTTCCGGGTCTCCTGCGCCCGCACGTCCGCCAGGCCGCGCCACAGCACGACCGTCACCGCTGCGGAGAAGACGGCGTACGCGACAAAGACGCCGCGCCAGTCCAGGAAGTACGCGATCGCTCCGCCGATGCCCATCGACAGGGCCTGGCCGAGGAAGGAGATGCCCATGAACGAGCCGATGGCCTGCTGCCGGCGCTCCATCGGCACGGCATCGCCGATGAGCGCAAGCGAGATCGGCATGGTCGCGGCAGCGAAGACGCCCGTGAGAGCACGGAAGACCGCGAGTCCGGTGAGCGTGGCCCCCGTAGCGCACAGGCCCGTCGCGACGGTGAACGCCGCGAGCGTGCCCAAGACGATCCGGGACTTTCCGTACCGGTCTGCGAGCGGGCCGAAGATGAGCTGGAACAGCCCGAACGGCAGCATGTATGCCGCGATGAGGACGCCTGCTGAGGCCGCCTGGACGCCGAGGCTCTTGGCGATGGCGGGAAGGATGGGCGAGACCACCCAGTTGTCGGCCATCACGATGAAGCCCGCGAGGCCGAGCAGCACGACGAGCCGGTTCTCTTTCACGACGATGCACTCCTTACTTCGATGTTTGTCGAACGATGATGGGATACTATACCCCTGGCGGTATGTGTGTGCAAGCCGCGCCGTCGCCTCGTCTTTGGGGCGCGGCGAGCTCGATTCCGGGCACGCCCGCTCAGCGCGCAGCGCGCCTCGGCCCTGGGCGTTCCCCTCTAGCCCTGGGCGAGCTCTCGGATGATCCCTTCCACGGCCTCCGGCGTCGTGTGGGCGTCCTCGGCCAAGAAGCGGACGTCGTCCTCGGTGGGCGTGTAGCCCTCCGGAGCGTGCGCGAGCGCGTTGCGCACGTACGAGCGGCGCAAGCGCTCGAGGTCGACGTCGCGCACGGACAGCTGCTCGGGCCACTCGGGGACGACGATGCTCGTGCCGGGCACGCTCTCAGCCGGATCCCCCAGGCGCACCTCGATGCCGTTCGCGCGCGCGAACGCGATCTGCGACCAGTGGTGCTTGCCCGCCCCCGTGTACTCGGTCTCCTGCACGACCACCGTCGCCTCGCGCGGCAGATCCCGCGCAAGCGCCATCGCCGCCGCAAGCGCCGTGTTGCCGCTCGGCCCGCGCTCCAGCCCCTCGAGCTTGCACAGCGCCTCGGTGGCGTAGAAGACCTCGCCTTGGCTCACAGTCACGTAGCGGTCCATGTACCGGAGCGCGCGCGCAGCGTTGCGCGGCACGTCGGCGCGGTCCGGCCAGGTCGCGAACGGGACGCCGAAGCCGGTGTGCCCCGTCGTGAAGCTCTTGCGGTTGAAGTCGGTGTCGCTCGCCATGTGCAGCCCGCTCAGGTCCACCGACGCGCTCACCACCTGCGTTTCGCGCGCGCCCGCCTTCGCGAGCCCTCGAGCGGTGCCGGTGGTGTTGCCGCCGCCGGCGTGGGTGACGACGACGTGGCTGGGCGGAGCGCCCGTGAGCGCGCGCATCTGCTCGGCGATCTCGAACCCGAGCGTCTCGATGCCCGCCACGCCGAACGGCGAGTAGAGCGAGGCGGCGAAGTAGCCCGTTTCTTCCAAAAGCTCGAGCATCACCACGAAGAGCTCCGGTCCGACGGTGAGCTGCACGACCTCTGCCCCGAACGCCTCGCACAGCCGCGACTTCTCGATGATCTCCGGCTGGCCGACGTGTCTGGAGTCGAACGCCTCCTGCACGATGATGCACTTCAGGCCGGCACGCGCCGCCTGGCTCGCAACGGCCGCGCCGTAATTTCCCGAGGTGGCGGCGATGACGCCGTCGTATCCGCGCTCCTTGGCCACGTGGATGCTCACACTCGCGCGGCGGTCCTTGAAGGACCCGGCGAGGTTGGCGGCCTCGTCCTTCACGAAGATGCGGGCGCCGAAGCCGGGCGGCGCGTACGAACGCACGAGGTCGGTGAGGTTCCTCAGCTCGATGAGCGGTGTGTCGCCGACACCGGCCGCTCGCTGGATGGCCCGCACGTCCTCGATCGTCAGGCCGTGCGAGGCCATGAGCCCCTCGTAGTCGAACGCGATCGGCGAGCGCTCGAAGGCCGCGTAGTCGAACCCGAGCGCGGCTTTCATGATGGCGCCGCGCCGAGCGAGGACGGCCGCAGACGTGCCGCCCATCTTAGCGGCCCTCCCTGGCGCGGTACGCCGCGACGCGAGCTCGCAGGTCGCGCCCGATCGCGACGAGCTCTTTTGGCGGACGCCCGAACGTGTGGGTGTAGCCAGGCAGGACGTCGGTGAGCGTGCCTTCGACGACACGCCCGGTCATGGTCTCGACTTCGACCTTCTCACCGATGCGTGCCGCGGCGCGCGCAAACCCCTTCACCCACATCTTCAGCGGCTGGCGCGCCGTGTCCTCGGGAAGCCCGTCGGCGCGTTCGCCCGGCTCGAGCACGACGCGCTCGACCTCGACCCAGTCGCCCGCCTGGCACCCCGTGCGCTCGTTCACCGCGATCACCTCGCGCCGGCCGAGGGCGCCCAGTACCGCGGGACGGGCATGTCGGTCACTGTGAGCAGACCCGGCGGCGCGTCCACGATGAGCGGGATGTAGTTGCCCGTGCTCGCGTAGGTGCCCTTGCCGCCAGGGACCTCGGGCTCGTTGCGTAGGTGGAGCTCGGGGTCGCCGTAGATATGGATGTAGTCGCCGGTGGCCACGCCTTCGGCTTCGGGGCGGATCTGCTGCGGGTGGACGAGCTCCACCCGCAGGACGTCGCCCTCGTACCCGCGCCCGACGTGCCGGCATCCGGCGACCTGCCCGGGCGCCACGTGGACGTGCGGGGTCGAGCGCTCCACCGACGAGACGATCGGCTCGCGGGACTCCTCGACGCGGTCGATCCGCCATCCGAGCGCGTCAGCGATAAGCCCGATCGATTCCGGGAAGCCGATGTGCCCGACGATGCGGCCCTCGGCCACGCCCCGCTCGAACTCGTCCACGCTCGTCCCGACGCCTTGGCTCGCCATCACCGTCGGGCCGAACGGCGAGAGGTCGTTCACGCGCTCCGCGACGATGCGATCGACACGCAGGCACACCGATGTCAGCGTCACGATGAGCGCGTCGAGCACGAACCCCGGGTTGATGCCGCAGCCGAGCACGCTCACGCCGTGTTCCTCGGCAAGCTCGTCGATGCGCTGCGCCCAATCGGCGTCGCTCGCCCACGGGTACGCGAGCTTCTCGGCGATGCACAGCACGTTGCAGCCCGCTTCGATGGCCGGGACGATCTGCCCTTCGACCTCGTCGAGATTGCTTTGGGTGCAGATGCACACGACGTCGGGCCGCTTCGCGAGGACGGCGGCCGCGTCGGTGGTCATGCGGACGTCGCAGTCGCGCCCGATGAGCTCGCCGACCGTCATGCCGTCCTTCGCGGGGTTGGTGACGATCGCTCCGACGATCTCGACGTCTGCGGGACGGTCGAGCAAGTAGCCGAGAAGCCCTTGCCCCATCATCCCTGTGCCCCACACAGCGACCCTGATCACGGCAGGCCCCCTCTCGTCGTATGCAATACCCGTACGCCGCTATGCAATCACACGGGGAGCCGCTGTGCCAGACGCTTCAGGCCTTGCGGAGGATGGCGCGCGCGGCGTGGATACCGCTCGCACTCGACTGCAGCAGACCGCGGGTCACGCCAGCGCCGTCGCCGATGGCGTACAGGCCCGCGATCTGCGTCTGCAGGTCCGCGCCGAGCTCGAGACGCGACGAGTAGAACTTCACCTCGACGCCGTACAGCAGCGTGCCGTCGGCTGCGACGCCCGGTGCGAGCTTGTCCATCGCATCCAGGAACTCGAGGATGTCGGCGAGGTGCCGGTACGGGAGCACGAACGAGAGGTCGCCCGGCGTCGCCGAGGGCATCGTGGGCTCGACGACCGACTGGGCGATGCGCTTCTGAGTCGAGCGCCGCCCCGCGCGCAGGTCGCCCAGGCGCTGCACGAGGATGCCGCCGCCGAGCAGGTTCGCAAGCCGGGCGATCGACTGCCCGTAGGTGATCGGGTCGTTGAACGGGTGCGTGAAGGTCTGGCTCACGAGCACCGCGAAGTTCGTGTACGCGGTGCGCTCTTCAGCATACGAATGCCCGTTCACCGTCACGATGTCGCCGTACGACTCGGTGGTGACTTCGCCGTATGGATTCATGCAGAATGTGCGGACCTGATCGCCGAACCGCTTGGAGTAGTAGATGAGCTTGGCTTCGTACAGCGGCTCGGTAAGAGGCTCGAGCACGGGGGCAGGCACCTCGACCCGCACGCCGATGTCCACCGCGTTGCTCGCAAGGCCGATGCCCAGAGCGCGCGCCTGCGCGGCCAGCCAGTCCGCGCCGTCGCGCCCGGGAGCGAGCACGACCGTCTCCGAGAGGAGCGTGGAGCCGTCCGCGAGCTCGACGCCGACGACGTGACCCGCGTCCACGAGCACGCGCACCGCTTCGGTGCCGAGGCGGACCTCGACTCCGTGTTCGACCAGCCAATCGTGCATGGCCTGGAGCACCGCCGGCGAGCGGTCGGTCCCGATGTGGCGCACGCGCATCGGCACGAGGCGCATCTCTGCAAGCGTCGCCGCTCGGCACAGCCGCTCGGCGGTCGCCTCGTCCGGGCCGTGGACCTCCTCTGTGGCGCCGAACTGAACCCAGATGCGGTCGGCGTCCGAGAGCAGACGGTCGAGCGTCTCGCGTCCCACGTAGTCGCCGAGCCACCCTCCGACCTCTGCCGACAGCGTGAGCTTGCCGTCCGAGAACGCGCCCGCGCCGCCCCACCCGCTCATGATCGCGCAGGTCTCGCACCCGACGCAGTGCGTCTCGCGAGCCGGGCAACGCCGCTTATCGATCGCCTTGCCGCGGTCGACGATCGCGAGCCGTCCCGCGCGGCCGGACCGTGCCAGCTCGAGCGCCGCGAAGATGCCTGCCGGGCCCGCGCCGACGATCACCACGTCGAACCGTTCGCGTGCACTCATGCCACCACCTCCGAACCCGCCCGTCGAGCTACGGCTCCTGCCTGGCCAGCGGTACGAACTTCGTGTAGCGGTCGAGGTACGAGACGCGGCAGACCCCCGTCGGGCCGTTGCGGTGCTTCGCTACGATGATCTCGGCCTCGCCTTTCGGGGGGACGTCGTCGCGGGAGCGCGTGTCGTCCTCGTCAGCGCCTCGCGGGAACGTGTCCCGGTGGATGAACATCACGACGTCGGCATCCTGCTCGATCGCCCCCGATTCACGCAGGTCCGAGAGCACTGGACGCCCTCTGCGCTGCTCGACGGCCCGAGAGAGCTGCGAGAGGGCAAGCACCGGGACGTTCAGCTCCTTGGCGAGGATCTTCAGCCCGCGGGAGATGTCCGCCACGTCCTGCTGCCGGTTCTCGGACCGCCGGTTCTGCGGCTGCATGAGCTGGAGGTAGTCGACCACGATCAGTCCGTCTTCCTTGTCGCGGAACAGCCGCCGCGCCTTCGCGCGGACCTCGACGATCGAGGTCGATGCCGTGTCGTCGAC
Source organism: Parvivirga hydrogeniphila (assembly GCF_023371205.1). NCBI lineage: Bacteria > Bacillati > Actinomycetota > Coriobacteriia > Anaerosomatales > Anaerosomataceae > Parvivirga > Parvivirga hydrogeniphila. Next base: position 141,447 of record NZ_JAMCCO010000001.1, read on the forward strand.
CCACAGCGGCATGTCGCCCAGCCGTCCCGCCGCATCCACAAGCGCCGGCCAGTCGGCGTCGTTGAGGTACCCGGTCCGCAAGCGGTGCGAATCGACGCGCGCCTCCGCACACAGCAGGCGCTGGACCAGCTGTTCTGACGACATCTCGAGGCTGAAGATCGCCACGGGGTAGCCCTTGCGGGCCGCTTCCACGGCGATGTTGAGCGCGAGCGCCGTCTTGCCGACCGATGGCCGCGCCGCAAGGATGACCAGGTCGCCCCGGTGAAGGCCGGCGAGTATCTTGTCCAGGTCCGGGAACCCCGTCGGGACGCCGGTGACGTGCTCCTTGCGCTCCGCGAGGACCTCGATCTGCTCGAAGCTCGTCTTGAGCAGCTCCCGCATCGGCCGGAAGTTGCTTGAGACGCGCTTCTTCGTGACGTCGAACAGCCGCTTCTCGGCTGTTTCGATCGCCTCGTCCAGGTCGTCGACGCGCTCGTACCCGAGCGTGGCGATGTCGGTGCCTGCCCGGATGAGCTCGCGAAGCGTCGAGGTGCGTTTCACGATCTCCGCGTAATGCCCGGCGTTGGAGACGAGCGGGACGCGATCCACGAGCTCGATGAGGTACGGCTTGCCGCCGGCCTCTTCGAGACTGCCGGTGGCTTGGAGCCGGTCGGCCACTGTGATCTGGTCGACTGCCTCGCCGCGGTTGTAGAGGTCTCTGATGGCGCCGAAGATGACGCCGTGGCGCGGCAAGGCGAAGTCGGCAGGCTCGACGGCGCTCAGACCGACTTCGACCGCCTCGGACGACATGAGCATCGCCCCGAGAAGCGACTGCTCGGCCTCCTCGTTGTACGGGGGAACGCGGCCGCCGCGGTCTGCGACCGGCCTCGGCCCGTCTTCGTCCTTCGTCCTTCGCGCCACGCGCTCACATCCCAGCGTCTACTCGGTAGCCGGCTGCTCCTCGACCGCGCCCGCAGCCTCATCGGCAGGCTCCGCCTCGGCACCCGTTGCGCTCGCCGCCTCCGCGACCGCTGCGGCGCCCTCTCCCACGCGCACCACGCGAACTGTGACGTCCACCGCGACGTCAGCATACAGGTGCGCAGTGACCGGATAGTCGCCGAGCGTCTTGATGTGCGTGCGGAGCTCGAGCTTGCGCCGGTCGAGATCGACGCCGAGCTGCGCATTCATCGCCTCTGCGATCATGCCGGAGGTGACCGAGCCGAACAGCTTGCCCTCGTCGCCGGCCTTCGCCTCGACCACGACGGTCTTGCCAGCGATGGCGCCGGCGACCCGCTCGGCCTCCGCCCGGCGCTCCGCCTCACGCTTCGCGATGTTGTGCTTGCGGCCCTCGAGCTGCTTCAGGTTGCCGGGCGTCGCTTCTACCGCCATCTTGCGCGGCAGGAGGTAGTTGACCGCGAATCCCCGGGCGACCTCGATCACGTCGCCTTCGGATCCGCGACCTTTCAAATCAGTCAACAGGATGACCTTCATCGCTTCTCCTACTCTGTCCCCATGGCCCGAACGGGCCGTGCGACACATTCCACTCTAGTGCTGCTCGGACGCATCCGCCACTGAGATGCGACGGTGGCGCCGAGCCTATCAGACGGACGGTCGGCTTGCGTCCGTTCGTCCGTCGCGCGGCAGCTTCCGGAAGTTCAGCCAGACGTCCACGAGCCCGGTCAGGCTCACCAGCGGAACGAAGGCCTCGGTGATCGCAAGCGTGGCATACCCGAACGCGCGGCCCGCCTTCGACACCTTCACGCGCTCGTACAGGCCCGCGAACACGGCGACGCCTTGCGCGAACAGCACCCAACGCATCGTGAGAAGAAGGTTCTCTCCGACCACGCCGAGCAGCCCGCCGCGCCATCCGTGGCTGAACTTGTCAACCGCCATCAACACGAGCGCCGCGATGAGCGCCCACACCACGCGCGGGTCGAGGTCGAACTCCGCGAGCGGCGGGACTCCGCGGACCTCGACGCCGAGGCGCCGCAGGACCACGGTCGCGGCTCCGACCGATCCCACCGCGGTCACTCCGGCAAGGAACGCCAGCACCGCGGGGAGGATGCGGACCATGGTCGAGACCAGTTCTTCGACCTGGCGCTTGGCCTCCGCGCTGCCGATGCCCGCTTGCGGGGCGCCGACCAGACCTTGGCTCACTGCCTGCTGCATGGTGGTGCGGAACATCGTCGCCACGTCTGTGCCTTGCGCGGCCGCCGCGCCGACGACCGCTCCTGCCCACACCGCTGCGACCGCGACCGCGACGGCCAGCACGGCCGACTCGAACCGGGACCGCTTGAGCAGCCCCACGGTGACGGGGCCCACGACGAGCAGCCACAGCGTCACGTACAGCGGGCCGGTCGGGTCGAGCACGAACGTCGCGGCTCCTGCCACGAACGCCGCCGCGGCCGCGGCGAGCGCTCCGTGGCGGACGTGCAGCCGGACGAGCCCTGCTGCCGCCAGCGGCAGCCCGATCGGCGGGAACGCCAGGCTCACGAGCGCACCGGCCACCACCGCGAGCAGCGCTGCGGCGGGCCGAGCCCGCCTTGGCTCGCCGCTATCAGCGACGCTTGCCATCGACCCTTCCGCTCACGACCGGGACCGTGTACGGCACGAGCGCCATCTCACGGGCGCGCTTGATCGCCATCGCCAGCTGGTGCTGGTGCTGTGCGCAGTTGCCGGATACGCGACGCGGCTTGATCTTCCCGCGGTCGGTCATGAACTTCTTGAGCGTGTTGACGTCCTTGTAGTCGATGTACTCGACCTTGTCCTTGCAGAACTGGCAGTACTTCCGCTTGGGCTTACGAGCGTAATCGCTCACTGGCTCTGCCTCCTTTCCCACGGCTCGGGAGAGCCGCGCGTGCGCCACGCCGGGGCGGGAGGGGCCCGCACCGCGGCCGGCATCTGCCCCTAGAAGGGGATCTCTTCTCCGTCGATGTCCTCGACCGGCATCGGTGCTTTCGCAGACGACGCCGCAGGACCGTCCTCGCGCGCGGAGAGGAACTCGATCTCTTCCGCCACGACTTCCAGTTTGCTTCGCTTGTCGCCGTCAGGCGTCTCCCACTGGCTCCAGCGGAGACGGCCCTCGATCGCCACTTTCGTGCCCTTCTTCAGGTACCGCGCGAGCGCGGTCGCGCGCGCACCGAAGAGCACGACGTCGATGAAGTTCGGCACGTCTTCCCACTCGCCTGTGCTCTGGTTCTTGCGACGGTCGTTCACCGCCACACCGAGCCTGAGCACATCCGTACCGCCTGCCGTGGCCCGGAGCTCCGGGTCGCGGGTAAGGTTGCCTGAGATGACGACTCTGTTGATGCTCATGTGTTCCCACCTCGTTCGTGCGGCATGAAGCCGCTCCTGGTCCGCTCCCGACCCGTCAGTCGAGATCGTCGCGACGGATGATCTTGAAGCGGACGACCGGATCCGTGATCTTCAGGACGCGGTCGAGCTCAGCGACAGTGGCTGCGTCAGCGTGGAACATGAGCACGTGGTAGTCGGCCTCGGAAAGCCCTGCGATCTCGTACGCGAGTTTTCGCTTGCCCCACGCGTCTTCGGAGTCGACGACACCGCCGGCGGCGGTGATGACTCCGCGGACCTTGCTCAGAAGCGCCTCGCGACCATCGTCGTCGAGCGAGGGGTTGATGATGAGCATGACTTCATACGCCTTCACTTGTTCACCTCCTCTGGGCTAGACGGCCCCGGGACTCGAAGGCGTCAGCCCGGGGCAGGAAATGAAGCCCTCGCAGTGTACCAGAGTCCCGCCGCGTCCACAATTCCATACCCCACGGCTCTGACACGCTGCGCTTTCCCCCTATACAACACGCTGCACCCCCAGCACCTTTCGCCGCGCGCGCATCGTGGCGGCGACCGATAGCACGCCCGCCGCGATCGACAGCACCGCACTGCGCGTCGCGAGCGCTGAGGGCGGCGCCGCCACGCCGAGCGTCTGCACGGCGCGATTGCGCTCGGCCGCGACCGGTCGCGCGCCCCATCTCGCCGCTGCGCTCGTCTGCTGCATCGCTTGGATCGAGCGGAAGATGGACTGCCGCACCGTCCGCTGACCGGCAGCAGGGCAGGCGGCATCCGTCCCCCGCCACGCGCCAGGGCTCGCGCCGTTCAGCGCTGGGTCGTGCGGAGAGCGCTCCGCACGAAGACCTTCCGCCTGACCCTCGCTCGCCGGCTGGATGCCAGGAACCTCACCGGCCGCCGCAGTGCCGTCGACAGCCGGCGACCCGGATGGCGTTGGCCGCTGCACGGACGTCTCTCCCGTATCACCTGTCACCGGAAAGCCCGGCGCCTCCTCGTCCGCGCTGCCGCCAGCGGCGAGCAGCGGCTCGGGGTCGACGTACCGCCCCTCGACCCGCACGCTCAGGTGTACGTGCGGCGACTCGCAGGACGCGTCGCCTGCCGATGCGAGCTCGCCGACGCCCGTTCCGGGCACGACCTCCGCTCCCGCGCTCACCCAGAGGTCCTGAAGCGGCATGACCGTGACGAGAGCACCGTCTGCAGTCTCGACAGTGACCGCGCCGCACCGCCCCCCACCGTCGGCCGGCACCAGCCCAGCGAACCGCACGCGGCCTCGGCACGGGGCCGCGACGGCCTCGCCGGCCGTGCCGAGGATGTCCAGCCCCCGGTGCGTGCAGCACGATCCTGCAGCGACGTAGGTCTCTCCGAACCGCAGAGCGATGGCTCCTGGGACCGGCGTAGCAAGCGGCTCCAGAGCGGACGCGTGCGCTGGCGCGATGAGCGCACACATGAAAACGGCGAGCACCGCTCGGTGACTGATGCCCTTCATCCCACGCCTCCGTAGCCCGGTCGCCGCGGAGACGGGAGGGAGCGGCGGAACGAACGTTTGTTCGTATGGTATGGCGCTCGCGCCGGCCGTGCAAGCAGCGCGCGACGAACGGCAGAAGGCGGTGACGAGCGGCCTACGAAAACGGCCGCCCAAGGGCGGCCGGTCATCACGCTGGAGCGGGCGACGGGTCTCGAACCCGCGGCCTAGAGCTTGGGAAGCTCTCGCTCTACCAACTGAGCTACGCCCGCCTCTGGCACCCGCGTATTCTACGGCACCACGCTGCGTCTCGCAACGCGCGGCCGCTCTCGCCCGACGCTGCGAGACCTACACGAACCGCGCGAGCACGATCACGTCGATGGGCGTCCCGTCGCGCTTGATCGCGCCGCGCAGCACCCCTTCTCGCTCGAACCCGAGCCGCTCGTAGAGCGCGACGGCCCACGGGTTGGTCGCCCACGCGTGCGCTTCGATGCGCTCGACCCCGTGCAGGGGCGCCCACGTGAGCAGCCGCTCGATCAGCGCGGTGCCCACGCCCCGCCCGCGCCACCCGCTGCGCACGCTGACGCCGAACGTCCCGGCGTGCCGGTTCTCCGGCAGCGTGCCGCCCGCGAAGTCCAGCAGCCCGATCACCGTGCCGCCCTCCTCAGCCAGAAGAAGGGTGGAGTTCGCCGGCTCGAGCCTGCTCCGGATGAACGCCGTCTCGTCTTCGAGCGAAGGCGCCGGCCGCGCGAATATACCCGGCAGCTTTTCGCTGAACAGCTCTGCGGCGTACTCCGCCAGGGCGGCCGCGTCTTCGATTGTCGCTTCCCGGATGACCATGCGACCTCCTTGCCCGTCCTCCTGCTGCGCTTCGCTGCCCGCAGTTGCATACGATACCGCAGTCGTGGTATTTAGACGTTTGGCTAAATCTCTAACCGCGCACAGGAGCGGCACCGGTGCCAGGCGACGTGTTCAAGGCCCTGTCCGACCCGACGCGACGCGAGATCCTGCGGCTGCTGCGAGACGGCGACCTCACCGCAGGCGCGATCGCGGAGCACTTCGACATCTCGAAACCGTCGATCTCGCACCACCTGGCCTCGCTCAGGCATGCCGGGCTCGTCACGGCCGAGCGCCGAGGACAAGAGATCCTGTACTCGCTGGACGCGACGCTTTTCGAAGAGCTCATCGCCTACTTCCTCGATCTGGTGGGCGAGAGCCGAGAACGAGGAGTCGAACCGTGAACCCGAAAGAGATGCCGAGACTCCCGCTCGTGCTGATCGCCGCGATGTTCGTCGCAGGCGCGATCGCCTACCCGCACCTGCCAGCGCGCATCCCCACGCACTGGAACGCTGCAGGGCGGATCGATGCGTGGGCCGAGCGTTCGTTCGCAAGCGTCTTCTCTGAGCCGCTCCTTGCGCTCGGCATGTACGTGCTGTTCATGGTGATGCCGTACTTCGACCCGCGCCGGCGGAACGTCCTGCGCTCGAAACAGGTGTACTTCCTCGTGCTCGAACTGGTGACGGGCCTGCTCGCCGCCATCTTCGCCGGCACCGTCCTTGCAGCGTTCGACCCGACCTTCCGGATGGACCGCCTGGTCTTGGTGGGGACCGGGGTGATGTTCGTCGTGCTCGGCAACCACCTCGGCCGGGTCAAGCCCAACTGGACGATGGGCGTCCGCTACTCGTGGACGCTTTCAGACGAGGTCGTGTGGGTGAAGACGAACCGGCTGGGCGGGCGGCTGTTCGCAGCAGGCGGCCTGCTGACGATCGCCTGCGCGTTCGTGCCGCCGCCCGCCAACGTGGTCATCATGCTGGGATGGGTGCTCGGCATCCTGCCCGTGACGTACGTGTACTCGATGCGCCTGTACAAGCAGCGCCACCCGGAGGAGATGGCGCCCCCAGAGGCCGACGGCAGTCAGGCGACCGGCGAGGACTGAGCCGCTTCCGGCAGGAACGGCGCGTACATCATGCGCGCATCGTTCACCGCCACCAGCTCGATCTCAGTGCGCCCGTCGGGGCAGACCGCCTCTCGCCACAGCTCGTTGTGCCGTACGTAGACGCCGGGCCCTTCGTGCGTGATGCGGTGGTTGCGCTCCTCGATGCGGTAGCGCGCGCACGCAGGCTCCGGAGCCGTCCACGCGCCGACGAGGTGCGTGTCGGTCACCGTAAGCGAGAGCTGGTACGGGACAGAGGTCCGGTTCTCGATCTGCAGGTCGAGCATCGGCCACGCCACCGTCGCGCCGCTCCCGAACGGCTGCGTCCGGGCCGCGTCGGGGAAGACGTCGTAGCTGTGCCGCCACCGCTCGACGACGGTGAGCGGCGTATGCAGCGTCATCCAGAACAACAGGTTCGACATCTGGCACAGCCCGCCGCCCACGCCCGTCCCAAGCCGCCCCTGACGCAGCACGAGCCCTTCGAGAAACCCGCGCCGAGCGGTCGGTTTGCCGACCTCGCGCCAGAACGATAAGCGTTGCCCCGGTTGAAGCACCACGCCGTCGAGGCACGCGGCCGCGATCCTCAGATTGACGGCCTTGTTGCGCTGCAACCGTTCGTCGACGCCCGCCAGCCGCCGCATGAGCGGGGTCGCGTGCTCGGCCACGACGTGCTCGAACGGCGCTGCACCGTGGACGACTTCGAAATCCACGCGTCTGTCGCGCCACTGCAGTTCGCGCCGCAGACGGCGGACGGCCGCACCGACCGTCGTGCTCGCCACCTTCCTGACGGCGCCTGAAAGACCGCTGCCCCCCGCGAACCGATCCGATGGCATCGATGCCCCCTCTGCCTCGCCGCACGCCTTGAGAGCGAAGGATACGCGGGCCCGGCGACATCCGGCCGACGGAAGAAGCACAGGTCGGCAACGTTACAGAGACGCGATCCCGAACGCCACCAGGATCTGCCCTGCATAGTACGCCGGAAGCCCGATAGCCTTCGCCGCCAGACCGCGGCCGAAGAAGCGCTCCGCCGCGACGGCGAGGTCCGACCCGACGACGAGCGCAGCGCCGAGGCCGATCTGCCAGACGCCTGCAGCACGCGCCGCGCCTGCCGCCGCCACAGCCATGGCGATCGCCACACACGCGTACGCGCCCGCAGCGACCGGAAGCGCTCCTTGTGCGCGCCCAGAAAGCCAGCGCCGCACAGCGATCCCGCCGGCAGCTCCGAGCACGGCTGCGGGCAGGAGCCATGCCTGCCCTGCCCTCGCGGCGAAGCCGCTCGCCGCGAGCGTGTGCGCAAGCGCGAAGCCGGCCATGCCGGCGACGAGACCGGTGCGACCGGGGACGGCGAGCGCCACGTCGGAGACGGCCGCCACCGCAAGACCGGCCGCGACCAGGGCCGCCGGCACCTCCAGGTGCGCGCCGACCGCTGCGGACACGCCCACGACGACGAAGCCCGCGCTCGCGAGCGCCTTCGCGATGCCGTACGCGAGCGGCCGCCCGGCGCGTGCCGCGAGGAGCGCGGCGCCAGTGCCCGCGGCCGTCATCGCCGCGGCCCCTGCCGCAAGCGGGATCACGCCTTCAAGCCGCCCGTGATCGCACGATCCGCGACGAACAGCGCGCCCGCAGCGAGCGAGAGAGCGATCGCCCACACGAGCTTGGCGGGCTTCGGCTGATCGACCACCGCGTGCCCCCGGCGCACGATCTCGAGCGTCTGGGCGTGGATGTCCGTGTCGCCGCCGTGGTCCGGGCACGCTGCATGGAACACGCCGGTCACGCGTACGATGTCGCCTTCGTGCTTGTAGTCGCCGAACGTGCCGATCTTCCGAGCCAGGTCCGCGCTCACCCAGACCGGCATGCCGCTGTTCTGTCCGCCGAGCGGCGCGCCCTCCTCGATGTTCTTCTCGAAGTACGCGTCGTCGTTGAGGTGGATCCACGCATGGCTGCCGCGCGCCATGGCCTCGCCGACCGCCTCGCCTTCGAAGGTGACGGTCATGCCGTCGTATTCCTTCATGTGCTCGACGAGATCGCCGCTCGAGAGGCGGTTGGGGCTGTCAGGCGCTGCGCCGCCCTGAGGCCGCTCGACACAACCGGCAGCGAGCGCGATCAGCAGGATCGCGACCGCACCGAAGAACGCGTGGCGGAGCCTCACGCTACTTCCCCCTCACCATCGAGATGCCGTATCCCACGAGCGCGAAGACCGACATGAACTCGAGGCGGCCGAGCCACATCGCGACGATGTAGAGCGCCTTGAGCGCCGCAGGCATGTTCGGAAGCGTCACGCCGCACGAAAGCCCGGTGTTCGACGCAGCAGACACCCCTTCGAACGCCGCCTCGACCACCGGGTAGCCCGAGAGCACGCCGGCGACCGTGACGACGAGGTAGAGCACGACGTACGCGAGCGTGATGGTCATCGCGGTGCGCACCACCGCGTCTTCGAGCACCACATCGCGCACGTGGTGGTACTTCGTGCGCACCACCGCGGATTCCGGCGAGAGCATCGTGCGGACGTCGTGGAAGAACGCCTTCGCGATGACGCCGACTCTTATGCCCTTGATGCCGCCCGCCGTGGAGCACGCCGATGCGCCGATCGCCATGGCGATGGTCGTCGCGAGCATCCCGACAGGACCCCACTGGGTCACGAACGCACGGGAGAAGATGGTGGAAAAGCCGGTCGTCGTGTGGCCCGACGCCAACTGGTAGAAGACCTTTCGCACCACAATGACGGCATCCGTGTAGACGCGGGCGCGTGCGAGCACGAACGTCGCGAGCAGGACGAGCGAGGTGAGCGTGATGGCGAACGACACCGTCTCGACGTTCTTCCGGATCTCCGTTCGCTTGCCGGTCCAGACCGCCCAGTGCAGCGCGAAGTTGAATGAGCCGGCTATGAAGATGATCGCGCAGAGCACCTCGTAGACGATCGAGTGGTAGTACATCGTGTTGTACGACTGCGGCGCGAACCCGCCGGTCGACCACGCTCCCATGAAGACCCACAGCCCGTGGAGGAGCGCACGCACAGGGCTCTGCCCGAGCGCGGCCCCCGTGATAGCGAGCGCGATCCAGCCGAACGCCAGCCACACGAGCGAGACCAGCCAGATCGCCCGCGCCGTGTTGATGACGTTCGGCAGCAGCCGCTCGTCTTTACCCTCGCCGACGTAGACCTTGTACGCGCCGGCCGTGCCGCGGAACAGGAATGTGAGCGCGATAACGACGATGCCCTGGCCGCCTGCGTACGTGAGCAGATGCCGCCACATGTTCAGCCCGAAGGAAGCATGGTCGAGGTCTTGCAGCAGGTACAGCCCCGTGGTGGTGTAGCCGCTCATGACGTCGAACATCGCGTCGAGGTAGGAGCCCTCGTGACCTGACAGGAAGTGCGGCAAGGCGCCCAGAGCGGTCGCGACGATCCACGAGCCTGACGCCACCACGAGACCGTGGCTCCACTCCAGGTCCTTGTCCGTGCGGCAGACGAGCTGCGTCCCGAACCCGAAGATGAAGCACGCTGCCATGCCGATGACGAAGTCGAGCGCCGTGTCCCACTCCGCGAACGCGAGAGAGGTCAGAAGCGGGATCGTCATCAGCAGGCCCACGCCGATGATGACCTTGCCCGTGTACCGCCCGATGACGAGATGGTCTTCGAGACGCGGTTTGAGCATCACGGCCAGATCACCTTCGCGACAAGCGCGATGATGAACGCGGCGACGGTCAGCGCCAGAACGTACGCCGCCTCCGTCATCATCCCCGCCAGGTATCCCGGCCAGCGCCGAGGGTCGGTCAGGCTGCGGGGGATCTCGCTGCTGCGATCAGCAGCCACCTTGCTCACGCCCCCGTCAGCGCTCGCTTGAGGATCGCCTCGTGCTCTACACGCGTGAAGGCGATGACCACGTCGCCGGGCTTGAGCGTCGTATCGCCGTGGACGGTGATGACCTCGTCTTCGCGGATCAACGCGACGAGGATGCAGTCCACGGGCAGCTTGAGCTCGGCGACGGCCTTGTCGCACACGACGCACCGGTCGGTCGGCAGCTCGATCTCCACCACCGCCATGTTGCCCTTGCGCAGGGCCGCCAGCGTGCGGATGTCTCCGATGGTGGCCTCTTCCTCGATCATCCGCGAGATGATCGTCGTCGAGGAGATGCCTTCGATGCCCAGCGCGTTGAAGATGCGTTCGTTCTTCGGGTTGTTGACACGCGAAACCGTGCGCGGCACGCCGAACGCGGTCTTGGCGAGCTGGCAGGACACGAGGTTGTCGTCGTCGTCCCCGGTCGCGGCCACGAAGACGTCCGCTCGGCCGACGCCCGCATCTTCCTGGTACACCGAGTCGCAGCCATCGCCGAGGATGATGAGCGGGTCCCCGGGAAGCTCGCCGGCCAGCTTCTCTGCGACTTCGCGCCGCTTCTCGATGAGCGCGACGGTGTGCCCGCGCTCGAGGAGCGTCCGCGCGAGGTACGAGGCGACCTTCCCGCCGCCGTTGATGACCACGTACACGTCAGTCCTCCATGTAGGGCTGGATGCGCTGATACTGGTCGGTGTGCACGGCACCGACCAGGATGTCGCCCGCCTTGAGCTGCGTGTCTTCGTCCGGAACGATGCTATTGGCGCCACGCAGGATCGCCGCGACGCGGAAGCCCCGAGCGACCTCGACGTCGCGAACGCGCTTGCCGTCCACCTCGGCGCTCGCCTTGAACTCCACGAGCTCGATATCGCCGACCGCGTTCAGGTGGTGCCCGTGGCCGGCCTTGATCTTCTCGACGAGCGATTCGGCCACCAGCGTGGTGCCGCACACGTAATCGAGCCCGAGCTGCTGGTACGTGCGCTCGCGCACCGGGTTGTACAACCGCGCGACGACGTGTCGAACGCCGAACAGCTTGCGCGCGACCTCGGCTGCCATGAGGTTCGTGTTGTCGAGGTTGGTGACGGCCGCGAACACGTCCGCTTCGTGGATGCCCGCCTCCTCGAGGACTTCCTCGTCGAAGCCGAGCCCGCGGATACTGATGCCGTTGAAGGTGGTTCCGAGCCGTTTGAACGCCGCCTCGTCCCGGTCGATGACGGTGACGTTGTGACCTTCGACCGAGAGCATCGTGGCCAACTGCGAACCCACTCGTCCGCACCCCACGACGATGATGTTCACCTCGCGCTACCTCCGCCTACGATGCGCTTCCGCCTCGGACATTCCCGCAGACTAGCCCTGCCCACATGCTCCGTCAATAGCGGTACCGGGCCACGGAACAGGACGGCGGGCGCCGCCTTCCGGTCGACGCCCGCCGCTGTCTGCAAGCGTTGCGCTACTTGCCGATCTTGAAGATCTTCGTCCCGCACACGGGGCAGACGCCCTGCGTGGCCGGACGGCCGTTCTTCATGGTGATCTCCTGCGCGTCCTTGATCTCACGCTTGGCCTTGCACTTGACGCAGTACCCTTCCTTCGCAGCCACTCGACCGCTCACCTCCTTGTTCCGTTGACACCCGACGCGATCCCCCGTACCGCTCGGGACCTCCTCGAACGGACATCCCGAAGCAAGTGTACATGTTCTTGCCGATTTGTGAATATTAATCGCCGAACGGCGCATGCCCCGCACGGGCGGGACGCTCATCGAACAGCCTCCGCACGAACCGGGACACGAGCAGCAGAACGACGCCGCCCGCCGCGACCAGCACGGCGAACGCAGCCCCTGCCATCGTCCAGAACCGCTCTGGGAACAGCCGGATGATGAGCGCGTCGTCAGGGAACAGCCACCCGCCCTGCGGGAAAAAGACCTTGTGGAACGCCACGAACGCCGAGGAGAAATCGGCGAGACCCGCAGACGCCAGCGCTGCCGCCACGACAAGCAGCGCGCGACCGCCCCATTTCAGCCCGCGCGCAAGCTCCGCCTGCGTCCCGTGCGCGACCGCGTGCGCCACGAGATTCGACAACGCCACGAGTGCGGCGATAGTGACCCAGCGAACCGTCGCCACAACGCGTCTGACGTCATCGAGGTGCTTCGCAGTCGCAACGTCGAACGCGAGGGACTCGCCGATGCGCTCCGGAAGGACGTCGGTGCGTCCTGTCGCGTACCGGCGCGCCGCTTCCGCTGCCTCCAGTGCGGCGCCCTTCCCGAGCTGGACGACCGCAGGGGCGCCCGCGACGCGGACCCCCACGCTCGTGAACCACGGCATCAGCAACACGGCGACCGCCAGGCCAGCGGCCGCCACCGCGGCAGAGACCGCCGTCAGCAGCGAACGCAGCTGCCCGCTCACGAAGCGCCCTCCTCGTCGCACTGCGCGTCAGGCAGCACGACGCGGTTGCCGCCGCAGCGTACGGCCTCGGCGAGCAGCTCGTCCGCCGCATCGAGAAGGGCGTCGGCCGTGAGCCCGTCGCGTGGCAGCACCGCGACCGCGACCGATACGGTGGCCGTCACACCGTGCGTCACAGCGCGCTCCATGGCCGCCCGGAACCCCTCCGCGATCTCGACGGCCCGGCTCGTCGCGCCGCTCTGCGCGTCGCCGTCCTCGGCCGCCACCGATGGGACGACGACAGCAAGCTCGTCGCCACCGACGCGACAGGCGACCTCCGGACCGGGCGGCGCGTCGGGCCGTCCGGTGCGAATCGCCGCGCGCAGCAGCTCGCCTGCGCGCGCGATGACCTCGTCGCCGATGTCGATGCCGAAGCGGCCGTCGATCGCCGCGAGCCCGTCGACGTCCGCGAGGACGAGCGCGAGCTCGCGCCCGCTCCGCTTCGCTCGCTCGACTTCGGCGTCGAGCACGCGATGGAAGTACTGCCGGTTGAACAGGCCGGTGAGCTCGTCGGTGAACGAGCACTCCTGCAGCTCCAGCTCCCGCTCGCGGATGCGGCGCATCATGAGCATGCCGACGGTGGCCGCTCCGCACAGCATGGTGACTTCCCAGAGGTAGCGGACGAGCACGTACGTGCCGTGATGCCACAGGTCGTTCTCCACGAACGGCATCTGGATGTGCGGGAGCCACCGCGCCCACTCGGCGAGCAGCACGCCGCCGTACATCGCCGAGGCGGCCGCTACCACGAACCACACGTCGCTGCGGCGGGGCAGGATGAACGCGGCCTCGAGGACGAAGAGCAGGTACATCGTCGTGAACCACGAGTACACGCCGCCGCTGTAGTACACCAGCACGGTGACGACGATCATGTCGAGCAAAAGCTGCGCGTGGTTGAGGAAGGCGACGTTGCCGAGCTTCCGGTACGTGGCCTGGTACATCGCGTTGTACGCGACCACGAACGCGAGCGCGATCGCCGGGACGACCATGTTGTCGAGGAAGACGTCGATCCGAACCGCGCGCGTGTACACGAATGCTGCGACGATCGAGAATGTCGCGAGCGCGGCGACGATCGCCCACCGCACGCGGATGACGGTGCCGACGCGCTCGATGTTCGCGCGGATGGCCTCGATGTCGTACTGGGTCGGTTGCTCGCGCCACGCGACCTTCGCCGCGCGAGCGATGCGCTTCACGATCCTGCCGGTGCCCAAGCGTCGTCTCCTGTCTCAGAGAGGTGCGGCGTCGGCGCTTTCTTACAGCTCGCGCACGACTTCGGTGACGAGATCGACGGCCGCCAGAAGAGCGTCTTCGCTCACGGCGTCCGCGGTGTCGCCGAGCGTATGGCGCTTGGCGACGCGCCCGTTTATGTCGAACGCCATGAGGGTGAGCGCCCGGAAGCGGCGCGCGAGCGCGACCGTCGCGTCGGTCATGCCGACAGGCGCGCTGCGCGGCTTCATGGGCAGCTCGCGTTCGCGCACGACACGCTTGACGATCGCGCCGAGACGTCTGTCGCCGTGGTAGGTCCGGGCGTCGCCCTCGTGCTCCAGCCACGCGAGCGAGCCTGCGCCGACGCTGTCGAGGTTGATGATGAGCGCGTCGCGCAGGTCTGGGCCGTACGCGTCGAGGAGCGCGCACATGCCCCAGCCCCCAGGTTCCTTGGCGCCGGTCGCGACGAACCACACCTCTTTCTCCGCGAGCGCGCGGTCCACGCCGGCCGTCACCTTGCGGCGGATGCGGGCCGCCTCTTCCGCCGCGAACGGGTCGCCGCCAGCGGTGCCGCCTCGGAACCCGAAGCCGTCCTCGTCGTCCTCGTCCTCGAGCTCGAGCCGGTCCCAGCTCTTGATCTTCTTGCCTTCCTGACGCGGATCGAACTCTCCGCGCAGGCCGAGCCAGTCGCTCACGCGATGCGCTCGCTCGCCGTCCTCGCGACGCTTCCCGAACAGCCGCCTCGGCTTCCGCTCAGGCTCCTCGGCCTGCGGGCGGGCTTGAGCGGCCGGCTCCCCGCCCCACGCGGCGTCCAAGTCGAGCGACGCCTGGCCTGAAGCAGGCCCTGACGGCTCGCGGGCCTCGTCCCAGTCGACGTCGCCGAAGCCGCCGAACGGCGCGGGCGCGGGCGACACCGGCGTGTACTCGAGCAGGGCCTCGTCGATGACGACGTCGGCCTCCCTCGCCGCCTCCGGCGTGCGTCGCATCGGCGCGGTGTCCATCGCCATCGTGGTCGTGGCGTCCGGCTCCGGCACGATGCGCTCCAGCACGCCGAGCATCGCCGCGACGCCCGACGCGTTGTCGTTCCCGCCGTCCACGGGCGGCGCGACAAGCGCGTGGGCGCGGATCGCGAGCGGGAGCAGCAGCGCCGCTCCGACGACGAGCGCCGCGTACCACACCGCCATGGTCCCCGCCGCCACGCGCAGCACGGCGAGGAGCGCGACGAGGGGGACGAGCGCCGTCGCCCCGAGCGTGAGGGCCCGAAGCCCGTTCGCTCTCCGTACGAGCGCCGGCCGCGCGTCCAGCGTCGCGAATGCGGTGTCGTAGTGCGCGACGATCACGACCTTGCGCGGACGCTCGCCGCGCCGGGCCTTCGGCACGTGACGCGCGATGACGTTCTGGCTGGGGCCTTTCGGGAGGAAGCGGGCGACGCCGCGGCGAAGGTCGAGGTCGAGCCAGAGGGCGACTGCCGCAACGGTCCCCACAAGGAGGCTCGCCCACGGCGCCCAGCGCACGAGCACGGCCGCGACGATCGAGAGCAGGTGCTCGACCGCGAACGCCAGCGCGTCGTTGCGCGGCGCGTCGAACTCCTGGCGCTCCACGTCAAGACCGCGCGTGCGCATGACGCGCTCGAGGTAGTCGGCCGCTCGGGCCTCGGCGTCTGTGGTCGCTGGCCGCGGGCCGATCTCGCCCGCGAGCTCTCGCACGTGCTCAGCAAGCTGCGACATCGAGCCTCCCCAACGTCGCTCGCAACGAGCCGGCGCGCAGGCCGGCGGCCGCGCGCTGTGCGCGGTCGCCTGCCAGTATACCGCGCACGTGCGCGCTGAACGCAGCGGTCAGTGGCAGGAGGAGCACTCCCGGAGCCGCCTGCGCGCGTGCTGGGCCTGAAGGACCGGGTCGTTGCTGTGGCAGACGCAGCCCGGGACGGGCACGACGAACCGCGCGGGAAGGGCCGGCTGCTCGTGGCGCTCGACCATCGCTTGGTACGCGGCACGCATCTCAGACGTCCTCACCCACATCCCGCCGAACGCGTACAGGACGACGCCGGCCAGGACGAGGGCGAGGGCCGACCACCCGACGATCCGCGGCCAGCGGCGGCGCCGTGAGGGTGCTGGAGCGGAGCCGGTCAGCGTCCCTGGGCGCTGGCTCACGCTGCCCCCAGTATCTCGCGCAGGTCGTCGTTCGCGCTCGCCCCGATGGGCCGGATGCCGAAGCTCTTCACGAGCACGTCCATCACGGCGGGGGTGATGAACGCTGGAAGCGTCGGACCGAGCCTGATGTCTTTGATGCCAAGGTGCAGCAACGTGAGCAGGATCGCCACGGCCTTCTGCTCGTACCACGACAGCACCAGCGAGAGCGGCAGCTCGTTCACCGACATGCCGAACGCGTCGGCCAGCGCGAGTGCGATCCTGATCGCGGAGTAGGCGTCGTTGCACTGCCCCACGTCCATGAGCCGCGGGATACCGTCGATGTCGCCGAGCTTTCGGTCGAAGAAGCGGAACTTCCCGCACGCGAGCGTGAGCACGACGGTATCATGCGGCGCTCCCTCGACGAACTCCGTGTAGTAGCTCCGCCCGGGCTTGGCCCCATCGCACCCGCCGACGAGGAAGAAGTGCCGGATCGCGCCGCTCTTGACCGCCTCTACGACCTTGGGGGCGATAGACAGCACAGCCTCGTGCGCGAAGCCGACCGTGACGGTTCCGCCGTCGACCTCGTCCGTGAAGCCCGGCAGCTTCAACGCCCGCTGGATGACCGGGCCGAAATCGCCGTTCGCGACGTGCGTCGTGCCAGGGAATGCGACGCGGCCGGTCGTGAAGATGTTGGCGGCGTAGCTCTCGCGCGGAGCCTGGATGCAGTTCGTCGTCATGAGGATCGCGCCCGGGAATGCATCGAACTCCTTGCGCTGGTTCTGCCAAGCCGTCCCGTAGTGGCCGTAGAAGTGAGGGTGCTTCTTGAGCTCGGGGTAGCCGTGAGCCGGCAGCATCTCGCCGTGCGTGTAGACGTCGATGCCGAGACCTGCAGTCTGCTCGAGCAGGTCCTTGAGGTCCTTCAGATCGTGCCCGGACACCAGGATGGCCTTGCCCGGTCGATGGCCCAACGGGACGGTCGTGGGAACGGGGTCGCCGTATGCCCCGGTGTTCGCTGCATCGAGCAGCTCCATCACCTTCAAGTTGACTTCCCCTGTCTTGAGGGTGAGCGCGACCCAGTCCTCAAGCCCGAGCGAGCGGTTCGAAATGGCGTCGAGCAGCTCGTGCATGAACCGGAACACCGATTCGTCCTCGTGGCCCAGGATGTGCGCGTGGTCCGCGTACGCTGCAATGCCCTTGAGGCCGTACACGGCGGTCTGCTGCAGCGCGCGGACGTCTTCGTCCCGCTCTGCGTCCGGGAAGTGGCCGACCTCCTCGCCTTGTTCGATGAGCTCAGCGAGGCTGCCGGCCGGCGTGAACGCCACGCCCGGCTTCGCGTCGTCGACCACACCGCCTGCCGCTTCGACCGCGGAGCGAAGCGCGCGCTTGATGCGATCCCCCGCGTGTATGACTTCGGCGAGGTGCTCGGGATCGAAATCGACGTTGGTGACCGTGGAGAACAGCGCCTCTGCCGTGAAGATCTGGGCCGTCCTGTCAGACACGCCCGCTTCGTACCCGGCCATCGCGATCGAAGCGATGCCTTTGAGCTGATGGATGATCAGGTCCTGGAGGGCCGCTGCCTCCGGCGTCTTGCCGCACACGCCGACGCGCGTGCACCCTGTTCCGCCTGACGTCTGTTCGCACTGGTTGCAGAACATCGCTCTCGCTCCCTCTCTCAGCCGTGGATGAGCGCCGGCAGACAATGCGTGCATACCCATTCGCTGCGACCCTGATGCCGGACGGGAAGCAGGGGCGCGGCGTCTTCGTCCGTCCCGCAGCGGAAGCAGGTCTGCGGGACGTACTCCTGCTGTTTGGCCGCCGCTACAGGCTCCGCGGCCTCGTGGTCGAACGGGACCGTCTCGCGCACCTCGATGGTGAGCGCCCCCGTCGGACACACGCCGAGGCAGAACCCCGCCCCATCGCAGAGCTCCTCGCGCACGACGCGCGCCTTTCCGTCCACGATCTCGATGGCGCCCTCAGCGCACGGGCTCACGCACAGCCCGCACCCGGTGCACCGCTCCTCGTCGATCCGCACGATCTGCCGCCGTACCGTGTTCATCTCGCGTCCTCTCCAGCCGATGTCGCCCGGCGCTGGGCCGCGCGGTGCGCTCGCGATTCGAGCGCGTGTCTTATCGCATCGATCGCATGCCCCCTGAGCACCGACCGCGGCCCGCTGTAGCGCATCATCTGCCGCTGCCACTCGCGCTCATCGCTCTTGTAGCAGTGCGTGTCGCAGTGCGCGCAGAACGGCTTCGGGTCTTTCGGGCAGAGCGCGCGCCGCTTCTCGCCGTACGCGAGGTGCGCCTCGCACTCCTCGCACAGCCGCGGCGGTCGCGCGCCGTACACGCCCAGCTCGGCTGCGAGCGTCGCCGCCGGGCGCCGATCGCGGTCCTTGTGGGTGCCGGCGCAGAAGATCTCGATGAAGTCTCCGAGCGTGCGGACGTCGTGAGCGACCTTCCGGTCGCGCATCCGCGCCGCGATCCTCTCACGCACGGTCAGGGCGTCAGCCATCGTGCCTCCTTCGTCTCCGACGCCACGACCGTACCGCCCGTGCTCGCGCGGTTCCTTGACTCATGTCAAAATCGGCCGGTCCGGATCGAACGAAGGAGGCTCGTGGCAGGGACCCGACCAGACGTCGTCGCAGCGATGCGCGCGTGCCGCCTCTGGCGTGGCGCCTCGACCGAGGCGATCGAGCGCCTGGCTTCGTCCGCTCGCGTGACGGACGCCACGCGCGGCACAGTGCTCGTGACCGAGGGGGAGCCGGCCGTCCGCTTCGGGGTGGTCGTCGCCGGAAAGGCGCGCGTGTGCCACGTGCAGGCCGACGGCAGGACCGTCGTCCTCGAGACCGTCGAGTCCGGCGGGGCGTTCGCCGCGGTCTCGGCGCTTGCTGGTGGCCGCTATCCTGCGACGGTCGAGGCCGCCACCCCTGTCACGATCGCGTGGGTGGAGCCTGCGAGCGTCTTCACGATGCTCGAGACCGAGCCGCACGTGCTCCGTTCGCTCGTGGCGGACCTCGCCGCCAGGGTGGTCGACCTCACGTCCGTCGTGCAGACGCTCGCGCTCGACGTCCCGGAACGCCTCGCGCGCTATCTCTTCCAGCGCTCGCTCGCCGTCGGCGAAGCCACGCCGGAGGGGCTTCGCGTGCCGCTCGGCATGACCAAGAGCGAGCTCGCGGCCTCGCTCGGCACGGTGCCCGAGACGCTCTCGCGCGCGTTCGCGCGCCTGCGCGACGACGGTGTCATCACCGTGCGTGGCAGCGAGGTCGTCGTGCACGACGTGGGCGCGCTCGCACGCCTCGGCTCGCGATACGAGGAGTGATCGGCCGCCGGCAGCGCGTCAGGAGCGTCCGGCCGCCTGCTCCTCCGAAAGACGCTGCTTGACCGCCTGCGCGCCCTTCTCGAGCGTTCCAGCCATCAGGAAGCCCGCGAGGAGGATCGCGCTCGCGATCATCTCAGCGGGGTACAGCCCCACCGTCCGCCCGGCGCGCGCCATCGAGCCCGCACCCGCGATGACCAGCGTGCCGACGATGATGAGGACGTTCGCCCACACCCGGTAGCGGTACTCGCGCTTCGGGAGGAACCGGATCACCGAAAGGGTCGAGCCTCCGAGCAGAAGGAGCGTTCCGGTGATGTTGAACGGCAGCGACATCACGCGCGGGAACGAGCCGCCGGGACCGAGCGCCGTGCCGCCGACCGTGATGCCGGGGATGAGCTTGTCGTACAGGAGCTCGGTCGTGAAGGTGCCGTAGAAGAAGACCGCCAGGCACACGACGAGGAACGCCAGGTAGGCGTGCCCCCAGATCGGACGCTTGCTGATGAGGTAGAGCGTACCGAGCCCGAGGAATCCGACGAGCGAGGCAGCGAGCACGATGTAGATGCGGTACACCGTCGGGTCCCACGCGCCTGTCCGCTCCGACCACGCCTCCATGACGGCGGCGACGGCGTAGAACAGGAAGCCGATCGCCCAGGCCAGCTGGTGCGGCTTCCTGCGCTGGAGCCACTGCCTCACGAGCAACGCAACGTAGACGAACCCGATGAGCCCTGTCGCCGCGGGCCACCACCAGCCCGACCAGAACGCCTCCGACATCTGCGCCTCCTTCGCCAGCCGACCGTTGACCGTGCCGTCACTCCCCGCTGAGCGAGCGCACTTTCGCGTCCGCCGACCGAGCACGTTCGCGCGCCTCGAAGTAGGCCGTCACGTCCGGCTCCACGATGCGTTTGTAGGCGTTCGCGAGCGCAGAGGCCGGCGTGCCGGGCAGCTTCTTGGCCTGCTCGGCCACCTGCTTCTCCTTGGTGTTGTACGCTCCGAGCATGGCGTTCGCGTCGGCCACCTTCCCGGCCAGCCAGGCAGCGTCGATCTTCCGCGACTCCGCGAGCAGCGCCCGCTTGGCATCGATGTACGCCACGAACGGGGCGAGATCGGCCTCCGGCACGTCGGCCGCCGCCGTCTCGAGCAACGAACGGGCGCGCGCGAGAAGCTTGTCTGCTTCCGTGGTGAGCTGCGTCGAGCGCGTGACGCCGTCTTTCGTGTGCTTGTTGAACGCGGCGACTGCCTCGTCCGCCCGTTTCTCCGCCTGCGCGACGAGGGCCCAGGACTCCGTCGCTGCCTGGAGCGCCGAAGCGACCTTCGCGTCCGTCTCCAGGATGGGGCGTGCGCGCTCCAGCATCGCCAGCCGCGCCTCGATCGAGTCCTCGAGCGCGTCGGCGAGCGCGACGTCGCGTTCGGCAAGGCGAGGCCGCGCGCGTCGCACCGTCTGTTGCGCCTCGCGGAGCGTGCTCGCGGCCGCGTCGATCCTGTCGATGGCGTCGCGCGCCGTCTCGGCAGCGGCCGTCGTCACTTCGCTCCGCACCGCCTGGTCGATGGCGAGCACCGCCGGCTCCGCTTGCGAGATCAGCCCCGAAGCGTCCGCGAGCATCGTGCGTGCGGCGCTCGAAGCGGTCGCAGCGCGGTACGCGACGACCCCCGCCGCCACCAGCGCCACGACCACAGTGGCCAGGAGCACCCGCCGCCAGCGCGTCCGGCTCACATCATCGGTACCAGCCATGCCGCCTCCTCGTGCCCATCGTGCAACGGCAGGCGCAGCTCGATGCGCGGGACGATCGCGGCGGCAGGTTCGAGCCGCAGGTCGCCGCCGTGCGCTTCGACTGCTATGCGGGCGAGGTGGAACCCGACGCCTGACTCGGAAAGCACCTGCTCGGGAAGACCCGCCTGCCGCACCGTCCGCACACCGGCCTCCTCCGTGACGCCGGCCGGCGGATCGAGCGTCACGACCACCGACTGCTGCTCCGTGCGGACGCCCACGCGGACAGGGTCGCCGTGGTCCGCGGCCCGCGCGATGCAGCGGAACAAGCTCTCGAAGGCGTGGGTCGCGCACAGCCGATCCACGAGAACGCTGCCGCTCTCGCCCGTCTCTTCCACGCGAAGCACCGCCGACCCATGCTCGGCGTTCACGCGCGACGCGGCCTGCGCCACGATCTCACGCAGGTCGGCGGTCTCGACGATGAGCCCGCTCGCGCGCTCGAGCCCGGCGAGGAGGGAGAGGTCCTTCAGGAGGCGCTCGATCTCTCGAGCGCGGTCGGCAAGCGCCCGGCACACGCGGTCGCGCTGGGCCGGGTCTTCTGCTATCGACGTTCGCGACAGGAGCTCGGCGTACCCTTTGATCGCAGTGAGCGGGCTTGCGAGCTCGCGCTCTACGAGCGACGCGAGGTACGCCTGCCGGAGCGAGCCGGTCTGCTCGGCGGCCTGCGCGTGCTGGCACACGACGAGCACCGCAGTCGCGCTCTCCTCCTCGCTCGCGACGGCAAGCCCGACCCCCTGCGATCGCACAACGCTTCCGTCCGCGCACGCGAGGTCGATCTGAAGCGGGAACGGCTCCTCCGTCGCTGCGCCGGTCCGAAGGTCGAGGAGCACGCGCTCCATCGCGTTGTCCGCGACGGGCAGCTTCCGCCCGCGAAGGTCCTGCTCGCGGTAGCCGAAGCGCTCCTCCACCCCTGTGCCCCACCGCACGACGCGCCCGTCCAGGTCGACGACGAAGCACGCGGCCCCGCTGCCGATCATGCCAGACACGAGACGCCGCGCGGTGCGTTCGCTCGCCTGAAGCCTGCGCTCCAGGGCCTCGATCCTCCGGGCGGAATGGATGTCGGACGCGATCGCCTCGCCGGCGAACGCGAGCTGTGCGAGGGCGCGCTCGTCCACCTCGCGGTCGAACGCAGCGACCGCCACGCCGACCGGTCCGTCGGGACCTCGAAGCGGGATCGCCACGCAGGCGGCCCCTCTCCGCGGCAGCGCCGCGCACGCGCCCGGATCGAGGCGCGCGGGCGCGTCGGCGTACAGCGCCTCGAACAGCTCTGGCGCCTCGTCCGGACCGAGAGCGCCTGGCGCTGCGGTCGCAGGCGGAAGCGTCGCTTTGAGCCGGAGCTTGCCGTCTCGGCCAAGCAGGAAGCCGAACACCGACGCGCACCCGTACGCGCGCGCGAGCCGGTGCACGCCGTCTGCAAGCGCTCCGGATGCGCCCGTGGGTCTTCCGCGCACTCGCCTGATGACGTTCGCCATGTCGCTCCCTCGTCCTGGCCTGTTGTATCCCGTTTGGGGCTCGAGGGCAAGCACAGGATAGCGTCGTCGCCTGGCGAGCCTCCCGCTCGGCTCTCGTCGTACAATCGCAGAAACGAAGGGAGGGCCATGACTGCAGCTCACGAACGGCTCGTCAATCTGGCGCTGTACCTCGCGTCGCGCGCGCGTCCCGTCACTATCCAGCAGTGCCGCGAAGCGGGCCTGGGGTATCCGGACGACGCCGACGATGCCGCGTTCCAACGCATGTTCGAGCGCGACAAGGACGCTCTTCGGGCAGCCGGCATCGCTATCGTCGTTGACGAGGAGGGCCGCTACTCCATAGACGCCGCGCAAAGCTTCGCCGCGGAGGTCGATCTCACAGACGCGGAGTGCGCGGAGGTGCGGGTGCTCGCTGCAGCACTCGTGAACGATCCTTCCTTCCCCTTCGGCGACGACCTCGCCCTGGCAGTGGCGAAGATGGACCTCGGCCCGTTCCCCGACGAGCCGGCACGCTCGACCCTCGCGCTGGAGGATCCGGAGCGGCAATCTTCGCTGGCCCGCGCCGCAGCTGACGCGGTCGCACGGCGCAAGCGCGTGCGGTTCGCTTACACCAACGCGCGCGGCGAGAGCAAGTTTCACGAGGTCGAGCCATACGGCCTCGCGTTCCGTCGCGGGCGCTGGTACCTCGTCGGACGCGATGTCGCAATCGGCGAGGTGCGCATCTACGCGCTCGTGCGCGCGAGCGGGCTCGAGGTGAACGCCGCAAGCCCCAAGAACCCTGACTTCGAGCCGCCTGCGGGCTTCCGCATCGAGGACTGCCTGGTGCTGCCGTTCCAGATCGGGAGCGACCGCGTTCAGGGCTCGGCGCGCTTCGAGCCCGATGCGGCGTGGCGAGCCGCGCATCTCACGGAGGGCAAGGGGCGCCTGAACGCCGACGCGGACGGCGGCCTCCGGTGGGAGGTCGAGATCGCCTCGCCGCGCGCATTCGCCTCCTGGTGCATCGCGAACGGCCCCGGCATCGTCCCGCTCGCACCAGCGTCGGCGGTCCGCGCGTACCGCGTCGGTCTTGAGGAGGTGGCTGCGCGCCATGAGTAGAGCTTCGTCCTCGCAGCGGGCGCGCATGATGCTTGCGCTCATCCCGCACCTTCGCCGCGGCGCGACCTTGCGGCTCTCGGACCTCGCAGCGACGCTCGGCGCCTCTACCGAGGAGGTCGCCGGCCTGCTGGAAGACATCGTGCTCTGCGGCGTCCCGCCGTTCAGCCCCGACGCGCTCATCGACCTCGACATCCAGACCGACAGCGTCACCGTGCTTGCGGACCCGCCGGCGCTCGACCGACCGCTCCGACTCACGCATGCGGAGCTGCGAGCGCTCATCGCGGCCCTCGAGACAGCAGGAGCGGACGCCGACGACCCGCTTGCCACGAAGCTTGCAGGAGCAGCCGCAGCAGCCGGGTCGCTTGAGCGTCTCGCCCAGACGCTGTGCACGAGCCCTGCGGTCGGTGCCGCGCAGACCTACGCAACGCTCGCCGACGCGATCGAGTCGTCGTGCAAGGTGCGCATCGCGTACCTCTCGGCGCACGACGAGACGCCGCGTGAGCGGGTGGTGCGACCGCTCGAACTCGTGAACCGCAACGGCGTGTGGTACCTGATCGCGTTCTGCGAGTCCGCCGGAGCCGAACGCACCTTCCGCCTCGACCGCATCCGCGACGCCGAGGGGCTCGCCGAGCGCTTCGCCCGGCCCGCAGCCGCGGCGCGGAGCGTCGTCCCGGACTTGGCGGCGCAGCCGGTGGCTACGCTGCGCGTCGCGCCCGGGTGCTCCATCGAGAACCGGGACTGGCCGGGTGCGGTGGTTGAGCCACAGCCGGACGGATCGCTCGTCGTCCGCCTCCCGTTCGCATCCGCCCACTGGATCGCGCGCGAGGTCTGCTCCGGCCTCGGGGCCATCGAGGTCGTGGAGCCGGCGGACGTCCGTGCTGAGGTGCGGGCGATGGCGGAGCGGCTGCTGGCCGATCTGACCGCCTAGCACCCCTTCCCGAACCGCGCTGCGATGGTCTCCCGCAAGCGCTCCACCGGCACGCGCTCGACATCGCTCACGGGAAGCGCGGAGAGGAAGCGGCGCGCGTAGGGCACGTCAGTGGACAGCCGGCTGTCCGCGAGCACGAGGCAGCCGGTGTCCGTGGACGACCGGATCAGACGGCCCGCCGCCTGCTTGAGCTCGATGATCGCCTCCGGCAGGTAGTAGCGGTCCCACCACACTGAGCGCTCACGCTCCTTGCGCGCTTCCATGAGCGGGTCGGTGGGCTGCGCGAACGGCAGGCGCACGACCACCACGCAGCGCAACGTGTCGCCTTTGGCGTCGAAGCCCTCCCAGAACGACTTCGTGGCGAACAGCGACAGCTGCTCGTCAGCGATGAACTCGTCTGCCACGCGCTTCGCGGAGGTCCCGCGTGACTGCACGATGAGCCGCAGGCCCTCGCTCCGCAACCGCTCGGCGAGCGTCCCATACAGTGTGCGCATGTCCTTGGTGTTCGTGAACAGCGTGAGGACCGAGCCGCCCATGGCCACATGGACGTCGAAGAGCACGCGTTCCAGGTCCTCGAGATAGCGGGACGAGCGGGGTGGGGCAATGCCTGTCGGAACGTACACGGTCATCTGCCGGTCGAAGTCGTACGATGAGGCGAGACGCAACGTCGTGTACGAGCCATCCGGCAGCCGGTCGAGGCCGACCGCATGCTCGAAGTGCGAGAAGTCGTCGCCCGCAGCGATGGTGGCAGAGGTGTAGATGACGCTCATCACCTCGGGGTAGAACAGCTCGGCGAGCGCTTCTCCCACATCGTACAGGAGCGATTCGACCGTCACCTCGACAGACTCGCCCCGACGTTCGGACCGCACGACGTGCACGAAGCGCTCGTCGTCCCCCTCCAAGATGAGCACGAGCGCCTCCCTCGCATCGGCGAGCGCCGTAAGCTGGCCGACCAGATCGGCCTTGAGCTCGCTGTCGTCCTCGGCGGCCTCGAGGGCGGTGACGACCGCCGCGCCTTCGGCGAGCAGCCGGTCGAGCCGCTTGACGAGCGACCAGCCCACCGCTGCTGCACGGCTCCACGGCCCTTCAGCGCGCTCGCGTGCCGTGATGCGTTCGGCTTCGCGCCCGTACTCCCCGGGCACGACGATCTCTTTGAGCTCGGAAAAGAACGACTCCGCGATCGTTGTCGCCTCGTGGACGAGCGCGATGAGCGCGTCAGCTCGCGCGCGTGCGTCGTCCCCGGCGTCGAGTTGCGCCCGGACCGACTCCAGCAGCCCTCCTCGACCTCGCGTCGAGAGCGCAGAGAGCGACGAGGTGCAGGCGGACGACGATACGGCGTTCGACAGCTGTTCCCGGGCCTCGGCCTCCGCGCCGTGCGCCTCGTCGACCACCCAGTGGCGGATCGGTGGCAGGATCTGGTTGCCTGAGACCGCGTCGCGGAACAGGAGCGAGTGGTTCGTCACGACCACGTGCGCGTCTCGTGCACGCCGGCGCTGGCCGTGGATGTAGCAGACGGCGTTGTACGGGCAGCGCTTCTTCGTGCACTCCGGCGCGCTCGCCGCGACCGCCCGCCTGATATCCTGCCGCCAGTGGACGTTCACCGCGTCGAGATCGCCCCATGACGTCGAGGCGACCCACGAGACGAGCATCGCCGCAACGGCACGGGCCTCCGCCTCTGCGGGCCCGCCCGCGCCGATCAGGCGTCGGAACTTGCGCAGGCACAGGTAGTGCTCGTATCCCTTCAGCCCCACGTACCGCAGGCGCGGCATCTCTCTCGCAAGCGCCGGCAGCTCGCGGTACAGCAGCTGGTCCATGAGCGCATTCGTCTTCGTGGCGACGCCGACAGGCACGCTGTTCTCGAGCGCGAACCGGGCGGCCGGGACCAGGTACGCCACCGACTTGCCGACGCCAGTACCTGCCTCGACGGCCAGGTGCCGGCCCTCGTTCAGCGCCTCGGTCACGGCGCGCGCCATCTCGACCTGCTCCGCACGCCGTTCGTAGTCCGCATACATGCGGCCCACCGCGCCCGCCGCGTCGAACTCAGCGGCGATCTCGTCCACGGAAAGCGACGCGATCTCGGCTTCGCGCGCGTCTTTGAGCGTGCTCGGACGCTCCGCGCGCAACCGTTCCTGGCGTAGTCGCTTGAGGTCGAAGCTCGTCTGCGGGCGCGCGGCCGCCACGTGCGCGAGCACGCGCGCGAGCGAATCCCCGGAGCCCGTGAAGAGTCCGAGCACGCCCGCCAGCGCGCCAGGCGGCAAGTCGTCGAGCGCCACCAGCAGAACCCGCCACAGCCGTGCGAGCGTCTCGACGTCCCCCACCGCGCGGTGCACCGGCTCCACGAGAAGCCCGAACGCGCGAGCGAGGTCGGTCTGGCGGTGGCTCCGCATGCGGGGAAGGGCGATCCGCGCGAGGTCCAGGCTGTCCAGCCACGCAGCCTCGCCGCGTGGGTGTTTCCAGCCGGCGGCCTCTGTGAAGGTCCTATCGAAGATTGCGTTGTGCGCGACGACATCCCGGTCGCCGACGAGCTCGGCAACGCCTGCAAGCGCTTCGTCGACGCGAGGAGCGTCGGCGAGCATCGCGTCGTCGATTCCCGTGAGCTCTGCAATCTCGAGCGGCACGGGTCGCTCGGGCCTGACGAGCGTCGAGAAGCGGGCGCGGATCTCTGGCCCTTTCGCCACGACGGCAGCGACCTCGATGATCTCGTCGCGCCCTGGATCGAATCCCGTGGTCTCCACGTCGAGGAACGCGATTTCGTCCTCGAAGCCGAAAACCGCGTCGCGGGCGCGCTCCCCGTATGACGCGTACGCGGCAGCGACGTCCGGATCGGTGCCGGGCTGGAGCAGTTCGAGAAGCGCCTCGGTCCTCATGTCCGAAGGGTATCACGCCGGTCTGACGCAACGGGGCGGCGCGTGGCGCCGCCCCGTGATGCGCGCGATGCGGTCCGTAGCTAGTTCATGCCGGGAAGCGTGCGCGACTTGAGCAGCCAGTCGTTCCCGTCCTTCACGAACGTCCACAAGTACTGGAAGCTGCCCCCGGCCATCGAGGCCGTGGCGAGCACCTGGGTCTCGCCGTCCTTCTCCGTCACGTTGTCGATCGTGTACGAGCTGATGCCGTAGCCCTTGAGCTGCTCGGCGAACGCGGCCTCGTCCTGCGCGGCTTTCTTGTCGGCAGGAAGCAGCTCGTAGGCAGTCGCGAAGTCGCCCTTCACCACTGCGTCGAAGTACGCCTTCACGTGGTCCTCAGGGGTCTTGCCTGCTACGACCTTGGTCGCGGTCTTCGGATCGAACGGCACATCGGCAGGCATGCCAGCCGGCATGCCGCTCGTGCCGTTGGCCGCCGTGCCGTTGGCGGGCGCGGCCGGCGCGGCCGGCTTGTTCAACACCACCAGTCCGACGATGACCCCGACGAGCACGACGACCACCGCAGCGAGCGCAATGACGACTTTGCTCTGACCGCCGCTGGCGGCCTGTGGTGCTTCTGACATGTGCGTTCCTTTCGATCGCTTGCCTGAACAGCGCGAGACGCGCCGCACGAGCATACGCCCCTGGCTGCATCCGGGCAACCACGCGCGCACACCGCGCTCGGCGAGTACAATCAGCACATGCCACGCCAACGCAGCCTGTTCGACATCATCGGGCCCGTGATGATCGGACCCTCGTCCAGCCACACCGCGGGTGCTGCGCGCTTGGGTGCGCTTGCGCGCGCCATCGTCGGCGGCACGCCGCGGCGGGCCCGGGTTACGCTGCACGGCTCCTTCGCCACGACCGGCCGTGGCCACGGCACCGACCGAGCACTCGCCGCAGGACTGCTTGGCATGCGCCCCGACGACGAACGCCTCCCGGACGCGCTCGAGCTCGCAAACGCGTCCGGGCTGGAGGTCACGTTCGTATCGGGCGATCTCGGCGACGTGCATCCGAACACCGCACGGCTCGAGCTCACCGACGCCTTCGGGCGTGCCCACCTCGTGCAGGGCTCGTCGCTCGGCGGCGGCGATGTGGTCGTCACGCTCATCGACGACTTCCCCGTCGAAGTCACCGGCGAGCTGCCGCTTCTGGTGGTCGTCCACCACGACCAGCCTGGCGTGGTGGCGGCCGTGACCGCTCGCCTGGCGGCCGACGTCATCAACATCGCGTCCATGCAGGTCTCCCGTGAGCGGCGCGGCGCCCGTGCGCTCATGCTCATCGAGACGGACGAGCGCGTCCCCGACGAGGCGATCGCCGGCATCGCGGCCATCGACGGCGTCGTCGAGGTGCGCTCCGTGCCGGCCGTGTGACGGAAGGTTCCCGCATGTCGTACGCGTCCTTCGCCGAACTCCTCGCTGCGGCCGACGACCACGGCTCGATCTCTGCGGCAGCCATCGCGCTCGAATGCGAGGAGACGGGCGCTGACGAAGCACAGGTGATCGCCCGGTTGTCGGACGCGCTCGCGGTGATGGAAGCGGCAGTCGAGCGCGGGCTTAGCGAGGAGCTGCGCTCCCGCTCCGACCTTGTCGGCAGATCAGGGCGCGCGCTCGCAGCATCCGCGCCGCGCCTGACCGATGCGACGTTCGCGACCGCGCTGTCGCGGGCCCTCGCAGGCGCAGAGGTGAACGCGTGCATGGGGCGTGTGGTCGCCGCGCCAACCGGCGGCGCCTCGGGCGTGCTGCCGGCCGTGCTGCTCACCGCTGCCGAACGGCTGGGCGCGCCGCGCGAGCGGGTGGTGGCCGCGCTCGCTGCCGCCGGAGCCGTCGGCGGGGTGATCGCGGCGCGGGCCACTCTCTCGGGAGCCGCCGGTGGATGCCAGGCCGAGACCGGGGCCGCGGCAGCAATGGCGGCGGCGGCCGCAGTCGAGCTCGCGGGCGGCACGCCGGAGCAGTCCGGACACGCGGCCGCGTTCGCGCTCCAAGGGCTCTTGGGGCTCGTCTGCGACCCGGTCGGCGGGCTCGTGGAGGTGCCCTGCGTCGCCCGCAACGCGACTGCGGTGGCCGTGGCACTGGCCGCGATCGAGATGGCGCTCGGCGGCCTGGCGTTCCCGATTCCTGTCGACGAGGTCATCGATGCGATGGGGCATGTCGGTCGCAGCCTTCCCCCTTCGCTTCGCGAGACCGCGCTCGGCGGCCTGGCGGCGACGCCGACGGGGCGCACCCTTGCATCCTCGCTTGCCAGCGGGTATCGTCCGCACAGTGACGAAGGGGAGTAGCGACCTCGCCCGTGCGAGGGAGGCAGGCCGACAATCCCGGGCTTCGGCCCCGGTCCTGCCGACGCGAGAAGCGACGCAAGACCTTCGGCGATGACGCCGGAGGTCTTTTCCTTTGAGGAGGCGCTGATGGACGAGAGCCGCGAGACCGCGTGGCACGTGATGCCGGTGCGCGAGGTCGCCGCCGCGCTCGGGACCGACCCTGAGTGCGGCCTTTCGGCCGAGGAGGCGGCTCGACGCCTGGCCGAGCACGGGCAGAACCTGCTCGCACCGCCGGTGAAGGTCCCCGCCTGGAAGAAGTTCCTCGCGCAGTTCAACGACTTCATGATCTGGGTCCTCATGGCAGCGGTCGTGATCTCGGCGATCGAGCATCAGCTGCTCGAGGCCTTCGCCATCACCGCGATCCTGCTTCTGAACGGCTTTCTGGGCTTCATCCAGGAGTACCGCGCCGAGCAGGCGCTCGAGGCGCTGAAGCAGATGGCGGCACCGACGGCGACCGTGGTGCGCGACGGCGTCGAGCAGGAGGTGCCCGCTGCCGAGCTCGTGCCGGGCGACGTCGTGATCCTCGAGGCCGGCGACAAGGTGCCGGCCGACGGCAGGCTCATCGAGGCGGCCTCGCTCAAGGTGGACGAGTCCTCCCTCACAGGCGAGAGCCGCCCTGTCTCCAAGCACGCTGATGCGGAGTGCGAGCTGCACTGCGCGCTCGGCGACCGCTCGACGATGGTGTACGCGGGCACGACGGTCGCCGTCGGACGCGGCCGCTTCATCGTCACCGAGACCGGTCAGGCCACCGAGATGGGCCGCATCGCCGACCTCCTCGCGCAGCAGGAGGAGGAGGCGACCCCTCTGCAGCGCGAGCTCAAAGGCGTGGGCAAGCGCATCGCCACGCTCATCCTCGCCATCGCAACGATCGTCTTCGCCGTCGGCGCGTGGCAGGCCTACAACGCGTCGGGCGAGACATCGCTTTTCGCCGCGCTCGCCCACGAGGCCTTCCGCGCACGGCTGACCGTGGCGTTGCTCGTGGCGATCTCGCTCGCAGTCGCGGCCATCCCGGAAGGGCTTCCCGCGATTGTGACCGTCGCTCTCTCGCTCGGGGTCCGCAAGATGGCCGAGCACAACGCGATCGTGCGGAAGCTCCACGCGGTGGAGACGCTCGGGTCCACCACCTTCATCTGCTCGGACAAGACCGGCACCATCACGAGGAACGAGATGGCCGTCAGGCGCGTCGTCGTTGGGTTGGATGGGGCCGACATCTTGCCCGACTGGGCGCTCCAGCCAGACGACCTGACGCCGGACCCCGCCGGCCTCGACCTGCTCCTCGAGATCGCGGCGTCGTGCAATGATGCCCACTTCACGGCCGACGGCACGCTCGTAGGAGACCCCACCGAGACGGCGCTCGTCGTGGCCGCCGACGCGCTCGCCGAGTCGCGCCGGCGACCCCGCCGCGTCGCGGAGATCCCGTTCGACTCCGAGCGCAAGCGCATGACGACCGTGCATGTCGTCGATGGCAGGCCAGTCGCGTACGTGAAGGGCGGCGCCGACGTCGTGCTCGGCCTGTGCACCCACGCGCTCGTTCGCGGGAAGCGCGTCGCGCTCGATGAGACCATGCGCCACCGCATCCTTGCTATCAACACGGAGCTCGCCGCGTCTGGGTTCCGTACGCTCGCCATCGCGTTCCGCGAGCTCGACGACGCGACAGTCGACGAGCCGAGCGCGGTGGAGCGCGACCTCACCTACGTCGGCATCGTGGGCCTCGTCGACCCCCCTCGCCCCGAGGCCGCCGAGGCCATCGCTACGTGCCGCCGCGCGGGCATCGAGGTCGCGATGGTCACCGGCGACCACGCGCTCACCGCACGCGCCATCGCTCAACAGGTCGGCCTCAGCGACGATGGCGAGGTGCTCACCGGTGTCGAGATCGAACGCATGTCCGACGACGAGCTGTATGAAGCGGTGGCTCGGACGCGCCTCTATGCCCGCGTCGACCCCGCTCACAAACTGCGCATCGTCGAGGCCCTGAAGCGGCACGGGCACATCGTGGCCATGACCGGCGACGGCGTGAACGACGCGCCTGCCCTCAAGCGGGCCGACATCGGTGTGGCGATGGGCCGCGTCGGAACGGACGTCTCGCGCGAGGCGGCCGACATGGTGCTCGCCGACGACAACTTCGCGACGATCGTGGAGGCGGTGCGCATGGGCCGCGCCGTCTACGACAACCTCAAGAAGTTCATCCTCTTCTTGCTCTCGTGCAACGTCTCTGAGGTCCTCATCATCTTCGTCACGACGTTCTTCGCCGATCGGCCGGCGCTCCTGCCGCTGCAGATCCTGTGGATCAACCTCATCACCGACGGTTTCCCCGCGCTCGCGCTGGGCGTGGATCCGGCCTCGCCGCGGGTGATGGAGCGGCCTCCCCGCGATGCGAGCGAGTCGGTGCTCGCCCGCAAACGTCAGGCGCAGGTGCTTTGGCAGGGCGCTCTCATCACGGTCGCCGGCCTCATCATGTACGTGTGGGCCGACCTGTTCATGCCCGGCCACTCGTTCGAGCGCGCGCAGACGATGCTCTTCTCGGCGATGGTGCTGGCCCAGCTCGTCCACGCGTTCTCGTTCCGGTCAGAGAGCCGCAGCATATTCAGCGCGTACTCGCTCAAGAACCGGTGGCTGAACGTCGCCTTCGCGGGCTCGCTCCTCTTGCAGCTCGGTGTCGTCTACCTGCCGCCGCTGCAGCGCGTGTTCAAGACGCAGCCGCTCTCGGTCTCGGACTGGCTCGCGGTGATCGCCGCCGCGATCGTGCCGACGGTGCTCATCGACATCACGAAGCGCCTGGTCGCGCGGTCGTCCGCCCGCTCGGCTCCGACGGAGCCCGTTTCGGCCTGACCGTTTGATTGACTGCGCGAATGCGCCGATAATCGGCGTGATACGACCGGTTATCGGGAGTTGCCCGTGGCTCGTCTCCGCACACGGCTTCCGCTTCTGCCTGCCACGTTGCAGGCGCGGCTCTCCGGCTCCCTTGTTCTGGGGAGTTTGCTTCTGTTCCTCGTCGTTTTCGGCGCGACGCGCGTCGCCACAGCGGCGTTCACGCGCGCGACCGTCACCCACGACGCACGCCGCACCCTCGTCACCGCCCACGCGATCCTCGACGCGCAGGCAGACGTGCTCGACTCCTACGTCGTGGCCTATACGGAGTGGGACGAGTTCTACGAGCGAACGCTCCGTCCGAGCGACGCGTTCATCACTGAGGAATTCGACCCGTGGCTGCGGGACAAGTCCGGCGCAGATGACGTGCTGTGGGTACGCTCGTCGGGGGTCCCGGTCTTCTCGTACGGAGACGCACCAGACCTCGATGCGCTTCGGTCGGTCGCTTCGGGCACCACAGGCCCGCGCGCCGGCGTCGTGCTCCTTCCGTCCGGGCCTGGTATCGCGGCCGTCCGCCCGATCGTCGGAGGGTCGCCGACCGCGAGTCCCGCAGGGTGGCTCGTCGTAGCCCGTCACCTCGACCTTGCCGAGCTCGGCAAGACGCTCGGCGTCCAGGCCGGTTTCGAGCCGGTGAGCGAACGGGTCACCGGCGAGGGCGCGCTCGGCACGGTGCCGGGGTTCGTCTCCGCTGCGGCGTGGCTTCGCGGAGATGCATTCGAGGCGCGCGGCACGCTCGCCGGGCTCGACGGCCGGCCCGCAGGCACGCTCGTCCTCACCGAGCCACTGCGCGGCGACCCCGTCCTGGCCAGCTGGACCTTCCCGCTCTCGATGGGCCTCGTATCGCTGCTCTTCGGGTTGGCGTTCGGAACAGCGCTCTCCCGGACGGTCGTGCGCCCGCTCGATGCGACGCTCGCCGTGCTGCGGGACGAAGGGCTGCGCGCGGTGCACGGCGAGCCGCCCGCGGAGACGCCGCCGATCGACCCCGCGCTTCCCGCCGAGTTCCGCGAGCTCGCGGAAACCGTGCGCGAGCTCGTCAGGCTGCTGGCCGTCCGTGAGCGCGAGCTTGCCGCAGCCACGGACCAGGCGCTGGCAGCCGAACAGGCGCTCAGGACGGTGCTCGACGAGTCGGCAGAGGCGAAGCTGCTCGTGCAGCGAGGCGTCGTGGAGGTCGCGAACCCCGCCTTCGCGGTCTGCGTCGGGCGCCCCCTCGGCTTCATCCTCCGCAAACCGCTCGAGGATCTGCTCGCAGCGATGGACATCGCCACGCCCGAAGGCGAGCCGCTCTCGCCTGCCGAGCTCGTGGAGCGCGCGCTGGAGAACGAGGTCGTGGTGCGCTGCAACGCCCCGAGCCACGGCGAGCGCTGGATGGAGGTGCGCGCTGACGTGACAGCCGCGCCTGATGCGTTCGTGCTCTCTGTGCGAGACATCACCGAGCAGTACCGGCTCGAGAAGCTGCGCTCCGAGATCCTCTCGCTCGTGTCGCACGACCTGCGAGCGCCGCTCACGGTGCTTTCCGGATACGTGCAGATGCTTGAGCGCGACCTCACCGACGAGCAGCGCGTGCGCATCGTCGCCTCGATGCGCGAGTCGACCGAACGGATGCGGTCGCTGGTGGAAGACCTGCTCGACTCGGCGCGAGCCCAGCAGGCGCTCGGTCCTAGCACGGTCGAGCCGGTCGACCTGGCCGCTCTCGCCGCGCAGGCCGCCCAGGCCGCGCGGGTGGCGTTCGGACGAGAGGTGACGGTGGTCGCGCGCTCGCAGGTGGAGGCCGACGGTGACCCGAAGCGGCTCCGCCAAGCGCTCGACAACCTCGTCGGCAACGCCATCAAGCACACATCAGCCGAGGCGAAGGTCCGCATCGTCGTCGAGCGTGCGCAGGACCGGGCGTTGCTCGCCGTCGAGGACACCGGCCCTGGCGTGCCCCCGGACGCGCGCGAGGCGGTCTTCGAGCGCTTCGCGCAACTGGAAGAGGGTACCGGAGGCGCGGGACTCGGCCTGTACATCGTCAAGACGATAGCCGAGACGCACGGCGGTCGCGCGTACGTCGACGATGCCCCCGGAGGCGGGGCGCGATTCGTGATCGAGCTGCCGCTCGCGCAGAAGGCCCGCCGGCCCCGCTCGGCTCAGGCTTCCGAAGACGAGTCCCCGAGCGCGTAACCCACGAGCAGAGCGCACAGCTCGGGGAACTCGATGCCGGCGGCCCGCGCCGCGTCCGGCAGCAGGCTCGTGCGCGTCATGCCCGGTATCGTGTTCACCTCGAGCACCCACGCCTCGCCGCTCGGCTCGACGATGATGTCGGTCCGCGACACGCCTCTGCACCCGAGCGCTTCGTGCGCGGCTACCGCGAGCTTGGCGCACAGCTCCCGCGCCTCCTCGGGCACGCGTGCGGGGATGATGTGGCGGCTCATGCCGGGCACGTACTTCGACTCGTAGTCGTAGAACTCGTGCGCTGGGACGATCTCGAGCGTCGGCAACGCGAACGGCGGATCGACGCCGAGCACCCCGACAGTCACCTCGGTCCCGTCGATGAACCGCTCGACGAGCACCACGCTGTCGTGCCGGAAGGCCTCCGCGATAGCCGGGGCGAGCTCCGACGGGTCGTGGACGATCGTCACGCCGATCGCGGAGCCTTCGGACGCTGGCTTGACGACGCACCGAGGCCCGACGGCGTCGACCACCTCCTCGTCGCTCCACGGCCGGCCCTCGCGCACCACCACGTACGGGGGCGTCGGCACGCCACACGCGGAGAACACGTGCTTGGACGCGACCTTGTCCATCGCGAGCGCGCTTGCCAGCACTCCTGACCCCACGTACGGAAGGTCGAGAAGCTCGAGCAGCCCCTGCACCGTGCCGTCCTCGCCGTACCTGCCGTGCAGACAGATGAACGCGACGTCTGGCTTGGTGACCCGCAGCTCGTCGATGAACGACGGCTGCGCGGTGTCGATGGGAAACGCGTCCGCTCCCCGCTCGAGCAGCGCTGCCACCACCTGCTCGCCCGTGTTGAGCGACACCTCGCGCTCGGCCGAGCGCCCGCCCATCAGCACCGCCACCCGCACACCCGCTATGTCAGGCGCTTGCACAAGGACCCTCCTCGAACGAGCGCTCACGCGCCTCTGCAACACATGTCGAGCGCGAACAACGCGACGAGCCAAAGCACCGCTCCCACGAGCGCAGCCCCGCCGCCTTTGAGCAGAGCGTCTGCGAGCAGCCCCCTCCGGTGCTCCGGGGGCCGCACCGCGCGCGTCACGATCCACACGGCGAGCGCGAGCGCCGGCCCCATCGCCGCCAGCACGAGCCCCGCGGCCGCGACGCGCCCGTAGTTTACCGACCACAGCACCGCGCCTGCGGCCGCATCGTCTTTCAGCAGCACGAACGACGAGATCGCAAGCACCACCCACGCCAGGAGGTACAGCGAGAACGGCACGAGGCTCACGCCGCGCGGGCCAGCAGGCGAAGCGACTTCGTCTTCGAACATCACGGGCCTCCTCTTGCTTGAGCCAGTCTAGAGGAGCGCTGGCTCGACGCACAACTCGCGGGCACCTGTGAGAATCCTGTGCGTTCGAGCGCCCGGCCCGGACGGGCAGGCCGTCCGTCGTGTAGTCTAGTGGCAGGGCTGAACGATAGGGAGGACAGCCATGGAACTCGACCCTCGCCTGCCTGACGAACGCGGCGCGGACGTGGCGCCCGCTGAGACCTCGGCCGAGGAGGAGGCCCTGCGTTCGCAGGACGCCGCCGCTGGACCGACGAGCGACGAGCCGCCAGCAGAGCCCGTCTTGCCAGCAGGGCCCGTCCTGCCGCCACCGCCGGCGCCGCTCGAGCGAGCGCGGACCCCATGGGGCCGCATCCTCGTCGTCACGGCGCTCGTCTCGGCCCTCTTCGGCGTCGCGGGCGGTTATGGCGGGTGGCTCCTCGCGCGAGAGGCGCGGATAGCCCCGGCGACCGGCACCGTGCGCGTGGTGTCGGGCGCGACCGAGGAGGCGGTCGCGGCGGCGGCTGCTGCTGCCGTGCCGAGCGTCGTCAACATCGACGTCACGACCAACGAGACCTCAGACTCCGGGAGCGGGCTTCCGAAGGACCACCCGGCCGTGCCCGTCACCGGCAACGGCTCGGGCGTGGCGTTCAAGCGCGCCGAGGACGGAGGGACCTACATCGTCACCAACCAGCACGTCGTCGCCGATGCCGACAAGATCGTCGTCACGGACTCGACCGGCGAGCGCATCAAAGGCGTCGTGGTCGGCGCGGACGAGGAGACCGACATCGCGGTGGTGAAGATCGACGCCGAGATCCCGCTCATCACCATCGGTGATTCCGAGAAGCTCGTCGTGGGGCAGCTCGTGGTGGCCATCGGCTCGCCCTTCGGGCTGCAGCACTCCGTGACGGCCGGTGTGGTCTCGGCCATCCACCGCTCGCTTCCTGACTTCGCGGAGAACGCGAAGCGCTACCCGCTCGTCGACGTCATCCAGACCGACGCCGCCATCAACCCGGGCAACTCCGGCGGCGCGCTCGTCGACCGTACCGGCGCACTCGTCGGGATCCCCGCCGCGATCTTCACCGACACGGGCGCCGATGACGGCGTCGGCTTCGCGATCCCCGTGAAGACCGCCGTGCGCGTCGCGACCGAGATCATCGAGACCGGCTCCGCGAAGCACCCCTTCCTCGGGATCGAGGGCATGACCGTGACGGCCGACCTCGCCGCCGAGAAGAAGCTGCCTGTCGAGGAAGGCGCGTACGTCGTGAACGTGACGAAGGGCACCGAAGCCGAGAAGGCCGGCCTGAAGCCCGGCGACGTCATCGTCAAGCTCAACGAGACCCCGATCCGCTCGATGGACGACCTCTTGCTCGCCGTGCGGCGGCACGCCATCGGCGACACGGTCACGCTGTCGGTGTGGCGCAACGGCAAGCAGATCGAGGTCACGATGAAAGTCGGCGTCAAACCGAAGAACCTCTAAGCAGAAGGGCCGGCACCGCTGCGCTGCCGGCCCTTCGCGCTTCTTGTGGCGTTTTGCCTACGCCTTCCTCCGAGCGATGACGATCGCCGCTGCGACGCCCGCAGCAAGCACGACGGCCGCCGCAATCCACGTGGCTAGACCGCCCATGCCGCCGTCGCCCTCTGGCGCGGGCACCGCGGCCTTCGACTTCTCTTCTGCGGACGTGTAGACGACCTTCTCGGCCTTCGCCATCTCGGTGGTCGGGATCTCCACGCCTGCGGCCTTCGCCATCTCCTCGGGCGCAGAGCGGTAGTACAGGACCGCGCTGAGGGTCACCGCGCCGTCCGGCATCGTGAAAGCGACCTCGTCGGTGCTCGAGCCGCGCGGCGGGATGCGGTCGTCCTTGTAGATGCCGACGGCGTCCCACAGCTCCACGGGGTGGTTGCCCTTCGCGTCCTCAAGGACGGTGCCGAACTCGTGCTTCGTGCTGGCGATCTGTTTGCCGGCAGCGTCGAGCGCCTTCACTTCCAGCCACATCTGGCGGACCTCGGTGAGCCCCGTCGGGATGTAGTGGCCGGCGCCCACATTCGTGACCGTCACCACGGCCTTCGTCTGTTTCCCGGGCTCCACCACGTCAGGAACGTCGATCTCGACCTTCGCCGCCGCCTTCAGGCGCTCCTCGGCCCTCGCCGCATCGCCGAGTCCGACATTGCCGCCCGCGAACGTCATCGTGTAGATGTGCTCGCGCTCAGGGCCGCCCGCCGCGGCCTTCCCGGGGTTCGGCTTGGTGACGCCAGGGCCTGGGGTCATGTGGCAGTCCTGGCACACGATCCCTTCCTTGGCGTACGGGCCCTTCTTCCACTCGGAGTACGTCATCTCGAGGTGCATGCCGTTCACCGGGTGATCCACGTTGTGGCAGTTGCCGCAGAACTCCGCCGACTCATGGAACGCCGAGTACGCCGTCGCGTGGACGGGTGACACGGCATCTTTGAGCTGCGCGTGCTTCGCTCCGTCGGCCTGCACCTTGAGCGAGGTGTTGCCAAGCGCGCCTTCGGTTCCCACGACCTGGTGGCACAGGTCGCAGCCCACCCCCTGCTTGCCCTGCGGCGAGACTTTGCTTATGTCAAGCCCAGAGATCTCGCCCCCCATCACGGCCACGGGTGCGTGGCATCCGGTGCAGTAGGGGCCGAGAGCGCCCTTGGTCGCCTTGTCGGCCTCCGCGACCTTGTGGAGGTACAGCGGGTCCGTGAGCGCTTTCGCGTGCATCGACGCTTGCCACTGGTCGTAGAGCCCCGCGTGGCACCCGCACCCCTCCGCCGGCTGGAACTTGCTGCTCGGTATCGAGGGCAGGCCCCACGCCGCCGACGCTGCGCCGACCAGCAGCAGCGCTGCTGCGGCGCCGACGAGCGCCTGTTTGGATCTCATAGGCTCGCTCCCTTCGCTCTCCCTTGGCGGCCGCGATGGTACGGACGCGGGTATCATCTGTCGTGACCGTTTATTCCCTACAATCGGAAGGAGACGCCATGGTCGAGCGCTATCGCTGCAAGGGTTGCGGCTACTACCACGTCGGACCCGCACCGGAGCGCTGCCCGGTGTGCGGCGCGCCCCAGTCGTTCTTCGTGCCGTACGAAGGTCCCGGCGACCTTGCTGGCACCAAGACGCTCGAGAACCTGAAGGCGGCGTTCGCCGGCGAGTCGCAGGCCAACCGCCGCTACACGCTCTTCGCGCGCATCGCCCGCCTTGAGGGCGACGAGAGAGCTGCCGCTGCGTTCGAGCACGCGGCCGAGGAGGAGACCGCGCACGCCCTCGGCCACCTCGCGTACATGCGCGCGTTCGGCTCCACGGCGGACAACCTCAAAGCCGCAGCCGAGGGCGAGAACTACGAGACGGTCGACATGTACCCGTCCTTCGCCGAGATCGCCGAGCAGGAGGGCTTCCCGGAGATCGCGCAGTACTTCCGGGCGGTCGGCGGCTTCGAGCGGAAGCACCGCGACCGCTACCACGAGGTGCTCGAAAAGGAAGGCGGCGAGTGAGCCTTCCTGACATCGCAGCGTACGACCGTGCCGGGCTCGAGCGTCTGTTCTCAGAGATGGGCGAGCCGCGCTATCGGGCCCGGCAGGTCCTGCGCTGGCTGTGGGTGCGCGGCGCATCTTCCTTCGAGGAGATGACCGACCTTGCGGCGTCGTTGCGCCAGACGCTGGCTGAGCGCTTCACGATCGGCCGGCCCGAGCTCGTCGCACGCGAGGTCTCCTCGGACGGCACCAGGAAGTACCTGTGGCGCCTCGCCGACGGAGCGACGGTCGAATCGGTCGGTATCCCTTCGGGAAACCGGCTCACGGTGTGCTTCTCGACGCAGGCAGGGTGCGCGATGGGCTGCGCGTTCTGTGCAACAGGCGCGTCAGGATTCACACGCAACCTCTCCGCTGGCGAGATGGCCGCGCAGGTCGCCGGCGTTGCGCGCGACTTCTCCGCGCGGGTGTCGAACGCCGTCGCGATGGGTCAGGGCGAGCCGTTCGCGAACTATGACGCGACGCTTGCCGCGCTCCGGATCCTCAACGACCCGGACGCGCTCGGCATCGGCGCACGGCACATCACGGTGTCGACCTGCGGCATCGTTCCCGGCATCGAGCGCTTCGCGGCCGAGCCGGAGCAGTTCACGCTCGCAGTGTCGCTGCACTCGGCCGTCCAGACGACGCGCGACCGCCTGATGCCCGGCGTGCGTCGCTACCCGCTTGCCGCGCTCAAGGACGCACTCCTTCGGTACTTCGCGGCGACCGGCCGCCGCCCGACGCTTGAGGTCGCGCTCATCTCAGCCGTGAACGACACCGACGAGGAGATCGACTCCCTCGTCGCGTTCTGCACAGGAATGCCCGTGCACGTGAACCTCATCCCGATGAATCCCGTCGAGGGCTCGCCGTTCTCGCGCGCGAGCGACGAGCGCGTGCGGAAAGTGCTGCACGCGCTCTCGGATGCCGGCATCGAGACCTCGGTGCGCGCCGAGCGAGGCGCCGACATCAGCGCTGCGTGCGGCCAGCTCCGGCAACGCGTCTCGGGGGCCTGACCGAGCACAGGCCCCCGAGAGCCGGACAGCCGACGCACGCGTCGTGCCGGTACGCCCCGAGCGGCCGGAACCCGCCCGCGGCGATCCGCCCTACGAGGTCGCGCGCCTCGGCGTCCAGAGCGGCAGCGTCTGCGGCCCCGAACGACCAGGAAGCGCTCACGCTGCCTGAGCCGACGTCGTAGACGAGCGCCTCGACGCTCCTCGCTCCGGCTGCAAACCCCGCGAGGGCGTAGCAGCCCATCTGTCGGCGATACCGTTGCGCGTCGTCGCGCCCAGAGCCTGACGCCGGCCTCGCATGCCACTTGAAGTCCACGACGAGGGCCTCGTCGTCGGATGTGGCGAACACGTCCATGCGTCCCGACAGCACCGTCTCACCGAGCGCGAAGGCGAACGGCGCTTCTGCCAGCACGCGCTCGTGCGCCCGGAGCGCTGCGGCAAGCTCGCTTCGGTCGAAGGTCTGCACCGCTTCGACGAGGCGCGCTTCGTCCTCGTGGGACATGCGGTGCCGGCGGCTTACGGCCGCACGCCTGTCGGCGTTCCACGTGCCTGTCACCGCGTAGCGGAGCGCTTCGTGGACGATCGTGCCGAACTCGGTCGCGCCGCGGTCGGCGTGCGGATCCGCCAGCCTGAGCACGTGGCTTGCGTAGTAGCGGTAGGGACACCGTTCGAAGTCCTCCAGCCCCGACGGCGACACGCGGCGCGGCGCGTGGCCCGCCTGCTCGAGCGGCGGCCGTGGGCTGCGCTTTTTCTCGAGCGGGCCGCTCCTGAGAGGCGCAGCATCGAAGTCCCGCGCACCGTCGGCGTTGCGCTCCGCGGCCGCATCCGGGACCGTACGAGCGCCTCGGGCCGCGGCGTCATCCTGCCGCCCGTTCGGTGCCGGCCCTCCTGCTGTCTGAAGCGCTCGGCGCACGACGGGAACCGCGACCCCGCCGGCGACGACTGAGTCTTGGTCGGAAGCCGCCTCCAGCTCGATGCCGAGCGCTTCGAGCACGGCCCGCCGCGCGCCCCCGGGACGCCCTGGCGCCGCGCCGACCACGAAGAGCGCTTCTTCCGCACGGGTGAACGCCACGTACAGCAGCCGTTTCTCCTCCTCTTCGCGCTCCTTCTTCTCCTTCTCTTCGAGGAAGGCGTACGCGAACGGCTTCGGCTTCTTGGAGCTTCTCGACAGCGTCTCTGTCCCGCTCAGCAGCTCGGTCGGCATCCTGGTCGCGACCCTCGCCACCTCCCCCGAGCAGTCCACCATCGCGTCAGGGCTGTCGGACTTCTCCTGCTCGGTCATGCCCACGACGAACACCACGGGGAACTCGAGGCCCTTGGCTCCGTGCACAGTCATGATGCGAACGGCCTCGGTGCCCTCTGGGACCGGAGCCTGCGCGACGCCGAGCGCGGCGAGGTCCTTCTGGTCGGCCAGAAACCCCCGGATGCCGCGCCCCGACAACGCGTCGCTTTCGTCGGCGAGCCGGGCAAGCAAGAGCAGGTTCTGCCAGGCCCGCGCGCCCGCCGCACCTTGCTCGGCGAGGCGGGCGTCGTGCCCCATCGCCACAAGGGCGTGCACGAGGACGTCGCCTGGAGACAGCGCGCCGCGCCGCGATCGAGCGGACTCGACGGCGCTGCGCACCCGGCGGACCCGCTCGAGATCCGTCCCTGCGAGCACGGATTCTGCCTCGCGGACAGCCGACCACAGGCCGGCCTTCCCAGAGGCGTGGCGGAGACGGTACAGCCCG
Source organism: Parvivirga hydrogeniphila (assembly GCF_023371205.1). Taxonomy (NCBI): domain Bacteria; kingdom Bacillati; phylum Actinomycetota; class Coriobacteriia; order Anaerosomatales; family Anaerosomataceae; genus Parvivirga; species Parvivirga hydrogeniphila. The sequence continues at coordinate 184,084 of NZ_JAMCCO010000001.1, forward strand.
CCGTCGCTGACCCCGCCGAGACCGCCCGCGAGCACGTGCACCCACGCTTCGTCGTCGTGCACGTTGTCGATGACCCTCAGCAGCATCACGCCGTCTTGCGCCTCTGGCGTCGCGAAGAAGTCGCCGGCCGTGCTCACCGACTCGATGCTTCGCCGCCTCAGCGCCTCCTCGAACACGCGCGCCCGGCCGCTCAGCTGCCGCGAAAGGATCGCCACGTCGGAGGGCTTCACGATGCCCGCGTCGCACAGCCGCGCGATCTCCTCGGCCACGAGCGCGGCCTCTGCACGCCGCGCTTCGTGCGCTCGAGCGCCCTCGCCCACCGCGAGCAGCACGCGCACGCGCGGCTCGTGCGCAGGCCACGAGACCCGCTCCTGCTGGCGTGCGGGACGCAACCTGTCGTGCGCTGGGCCGAACAGCGCCGGGGCGCCGAACACGTGGTTCACGACCGCCAGAACGTCCGGGTGCGACCGCCGGTTCTCGGTGAGCGTCTTCACCACGCCCGTTCTCGCGAGCTCGTCGAAGACCGTCACGTCGGCGAATCGGAACCGGTAGATCGACTGCCGTTTGTCCCCCACCGCCACCAGGCTGCGGCCTGGCAAGGCGCTCACGATGCGGCTCTGCAGGCGGTTCGTGTCTTGGAACTCGTCGACCATGACCTCCACGAACCGCTCGCGGAGCTCGTCGGCGACGTCCGGCTTCTGGCTCAAGAGCCGCGCGACGAGTGTCTGCAGGTCTTCGAAGTCCACCGCCGAGGCCGCGCGTTTCGCGCTCGCATACGTCTCGGCGAACCGCGCCACCAGCGTGGCGATGCCGCGCTCGTACGGCGCGCACGCGATCTGCGCCAGGAGCGCCTTCGCCGACCCGAGCAGGTCTTTCGCCGCGCGCGCGGCTTCCTTGAACTCCTCGTTTCCGCGGGCCTCGATTCGACACTCCTCGAGTTCGTCGAGCGCATCGAGCGCTTGCCTCGGATCGCCGAAGCGAGCGCTCCTGGCAACTGCTTCCAGGAGCTCTGCTGCCCGCCGCGCGCTTTCGACGTTCGCGTCCCTCGTCGCGGTCTGCCTGAATCGCTCCATGTACGTGCCGAGCTCGCGCAGGCCTTCGGCCATGCGCTCGACGTGAAGTGGAGCCGGCGGATTGTGCGCGACGACGTTGCGCGGGTCGAGCCCTGCGGAGGCGACCTGGTCGTGCACGCTCCTGACGGTGCGCGCAACGGTCGCGACGCCCCACACGTCGAGCACGGCCAGCACGTCGGGGTCGCCCTCGTCCGCGCACGACGAGATCGCTGTCTCCATCGCCTGGGCCGCGAGGATGAGCGCTTCGTGCTCCGAAAGGACCCGGGAGCCCGGGTCGACGCCGATCTCGAGCCCGTGCTCCCGCAAGATCCGGCGGCACAGCCCGTGTATCGTCGAGACCCACGCGTCTGGGACCCGCCGCGCAGCGGCCCGGTCTCCCTCGGCCACCAACGCATCCCGTATCCGGCGCTTCAGCTCGCCGGCCGCCTTCTCGGTGAAGGTGACCGCAACGATGTTGTCGAGGTCGAGCCCCTGCTCGAGGCGGCGGAGGAACCGCGCCGTGAGCACCCGCGTCTTGCCGGCGCCCGCGCCGGCCGACACGACGACGCGCGGCGCTTCGGCCTCGACGGCGTCTCTCTGCTCGTCTGACAGCTCGATCCTCATGCTCTGCTTCCCTCGCACCACGTCCGCGCGATGCAGCTCGCGCACGCCTGGTCTTGGTACGGCTCGGGCTTCACGTTCCCCGACCGGATGCCCTTCACCGCTTCGGCTGCCCGCTCGACGGCCCTCGCGATGAGCGCCTCGATCCCCTCGGCGTCACGCGCGTCGCCGGCAGCAAGCCACGGGGAGCTCACGACGAGGGGGAGGTACGCGCCCCGGTCTTGCCCCACAGACATCGTACGGTAGATCATCCCGACCACCGGTTGGTCGTACAGCTTGGCGGCCGCGTACGAGTACAGCGGTGCCTGCAAGATGCGGTCCTCCTCGAACCGCGCTGCGCTCACGCCGCCTCCGGTCTTGTAGTCGCACACGATGAGACCGGCCTCGCCCGCATCGATACGGTCGATCCTGCCCCTGAGCTGCCATCCGTCGAGCTCGACCGCGCCGCTCTCCCCCACGCCGAAGGCGATCTCGTGAGCCACCGGAGCGAACCCCTCGAAGCTGACGGCGTCGCGCTCGAGCACCCGCCGCGTCCCGACGACCGCGCGGTCCATCTCCGCTTGCTCGTCGAGCGATTCCGGCGGCGGCTCGGACTGCACGACTTCGTCTGCGACCTTGGCGTGCACCTCGAGTGCTCGCGCAAGGAGCGCGGGCGTCACGCGTGCATTTCCCATTTCTTGCCATGCCTCGTAGAACCGCTGCAGGATCCGGTGCGCCACGCGACCCCTCTCGCGCGCGTCGATCGCCACGTCGATGCCCGCAGGCCTGAGCTCCCGTTCGTAGAACCAGCGCCGAGGACACCTCAAGTACGCTTCGAGTTCGCTCGCGGAGAACGCCGTTCGGCGCGCGAGCTCTTCCGCGACGTCCTCGGGCAGGCCGCGGCCACTCTCGTGGAGGACCGCGTGCGGAGCGCTCCCGCGCGTGCCGGCCTGCGACCGCAAGGCCTCTGTCCCGGGCGCCAGCGCCGGCGCGTCCGCTCGAGACTGGACGATCTGCGGGCCACGGCCTGGTTCGTAGGCGTCCAGGAGTTCGTCGATGAACAGCGAGGGGTCCTTCTCGTTGCCGTCGTCGTCGACCGCCTGCCACACGAGCACGAGCCGCCGCCGCGCTCCCGTGACGGCTTGGTAGAACAGCAGGCGCTCGTCGTCCAACCCGGCACGCGGGGCCGCGTCGATACCGAGACGCTCCAAGTCGTGCGTGGTCCGGCGCGGGAGGCCGAGCCCCGCGTCCACGCGCGGGAACTCGTCGCCTGTCATGCCGAGCACGATCACGGCGTCGAACCGGCGAGCCCGCACGCGCTCCGTGGAAGTCACGACGACGCCCGCAGCCAGGCCTTCGTCCGCGGGGATCCGCGCCTGTTCCAGCACGCGCGCCAGCGAGGCGGCATCGAGGCGGCCTTTGGCTTCCAGAACGGCGGAGGCGGCGTCCAGGACCGCCTGCCGCGCACGCGCGTCGAGCCGGCCGTCGCGATCCAGCACGGGAGATACCCCGTGCCGGTTGCGCAGCATCCGGTCGGCGATCCGTTGAAGCGCTTCGACGGCGGTAGCCTCATCGAGTGCCTCGAACGCAGCGAACGCCTCGCGCAGGAGCCGTCCCGCTTCGTCGGGCGCCCGTTCCGCTTCCCGCCGCATCTCGACCCCGTGAGGCGTGCGCCGCGTTCGCACGTCTCTCAGGTACCCGTCCGCCTCTTCGTGGCTCAGCCCTGCGTAGCCGCTTTGCAGGAAGCTGGCGAGGTGTTCTCGCCTCCCCTCCGCCACCAGCCTCACGAGCGAGACGACGGCGCGCCCAAGGCCGCTGTCGCGGAGGTGCCACGTGCCTTCGTAGCACCACGGGATCCCAGCAGCCTCCAGCGCCGCTCCCAGGCGTCGCGCGCGTCGACTCATGCCCCGCGCCACCACGGCGATTTCTTCTGCTGGAATGCCAGTATCTACCATCTCTGCTGCGGCGGCGGCTGCGGCCTCCGCTTCCCCGCGCAGCCCCAGAGCCGCCACCAGGCGCACCGCTCCTGTCGCGATCGCGTCTCGCGAGCCTCGTGCGAGCGACGACTGCAGCGCCCGCATCTCCTCTGCCGAGCCGGGCGGTGAGCCGGACACCTCGACTGTCTGTGTGGCGGGCAACCGCTGGAGCCGCTCCAGAAGCCCCGTCACCGCCCTGGTCGCGTCCGAGCCGGGCACGTACGTCAGCGCGACCATCACGTCGGTGTCCGCCCGTGCGGCCGACTCGATGAACGCCATCTGCGGCGGCGTGAAGGTCTCGAACCGGTTGATGCACACCACGTCCGGGAGCGCATCGCGCGTGACGGCCTGTGCGACGGCCGTGCGGGCCGCCGCCGCCTCGATGAGCCCTCGGGCGGCTATCTCCTCGTGGTACGCAGCGATCGCAGCGGCGAGCGCGCGGGCCTGCGGGTCGCTCGCAGCAGCGTGCTGCACGCCGGTCGGCTGCTCAGCTGCCCGCTGCACGAGCACCGGGAGGATGCGCATCGCTGCGCTTCTCGGAATCGCCTCGCTTACCAGGGATCCGAGGCGGTCGACGACTTCTTCAAGCACGACGAGCCTCTCGATCTCGCTGATACGCCGCCGACCGTCTCCCAGGGTGTTCCAGAGCCCGTCGAGGAACGCGTCCATCGTTTCGATCGAGACGCCGACGGGCAGCGACGTGCACAGCTCGCGCAGCGCCCGCTCGCGCTCAGGGATCGTAGGCAGCAGGACGGCAGCGCTCAGCCCGCGGCGCGCCGCGTCTCTCACCCGCTCGTACAGGACGCCGGTCTTGCCGGCGCTGCGATCGCCGATGACTATCGTGAGCCCCATGCCGCCTCCTCTACCGAGGGACGATAGCACGGGGCCCTGACATCATGGCGCCATCACGGTCCGGGAGTAGCGCTGGACACCGTCGCGCAGCCGAGCCACCCGCCTCCACGCCGCCTCTTCTTCGCGACCGAGGGCGTGATCCACCTGCGTCCCGATGAGCGCTGCCACGCGTTCTGCCCGATCGGCGACCGAACGAGCGAGGTCCGCTGCGCGCATGGCCTCGTTGGCGAGACGCCTGCGGGTTCGGGCCCCGCTGTCTGGCGCGACCATCAGCCCGATGATCACGCCCGCCGCCAGCCCGGCCGCTGCACCTATAGCAAAATATGTTACTCTCCGGCCGCTCATGGTGTAGTCTTCTTCCCTTCCTCGCCCGCGAACAGGATGCTCGTGATGCGTTCCAGGTCGCTCTCGTCTTGGAACTCTATCTCGATCTTGCACTTCCCTCTCGCCTGCCTGACGCGCACGGGCGATCCCAGCATGCGGCGCAACCTGCGCGCGATGATCTTGAACGTCCTCGGCATCGGCGGCCGTGGCTCGCGAGGGGCCTGGCCGGCCGCCATCAGCCGTGCCTGGTTCTCGGCCTCGCGGACAGAGAGCCCTCCTTGAACGATGCGGTGCGCCAGCGCGATCCTCTGCTCTTCGTTCGGAACGGAGAGAATGGCCCGGGCGTGGCCTGCCGTGAGGCGTCCGTCGTAGACCATCTCTTGCACCTCGTCAGGAAGGTCGAGCAATCGCAGCGCGTTGGTGACTGCCGAGCGGGACTTCGAGACCTTGTCGGCGAGCTCTGCCTGCGTCATCTGGTAGTCGGTCAACAGCTGGCGATAACCTCTCGCTTCTTCGATGGGATTCAGATCCTCGCGCTGCAGGTTCTCGATCAGCGCCAGCGCCAGCGCCTCGGTCTCAGAGCACGCGATGATGCGCACCGGGACCTTGTCGAAGCCCGCTGCCCGCGCCGCGCGCCACCTGCGCTCCCCTGCGATGATCTGGTAGCCCTCGGCGTGCGGACGCACGACGATGGGCTGCAGCAGGCCGACCTTCCGCAGGGAGTCCGCAAGTTCGTCGATCTGCTGCTCGTCGATGGCTGTCCGCGGCTGGCTGGGGTTCGGGCTTATCAGCTCGATCGCCACTTCCTGCGGCTCTGTACCCGTGAACTCCTGCCCGGCCCCCGGAATCAGCGCCGACAGACCCTTGCCGAGACCTCTCTTAGACACGGCTCAACACCTCCGCAGCCAAGGACCGGTACGCTTCGGCACCGCGCCCAGTGGGATCGAACACCGTCACCGGCTGCCCGAAGCTTGGCGCTTCTGACACCCGCACGCTTCGCGGAATCACCGTCTCGAACACCTTGTCGCCGAAAAAGTCCCGCACCTCCTCTAAGACGGCTTGCGAGAGCTTCGTCCGCGAGTCGTACATGGTCATCACGACACCGAAGATCTCCAGGCCGGGGTTGAGGTGCGTCTTCACAAGCTTGAAGCTTTCCAGGAGTTTGCTGAGGCCTTCGAGCGCGTAGTACTCGCACTGGACGGGGATGATCACACCATCTGCGGCCGTGAGCGCGTTCACCGTGAGCAGACCGAGAGACGGCGGACAATCGATGAGTACGAAGTCGAAGTCGTGCAGGATGGGGGAGAGCACGCCTTTGAGCTTGGTCTCCCGGCTGAATGCAGAAACGAGCTCGATCTCGGCCCCCGCGAGCTGGATGGTCGCCGGCACGACGAAGACGTTCTCGACAGATACCGGCTCGATCAGCGTCTCTACGGGCGTTCCTGACAGAAGTGCGTTGTACACGCATTCTTGGCGCTGGTTCTTGTCCAGCCCGAAGCCGGAAGTCGTGTTTCCCTGCGGATCGAGGTCGACCAGTAGGACCCCCCTGCCCATGTCGCCCAGGGCGGCCGCGAGGTTGACCGCGGTCGTGCTCTTGCCGACGCCGCCCTTCTGGTTCACCACCGCCAGCACGCGAGCCTTGCGAGACTCCCCGCCCGTCGCTTCCGTTCCCAGATCTGCTCCCATGGACGCTCCTCTTCACGAACCCCTCCGCAGTATATGCTACGGCGTGGGGGCAGGGAAGAAGGCGCCGTCATCCGAGCGGGCGTTTGGCCGCCATTCCTGGTCGGCGCGGCAGGCGAACCGTCGGCTCGGCGATCTTCTCGTACACGATCGCGACCCGCTGGTGTCCGCTGGGAAGCTCGTACCGGCGTTCCGAGCGGATCGCCATCCCACACAGCTTCGCAGCGCGCGCGCCCCGGTCGAGTTCGTCAGTCGTCGGTCGGCCCTTGTACGCGAGCAGCCAGCCTCCGACGCGCAGCAGCGGAGCCGCGAGCTCCACCACCGTGGCAAGCTCCCCTACTCCGCGCACCACTGCGAGCGAGAAGAGGCCAAGGCTCGCATCGGCGTATTCCTCTGCGCGCGCGTTCACGACGCTCACGCCTGGGAGTCCGACCGTCTCGACGACCTCTTCGAGGAAACCTGCCTTCTTCTGCGTGGCCTCCAGCAAGACACACGGGCGTCCCGTCACGATGGCGAGCGGTATTCCCGGATACCCCCCGCCTGTGCCGATGTCGACCATCGGGCCCTCAGGTCCCCCGACCGCTTCGTGGACGGCCGCAACCGAGTCGACAATGTGGAGCTCCACGAACTCCTGAACGTCTTTGATCGCGGTGAGGTTCATGCGCTCGTTCGCAGCAAGCACGAGATCGGCGTGATGCGCGAGCGCCTCTGCCTGTTCGAGAGAAACGGGAACGCCGGCCGCGTCGAGTGCGGAGCGCACGCTTTCCGCATCCACCGTCGTCGGCCAGCGCTCTGCATGTTTCACGTGAAACCGTCCGTTCGTTGCACCCAGGTGTTTCACGTGAAACACCGGCGAAGCTCTTAGCGCGGAGAGATGACCACCTGGCGGGCCGGCTCGTCGCCTTCGGACGCCGTCGTCACGCGCTTGTCGTCTCGCAGCGCGACGTGCACGGCCTTGCGCTCGAACGCCGACATGGGCCGAAGGGTCACGGGGCGTCCCGTGCGAGCTACGCGCTCGGCCGCCCGCTTCGCGATCTCTTCGATCTTCATGCGCTGGCGGTACCGGTAGCCGGACACGTCCACCATCAGCGGATGCCGGACCTCGCTCACGCGGTGTGCGATGGCCGCGACCAAGACATGGAGCGCATCGAGCGTCCGGCCGTGCCGTCCGATGAGAACGCCAAGGTCGTCGCTTCCCACGACGTCGAGGATGAGCTCACCCTCGTCGCCCTCGTACTCCTCGATCTCGGCGGACATCCCGATGAATCCCAATACGCGCGTGATGACGTCGCTTGCGGTGTCGGCCAGAGCGTCCAGCTCCTCGTCCTCTGGGGACAGCTCGAGTTCGTCACCTTGATCTTCGACGACGTCGCCAGGAACCTCCGCATCGTGCGATTCCGACACAGGTACCGGGTCTTTGAGCCAGACGCGCACCTTCGCCGGCCGGTCGTGACCGATCACGCGGTGAGCGCCTTCGTCCAGGACCTCGTAGCGCACGGCGTCTTGCTGGACCCCGAGACGCTCAAGCGCGGCATCGATCGCCTCCGCCACGGACGGGCCTTCTTGGATCACTTCTCGTTCCGTCACTTCTCGACCTCTTTCTCGGAATACGCACGCGTCAGTGCATACTGCTGGACGAGTTGAAGAACGCTCGACGTCACCCAGTAGACGAGGACGCCGGCGGGCACGCTCCACCCGAAGAACAGCATCATGACCGCCATGTACAGCCCGATCATCCGCTGCTGACGGTCCTTCGACTGCGTCACCTGCGGCAGATACACGCTGAGTCCGAAGAGCACGACGAGCAAGATGTAGGGGAGTGCACCGACCAAGCCGGCTTCACCGAAGACGGTTTTCGGCGTCGATGTAAGGTCGGGCAGGATCACCCAGAAGCGCTTCGCGGCCTCCGCCTGCGCGGGCCCCATGGAGGCGATGTGCTTCAAGAAGAGGCCCGGTTTCTCCGGTGTACCGCCGAGGGTTCGGTACAGCGCGATCAAGATGGGGAACTGCAGGAGCGTAGGCAGGCATCCGCCAAATGGATTGACCTTGTGCTCCTCGTAGAACTTGAGCGTCTCGGCCTGCAGCTTCTCCTTGTCGTTCTTGTACTTCTCCTGCAGCGCCTTCAGCTTCGGTTGGATCCTCTGCAGCTCGTGCATCGACCGTATCTGCTTGACCGTGAGCGGCAGGAGCACGACGCGCACCGCCACGGTGAGCAACACGATGGCGAACCCGTAGTCGTGCACCCACCCGTAGAAGTAGTTGAGGATTGCGAAGAGCGCGTTCTCTAAGGCCTGCACTGTTCACTCCTCTGTCCGTCACGGCCTGCTGCCGCGAAGCATCTCCGGTCTGCGCGGAAACGCGCGCTCTTTGTATTGGCTCTGTCGCTCATGGCACTGGATCGAACCCGCCTGGGTGGAATGGGTGGCACCGTGCTATCCGCTTCAGCGAGAGCCACGAGCCCTTGACGAGCCCATACCGCTCGAGCGCCTCCACTGCATACTGGGAGCACGTCGGATAGTACCTGCACGAAGACGGTAGGGCAGGGGAGACGACCCTCTGATACGCCCGGACGACCCAGATGGCGAGCTGTGCGCCCGGCGACCTCATCGCTTCACACCCGCTCGGTCGAGCGCGCTGCTGAGGGCCTCATCCAGGTCCGCTGGGCTGGCAGAGAGCGCGCTGGGTCGGGCGATCACAGCCACGTGGTGTCCTGGCCACGGACCGCCGGCGCGGCGCACCGCCTCTCGCAAGACGCGCTTCGCCCGGTTGCGACGCACCGCGTTCCCTATACTTCGGCCTGCCACGATCATGAGGCGCCCGTCTCGGGCGGACTCGCCGCCGCACTCGCGCACAATTACTGTCAGAAAATGGGTTCTCGCGGCCCTGCCTTCATCGAACAGCCGTTCGATATCCGCCTTCTTGGTCAGCGTGCCCCGCATCGCGGGCACCGCCTGATCCTCGCCGTCAGGCCGCGCTCGGAGCGAGGACCTTCCGGCCCTTCCGACGTCGCGCCGCGAGAACGGCACGCCCGCCCTTGGTGGACATGCGCGCCCTGAACCCGTGGGTCTTCGCCCTCTTGCGATTGTTCGGCTGGTATGTCCGCTTCACAGTGATCCTCCGTTCACGCCGAGCACATGGCTGGCACAGTAGTAAGCCGCATGATACTACCCGTCTGGCCTCCTCGTGGTCAAGGACCGGCGGCGCGATCGCACCCCGTGGCAGGCTTCGGCGTTTCGACAACCTCTGCACACAAAGCCCCGGAAACAAATTCTTCGAAATCTGTGGATAGTGGGGAAAACGCAGGATTCTCTCGTGTGGAACCTGTGGATAACGCGTTTCGCTCGATTGTTGGGCCCGTCGGCCCTCTGGTAGAATCGCCGCTGTCGCCGAGCCGACCGTCTTTGGCTCAAGACCTTGAAAAACCGCAGGTAGAAGCCCTGATTGTGTCGGTTCGTGCAATCTCGCACAGGTGGATGCCGCACCGCCGACGCCACCAGCGAGATCGTACGGAACGGGTTTTCTCGCGTATCCACACCGCTGGCCTCGAGGATCGGCGGCGCGGACGACTCCGACGCCCGTTTTCCACGGGGACCCATCTCGTGTGCGTGCCGATCGGGGCTTTTCGAAGACAGGATTCCGGGCTTGTCCACAGATGTGGAAAGGTCTGTGGATACTCCCGGAAAACCGCTCGCTGGCTGGTGTCTTGGCTGATGCCGGAAGCTGAAAGCGGGCAGACGCTGCGCCACGACTGTCGCTCGCTTCGGCGCGAAGGGGTGTGGACGGCGTTGTGGACGACGATGTGGATATTCCGCGCTTCCGGGCGAGAGGGGGTGTGATGAGGCAGTTCTACGCGGCCACTGAGACCGCCTCTGGCGGTGCCGTTGTGGACTACCCTTCGTCCGCCCAGACAGCTGCGGACGCCCACGACGACCTCGGCGCACTTCGCGCCCGGATCGCGGTCTACGACTCCCCGGCCGCTCCTCCCCGCGTGGAAGACGTCGTCGCTCAGGGGGCGCGCGCCTTCATCGACACGCTTTCGTCTACCGTGTACGAGCTCGCTCACCAAGCAGGCGGGTCGATCCCGTTCGTCGTGATTCGCGAGATCGCCGAGAACCTGATTCACGCCGATTTCCGGGAGGCCGTCGTCACCATCACCGATGGCGGCAACACCATCCGCTTCTCCGATCAGGGCCCCGGCATCCGCGACAAGGACCGCGCGGTTCTTCCAGGCTTCTCCACGGCGTCTGCCAGCATGAAGTCGATCATCCGCGGGGTCGGCTCTGGTCTTCCGGTCGCCCGGGAATGCCTGTCATTCAGCGGCGGTTCGCTGTCGTTGGAAGACAACCTCGGGCACGGAACCGTCGTGACGCTTACGGTCTCCGGCGACCACGGGCACGCGTCTGCGCGTGAAGAACCGTATGCCTCGTCGTTTCCACGGCTCTCGACCCGGCAGAAGCAGATCTTGTCGCTCACGCTCGAACTCGGCTCGATCGGCCCATCGTCTGTTTCCCGCGAGCTTGGCATCGCCTTGTCCACGGCGTACCGCGACCTTGAGGCGCTCGAGCGGCTCTCGTTGCTCGCGAGCGACGACACCGGTAAGCGCTCCTTGACACCTCTCGGAGAACGGGTGCTGGTCCGGCTGCTGGACGGAGGGGCAGGGCTGTGATGGTCGCTGGCACCGCCGCTCTGTGGACAGACGCGCTCGAGATCGTGCGCTCAGAGCTCAACACACCCACATTCAAGACGTGGTTCGAGCACACGGCGCCGCTCCGCCTCGATGAGGACGTGTTCGTCGTGGGCGTTCCGAACGAGTTCGCTCGCGACTGGCTGGATTCTCGCTACTCCGGGCTGCTCGCTGCCGCACTGAGCCAGGTCGCCGGCCGGCCGCTTCGGGTCTCTTTCGAGGTCTCGGACAGCCCCGCCGTCGTGGTGGAGCGCGCGGTCGTCGAGCAGCAGGCCGCGGAACCGGATCGCCCGGATGGGCGCCGCTCCCGGCACACAGACGAGGTCGAGTTCAACCCGAAGTACACCTTCGATTCGTTCGTCGTCGGTTCGTCGAACGAATTCGCCTACCACGCAGCGCTCGCAGTCGCGGAGACGCCGGGCGGCGCGTACAACCCCTTGTATATCTATGGCGGGGTCGGCCTTGGCAAGACGCACTTGCTTCAAGCCATCGGCCACTACGTCTCAGCGAGCTTTCCCCACAAACGTGTCAAGTACGTGTCAAGCGAGCAGTTCACGAACGACTTCATCAATTCCATCGGTGATCGCGACAAGAGCCGCATCGACGGTTTCCGGCGACAGTACCGCACCAACGACGTGCTGCTCGTTGACGACATCCAGTTCATCGCGGGCAAGGAGCAGACCCAAGAAGAGTTCTTCCATACCTTCAACGCGTTGCAGCAGGCAGGAAAACAGATCGTCTTGTCCTCAGATAAGCCCCCGAAGGACATCGGCAACATCGAAGACCGGCTGCGCAGCAGGTTCGAGATGGGCCTTATCACGGATATCCAGCCGCCTGAGCTCGAGACGCGTATCGCCATCCTGCGGCGCAAGGTGGAAGCCGAGCGCCTGCTCGTGCCCGACGAGGTCCTTTCATTCATCGCAGAGCGCATCGCGAGCAACATCCGCGAGCTCGAGGGTGCACTCATCAGAATCGTGGCCTTCAGCTCGCTTACGCGCGCGCCGATCGATCTCGACCTTGCTTCGGCGGTCTTGAAAGACATCTTCCCTGAGCGCTCCGCTCGACCGATCTCCATCGCGACGATCCAGCAGGAGGTCTGCAAGTTCTACGGGATTTCGAAGGCCGATCTCACAGGAAGCAAGCGCTCGCAGGCCTACGTGTACCCTCGTCAGATCGCCATGTACCTTGCGCGCGAGCTCACTGACTTCTCGCTTCCTCGCATCGGACAGGAGTTCGGTGGGCGTGACCACACCACCGTCATCCACGCCACTGCGAAGATCCGCAAACTCATGAACGAGCAGCGCGAAGTCTACAATCAAGTGCAGACGCTCACGAACCAGATCAAGAAACGGAGTTGATAACCGTGTGGAGAACAGGTGAGGGAGGTGTGGATAACACGTCTGATGTGTTGACAGGTGTCGGTGTGTACACGTCCTGTGGGAGAACCTCTGTTCTATCCACAGGTGCCGTCCTCATGGACACACCCGCTCCGAACTCGAAAGACCGTGGTTTTCCACACTATCCACAGCCCTGACTGTTACGATGAGGTTTGTTGAGAGAAGAGAGGAATAACCATGAAGGTCTCGCTCGCCCGAACCGAACTGGCAGACGCGCTTTTCATCATCAACCGTGGTCTCTCTTCTCGAACCACGCTCCCGATCCTCTCGGGTGTGCTGCTCACAGCCAAGGGCGACGATCTCGTGTTGAACTCGACAGACCTCGACGTGTCGGTGAAGACCGGAGTCAAAGCACGAGTCGATGAAGCCGGCAGCACCGTCGTACCGGGGAGGTTGTTCGGGGACATCATCAGGAGCCTTCCTGAAGGCGCGGTGAGCGTCGAGACTGAAGGAACGAGCGTACGTGTCGTGTCTGGCACGAGCTCGTTCACGCTGAAGACGCTCTCACCGGACGAGTTCCCGCGCTTCCCAGAGGTCGATTCCGAGAACGAAGTGACGCTCGAGGTCGGGCTGTTCACGACGATGGTGCAGAAGGTGGCCCGAGCGGTGAGCAAGGACGAGACGCGACCTGTGTTGACAGGAGCCCTCGTCGAAGTGAGCGACGGGAACGTGACCATGGTCTCGACCGACTCGTACCGGTTGTGTCTAGCAGAAGCGAGCGGACAGAACGAGTCACGGCAGTTCAGCGCAGTCATCCCAGGTCGAGCACTCGACGACGTGTCGAAACTGGTCGCCGGATCCGAGGGCGTCACGATCGCCTCAGCACAGAATCAGATCGTGTTCGTGTTCGGAGGGACGACGTTCGTCACACGGAGGATAGAAGGCGTCTTCCCGAACTACAAACAGCTTCTGCCCTCCGAGTACGAGACGCGCGTCACTGTGAACAAAGAAGAGATGCTCTCCGCCGTGCGCCGTGTGTCTCTCATGGCGCAGCACAGTGCACCTGTGAGAGTGACGGTGTCTCCAGAGGAGCGGACGCTCGTGCTCTCGGCACAGACGCACGACGTCGGCGATGCGACCGAGGTCGTCGAGGCCGACGTCGAGGGCCAGCCAGTCGAGATGGCCTTCAACCACGCGTACCTTACGGACGGCATCACCGGCGCCGATTCGGAGAAGATCACGCTCGACATCGTGAGCCCCATGAAACCCGGCGTGATCCGCGCAGGGGAGGACATCTCCTACACCTACCTGCTCATGCCTGTTCGACTCGGGTGAGACGTGCCGCTGCACATTGGCCGCATCACGCTCGAGCACTTCCGGAACCACCGGTTCTTCGATTCCGGGACGCTTGCACGCACGGCGGTCTTCATCGGGCCGAACGGCTCAGGGAAGACGAACGTGCTCGAGGCTATCGACCTTGTGATAAGCGGGAGGTCCTTCCGGCAAGCGCGCCTCGAAGACGTCGTCGAATGGGGGGAAGCCAGCGCGCAGGTGCGCCTGTTCGGAACGCGCGACGGTGCACAGACCGAGGTCGAAGAGAGGATCGCGTTCGACGGCGACAGACGCCTTCTCATCGACGGGATCGAGAAGAAGCGCAGAAGCGAGGCCTTGCGAGGCACGCACACGGTCGTGTTCCGCCCAGACGACCTCGATCTCGTGAAGGGCTCCGCAGACGTACGGCGCGACGCGATCGACGCGCTCGGAGGCCGCCTGTCGGACGCGTACGCGCACACGCGGCGGGAGTACCTGAAGGTCGTCCGTCACAGGAATGCGCTGCTTCGGGAGTGGAAGGCCACCAAGACCGACCTCGCGGTGTGGACGCAGCAGGCCGTCATGCTCGGCGCTCGCCTGCTCGTGCACCGGCGGAGGCTCGTCGCGCGGCTGTTCGATCACGTGGCGGCACAGCACGAGAACTTGAGTGAGGCTGCTGTGCTGTCAGTCGAGTACCACGACCGGTGCGGTCTTGGGATCACAGACCCGCACGTCGAGGTTTCTCTCGACGAGGCGAAGGCCGCGCTCGCGGCCGAGTTCGTGAACCGCGAGAGCGACGAGCGAGAGAGGGCGACGACCGTCGTCGGGCCTCACAGAGACGACCTCGTGCTCTTGCTCGACGGGCGAGAGGCCAGGCGGTTCGCGTCACAAGGCCAGCAACGGAGCATCGCGCTCGCGTGGAGGATCGGCGAGATGCGGACGATCGCTGACGTGTCAGGGGCGGAGCCTATCCTTCTGCTCGACGACGTGATGTCCGAGCTCGACGAGCGAAGGCGAGCAGCGCTGCAGGCGTGCATCGGTGAAGCGGTGCAGACGATGATCACGACGACAGACAGGTCGCACGTCCCGGAAACAGGAGAAGCGGTCAGCGTGGTCGACCTGGGAAGAAGCGATGGCTAGGAAGAAGCGCATCGGGTCGGTGGCGCGCATCGGAGAGCTCGCCGAGGAGGTGTTGCGGCGCAGCGACCGGAGCGGCGGCTTCGCTGGCGCACGGGTCTGCGCTGCCTGGGAAAGTGTGGCGGGGCCTGCCGTGGCCGCCCATTCCCGGGCCGTCCGGGTGACAGAAGGCGAGCTCCTCGTCGCTGTAGACTCCCCGGCGTGGGCGAACGAGCTGGCGCTGATGAGCGGCTCGTATCTTACCGAGCTACACCGGCGGGTCGGCAAGGATTCAGTAAGGGCGATCCGCTTCACTGTCTCTCGAAGCGCGCGGTCCCGCACCAGCACGAAACCAGAGCGGCGGCACCGGCAGCCTGTGGCCCTGCCGTCGGACGAGGAGGTCCGGGCAGCGCTGACGGAGGTGCCTGAGAGCATCTCGGATCCGGCGCTCAAAGAGGCGATCGCGCGAGCCTTGGCCGCGCTCCGCAAGGCGGGGTCTTTGAACGGTGCCGACACGGCCCGCGACCAGCGGTGATGCGTCCGCGCGAAGCCGCGCCAGCACTACCGGTTGTGCTAGAATGTACCGACACATTCAACATGTCGTGGTTCCGCATGCGTGCGAAGAAGGGACCTTCGTGGCAGTCTCGAACAGCTCGTACTCAGGCAAGGACATCCAGGTCCTCGAAGGCCTTGAAGCGGTCCGGAAACGCCCGGGCATGTACATCGGCTCCACCGGCCCCAAAGGGCTCCACCACCTCGTGTACGAGGTGGTGGACAACTCGGTCGATGAGGCCCTCGCGGGCTTCTGCACCACGATCGAGGTCATCATCCACCCCGACAACTCCGTCACCTGCATCGACAACGGCCGCGGCATCCCGGTCGACAACGTTCCGAAGTACCGCAAGCCGGCCGTCGAGGTGGTGCTCACCATCTTGCACGCAGGCGGCAAGTTCGGCGGCGAGGGATACAAGGTCTCAGGCGGTCTGCACGGCGTCGGCGTGTCCGTCGTCAACGCGCTCTCGAAGCGGCTCGAGGTCGAGGTCAAGCGCGACGGCAAGGTCTGGCAGCAGGTCTTCGAGCGCGGCAAGCCCACCGGACCGCTGCGGGCGGTGGGGAAGAGCAGGGCCACCGGCACGAAGATCACGTTCTGGCCGGACCCCGAGATCTTCGAGACCACGGAGTTCTCATGGGACACGCTGGCGACACGGCTTCGCGAAACGGCGTTCCTGAACAAGAACCTGAAGATCACCCTCGTCGACGAGCGGGAACTCGAGCCGAGGCGCGAGGAGTTCCGCTACGCGGGCGGCATCGTCGACTTCGTGCGTTACCTCAACGAGAAGCGCGAGGCGCTCCACGCCAAGCCGATCTACTTCGAGACCGAAGGGCCGGAGGGCGCGGTCGAGGTAGCGATGCAGTGGACGACGGGCTACACGGAGACGGTGCTTGCGTTCGCCAACAACATCAACACCCACGAGGGCGGTACGCACCTGGAGGGTTTCAAGAACGCGCTTACGCGCACCATCAACGACTACGCGCGCAAGCAGGGCCTGCTGAAAGAGAAGGATGAGAACCTCGCGGGTGAGGACATCCGCGAAGGGTTGACGGCCATCATCTCCGTGAAGCTGCGCGAACCGCAGTTCGAGGGGCAGACGAAGACCAAGCTCGGCAACACCGAGATGCGCTCGTTCGTACAGACCGCGGTGACTCAGGCGCTCACAGACTACCTCGAGGAGCACCCCAAGCCGGCACGGCTGATCGTGACGAAGGCGGCACAGGCCGCCAAGGCGCGCGCTGCGGCCCGAAAGGCCCGCGAGCTCACGCGGCGCAAGGGGCTGCTCGAATCGACGACGCTGCCCGGAAAGCTCGCAGACTGCTCGATCCGGGAAGCCGAGCTCACGGAGATCTTCTTGGTGGAGGGCGACTCGGCGGGCGGGTCTGCCAAGCAGGCACGCGACCGGTCGTTCCAGGCGATCCTGCCGCTCAGAGGCAAGATACTGAACGTCGAGAAGGCCAACATCAACCGCGCGTTGGCTTCAGAGGAGATCCAAGCGCTCATCACGGCGCTCGGCACCGGCGTCGCGGACGACTTCGACATCGAGCAGGCGCGCTACCACAAGGCCATCATCATGACCGACGCCGACGTGGACGGCAGCCACATCCGGTGCCTCATCCTCACGTTCTTCTACCGGTACATGCGCGAGATGATCGAGCGCGGGTACGTCTACATCGCGCAGCCGCCGCTGTACAAGGTCACGATCGGCAAGAAGCACGAGTACGCGTACAACGACAAGCAGCTCCAAGAGATCCTGGCGCGGTTGCCTGAAGGCACGAAGTACACGCTCCAGCGCTACAAGGGTCTCGGCGAGATGAACCCCGAGCAGTTGTGGGAGACCACGATGGATCCGGAGCGCAGGACGCTCCTCAAGGTCACGCTCGACGACGCTCTTGCGGCAGAAGAAGCGTTCGTGGATCTCATGGGCGAGCAGGTCGAGCCGCGCAAGGAGTTCATCCAAAGGCACGCCAAGAACGTCAGGTTCCTGGATGTGTGAGGCCGGCACGCGGAGGCGGGCGACACGACATGGGCGATGTCCCGCGCAGAGAGCCACGGAAGTTCGAGCCGCCTCCCTGGGAGCGCGACGCGTTCGAGGAGCTCCGGCGCCGCAAGGAGCAGGAGCGGGCGGAACGCGAGCTGGAAGAAGCGCTCGAGCGGGCGCGGCTCTCTGCAACGCAGCAGGCGCAGCAGGCGGCCCAAGGCCAACCCGCGGCCGAGCGGCCCGAAGCGGAGCGGCCCGAAGCGGCGCCTGCCGTTCCGGCGGCGGGGCAGATCGACGAGCGGCAGATCGAGCGGATGCTGATCGAGCTCTCGCTCGAAGAGCCGCGGGCCTCCGAGCACGTATCGGCGGTCGCGACGGTGGTCGCAGCGGCGATGGCGGCAGCGGGGCTCGGGTTCGTGGTGTGGTCGGCCGTGCTGTTCGCACGGACGCGGGCATCAGACGCGGTGGCGGCGGCATCTCCGCTGGTCACGACCATCGCGTCGCTTCTGATGATGTTGTGGGGCTTCATGATGATCGGGGGCGGCGTGCTTCTCTGGAGGAGGCACAACGTCCGATGACAGATGGTGAGGAGCGGAAGCGTGTCTGACGAGATTCCGGGCGCCGGGACCGTACTTCCCGTCGACATCGAAGAAGAGCTGAGGACGTCGTTCCTCGAGTACTCGATGAGCGTCATCGTGGCGCGCGCTCTTCCCGACGTGCGCGACGGGCTGAAGCCGGTGCACCGGCGGATCCTGTACGCGATGAACGAGTCGGGGCTCACACCCACGCGGCCGTACAAGAAGAGCGCGTGGACCGTCGGCGAGGTCATCGGCAAGTACCATCCGCACGGCGACCAGGCCGTGTACGACACGATGGTGCGCATGGCGCAGGACTTCGCGATGCGCGTCCCGCTCATCGACGGACACGGGAACTTCGGGTCGGTGGACGGTGACAGCGCTGCGGCGATGCGGTACACCGAGGCGCGGCTGCACCGGGCAGCGATGGAGCTCCTGCGCGACATCGAGAAGGAGACGGTCGACTTCGGCCCCAACTACGACGAGTCGCTGCAAGAGCCGCTCGTGCTCCCGAGCCGCTTCCCGCACCTGCTCGTCAACGGCAGCGCCGGCATCGCGGTGGGCATGGCCACCAACATCCCGCCGCACAACCTCGGCGAGGTCATCGACGCGACGACGCTGCTCATCGACAACCCTGACGCGACGGTCGACGACCTGCTCGCGGTGCTGCCCGGCCCCGACTTCCCGACCGGCGGCATCATCATGGGCCGCGACGGCATCCGCCAGGCGTACGAGACGGGTCGGGGCAGCATCAAGGTCCGGGGCAAGGCGCACATCGAGCAGACCTCGACCGGAAAGATGCGGATCATCATCACGGAGATCCCGTACGGCGTGCAGAAGAGCAAGCTCGTCACCAAGATCGCCGACCTGGTGCGCGAGAAGAAGCTGCCGGAAATCTCAGACCTGCGCGACGAGTCCGACCGCAAAGGCATGCGGGTCGTCATCGAGCTCAAGCAGTCGGCCGTGCCGCAGGTGGTGCTCAACAAGCTCTATAAGCACACGCCGCTCGAGACGGGGATGGGCATCATCCAGCTCGCGCTCGTTGACGGCGTGCCGCGCACGCTCACTCTCAAAGAGATGCTCCACTACTACATCGAGCATCAGAAGGAGGTCATCACCCGCAGGACCAGGTACGACCTGCGCAAGGCCGAAGAGCGGGCGCACATCCTCGAGGGCTACATCATCGCGCTCGACAACATCGACGAGGTCATCGCGATCATCAAGTCGAGCGAAGACGACGCGCAGGCCAAGCAGCGCCTGATCGAGCGGTTCGGGCTTTCCGAGGCGCAGACCGAGGCCATCCTCGAGATGCGCCTGCGCCGCCTCACCGGCCTGGAGCGCCACAAGATCGAAGAGGAGCTGGCCGAGCTCCGCGAGAAGATCGCGTGGTACAAGAAGGTGCTCGCGGACGTGCGCCTCGTGCTGCAGATCATCAAAGACGAGCTCGCCGAGATCAAGGCGAAGCATGCCGATCCTCGGCGCACCGAGATCACCGGCACCGTCGAAGACCTCGACGTCGAGGACCTCATCGCCGAAGAGGACATGGTGGTCACCATCACGAAGCGCGGCTACGTGAAGCGCCTGCCGGTGGCGACCTACCGCCAGCAGCGTCGCGGCGGCAAGGGCATCAGCGGCGTGAACCTGAAAGACGGCGACTTCGTCGAGCACCTCTTCATCAGCTCGACGCACGATTACGTGCTGTTCTTCTCGAACAAGGGCAAGGTCTACCGGATGAAGGTGCACGAGCTTCCGCTCGGCTCGCGGCACGCCCGTGGCACCGCCGTGGTGAACCTGCTGCCGTTCGAGCAAGACGAGCGCATCGCGGCCGTCATCACGACGCGCGAGTTCCGCGACGACGAGTACCTGCTGTTCGCCACCGCGAGCGGGCTCGTGAAGAAGACCGCCATGCAGGCCTACGACCGCTCGCGCCGCGACGGCATCATCGCCATCAACCTCCGCGAGGGCGACGAGCTCATCGCGGTCCGCCGCGTGCAGAAGGGCCAGCGAGTGGTGATGGTCTCCGCTGAGGGCAAGGCCATCGTCTTCGACGAGTCCGACGTCCGCCCGATGGGCCGGGGCACGACCGGCGTGCGCGGGATGTCGGTGAAAGAGGGCGATCAGGTGCTCGGCATGGAGATCGCCACCGAGGGCAGCGACCTGTTCGTCGTGACGGAGCGCGGCTACGGGAAGCGGACGCCGCTTGCAGAGTACCCGGTGCAGAAGCGCGGCGGCATGGGCGTGAAGACCATCCAGGTGACACCGAAGAAGGGCCGGTTGGCCGGCATGAAGGTCGTCGGCCGCGACCACGAGCTCATGCTCATCTCCGAAGAAGGCGTCGTCATCCGCGTGAAGGTCGAGGACATCAGCCGCCTCGGGCGGTCCACGCAAGGCGTGAAGGTCATGAACGTGGGCGAGACGGACCGCGTGTCGGCCATCGCGCGGGTGCGCACGCAGGCGAAGCGCAAGCCAGTTCCCGAAGGCCAGCAGTCGCTTCTGGTGGAGGGCCCTGCTGCGCCGGCCGCAGACGACCGTGAGGCCGAGGCCGAGGAGCTCGTGGGCGAAGAATTCGATGAAGAGGAGTGACGCTGGCGCCCCGGACGGCCCGCTTCAGGCGGTCCTGTTCGACTTCGACGGGACGCTCGCCGACAGCATCCCGCACATCCGCGCGTCGTTCCAGCACGCCGTACGCGAGGTGCTCGGCGAGGAGATCCCCGACGAGGTGCTGCTGCGCAACGTCGGGATGCCGCTCGCGCAGCAGATGCGGATCTTGACAGACGACGAGGAGGTCGCCGAGCGCCTGCTCCACGCCTACCGCGCGTACAACCACGCGACGCACGACGAGATGGTGCGCGCGTTCCCTGGCGCGCACGAAGCGCTAGCGGCCATCCGGTCGACAGGGGCGCGGCTCGGGCTCGTCACCTCGAAGAGCAGGCCGATCGCAGAGCGCGGCATCCAGCTTCTCGGCATGCGCGACGCGTTCGACGTGGTGGTGACAGCGGACGACGTGGCGGCTCACAAGCCGGACCCGACGCCGGTCCTCCACGCGCTCGCCGGGCTCGGGGTGGACGCTTCGGATGCTGCCTACGTCGGCGACAGCTCCGCAGACGTCGCCTCAGCCAAGGCGGCCGGAGTGCTCGCCGTGGCCGTTACCTGGGGAGTCGCGCCGCGCGAGCGCCTGATGGAAGCGGAGCCGGACCTCATCGTGGACTCGCTGGACGAGCTCCTTGCTGCGCTCGGGTTCGAAGCGGTCGCCTGCGAGAGCGACGGTACGGACGGGTAGGAATCCGCACAGGACCGAAGACCGTTACGGAGGCTCGTATGTCGAAGAACAAGGCGCTCGTCGGTGCCGCGGCCGTGGTGCTCGTCGCGGCAGGCGTGACTTGGGCCGTCGTCGGCCGTGGCGCGGGGGCCGTAGAGGTTTCTGTCGAGAAGGCCGCGCGAGGGCCGCTCGAGGTGACGGTGAGCGCAGCCGGTTCGGTCGCGCCTGGCACGAAGGCCGACATCTTCCCGCCGGCCGCGGGGACGCTCGCCTCCATCGAAGTCTCCGAAGGCCAGCAGGTGAAGGCCGGCGACGTCATCGCGGTGATGGACACGCGCCCGCTCGAGCTCCAGGTCGCCCAGGCGCAGGCGGCATACGACGCCGCGCTCGCGCAGGCCGACGCGGTCGGCCAGCAGCAGCCCTCATCGGCCGACGAGAAGGCGGCGTCGGCGGCCGTCACCGCAGCGTGGTCGGCCTATCAGGCGGCAGCGAAGCAGTACGAGCTCGTGAGCTCTGGCGGCGTGAGCGACCCGGCGGCGCTCCAGCAGGCGCAGACCGCGGTCACGCTCGCGCAGGCCGCCTACGACGCAGCCGCAGCAGCCTACGACGCCTACAAGGCGAGCGTGTACGATCCGGCCCCCGAGCCGAAGGACCCGACGATCGTCGAGGCCCTCGAAGCGCTCGAGTCCGCGAAGCAGCAGGCGGCCGACGCGCTGGCGGCAGCGCAGGCCAACCTCGCGGCGCTGACGTCCGCTGGCGCGAACCCGACGGCCGTGGCGAGCGCCAAAGCGGCACGCGACCAGGCGTGGGCGGCATACCAGGCGGCGCTCGCGCAGCAGGAGAAGCTCGCCAGGGCCGACACGAGAAAGGCCCGCTCTTCTGCGGCGGCCGGGGTGGAGGCGGCCCGGCAGGCGCTGGAGTACGCCGCTGGCGTGCTCGAGCGGGCGACGCTTCGCGCACCCATCGACGGGACCGTGCTCTTCAACAGCGCGACGGCCGCACTGCCCGCAAGCGCGCTCGGTGGTTCGGGCGGGGGCGCGGCGGGAGGCGAACCGGTCGTCGGCAGCGCCGTGTCGCCGGCGTCGGCGCCGTTCACCGTGGTCGCCTTGGACGACCTGACGTTCGAGGCGCAGGTAGACGAGGCTGATGTCGTCAACGTGAAGCCGGGCATGAAGGCGACAGTCGTGCTCGATTCGCTGCCTGGCCGTTCGTTCGCCACCACGGTCGAACGCATCGGCACGGCGTCGGTTGTGACACCGACGGGCGGAACGGCCTTCCCCGTGGTCTTCCGACTGGCGAACGCGAAGGAGACGGTGCTGCTCGGCATGAACGGCACCGCCGAGATCGTCGTCGAGTCGCTGCAGGACGTCTTGAGCGTGCCCATCGAAGCGGTGCTCGACGACGCTGGGACGAGCTACGTGTACACGGTCCGGGACGGCAAGGCGAAGCGCGTCGAGGTCACGACCGGGCGCATGACCGAGACGCGGGCGGAGATCGTCTCGGGCCTCACGGCCGGCGACGAGGTCATCGTCGGCGGGCTGTCCTCCGTCAAAGACGGCGCCGCCGTCAAGGTGAAGTGACTGCCGTGAGCGCTCCAGCAGCGGCGCGCGAGGTCGTGCTCGAGACGGTCGGCGTCTCGAAGTCCTACCCGCTGGAAGGCGTCGTCGTGAACGCCTTGTGCGGTGTGGACCTGCGCATCCATCGTGGCGAGATGGTGTCGATCATGGGGCCGTCCGGCTCGGGCAAGTCGACGCTCATGCACATCGTGGGGTTGCTCGACACGCCGACGAGCGGCCAGGTGCTGCTCGAGGGCGAAGACGTCTCGCGCATGTCGCCGAACCAGCTCGCAGCGCTGCGCAACAAGCACATCGGCTTCGTGTTCCAGGCCTTCAACCTCCTTCCTCGCACCACCGCCCAGGCCAATGTCGAGCTGCCGCTCGTGTACGGTGGCGTGAGCGGCGCCGAGCGCGCGAAGCGGTCGCTCGAGGCGCTCGAACGGGTGGGGCTTGGCAACCGCATCGGCCACTTCCCGAGCCAGCTCTCGGGCGGCCAGCAGCAGCGCGTGGCGATCGCGCGGGCGCTCGTGAACCGCCCGAGCATCGTCCTTGCCGACGAGCCGACGGGCAACCTCGACTCGCGCTCGGGCGTGGAGGTCATGGCGATGCTGCAGGACCTGAACAAGCAAGGCATCACGGTCGTCGTCGTCACCCACGACGATCGCATCGCGCGGCACGCTGAGCGGATCGTCCACATCCTCGACGGCCGCGTCCGAAGCGAGGAGATCGTGGCCGAGCGCGTGCTCGCCGCCGAGGAGCTGCGCGCGATGCCTCCTGAGGAGGTGGCGGGGTGAACTTCCCAGAGGCGTTCCGCATCGCGATGCGAGCGCTCGCGGCCAACAAGGCGCGAAGCGCGCTCACGATGCTCGGCGTCATCATCGGCGTCGCCGCAGTGATCCTGCTGGTGGCCATCGGAACGGGCGTGCAAGGCGAGATAACCGGGCAGATCGAGGGCCTCGGCTCGAACTTGCTGTTCATCGTGCCCGGTCAGTACAGCGGCGGCATGGGCGGAGACCAGGCGCCGCCGGCCCGGCGGCTCACGTTGGAGGACGCGGACCTCATCGCGCGCAAGGTCGAGGGACTCTCGGCCGTGGTGCCCGTGCTGCAGGGCGGGGCGACCATCAAGGCCGGCAACCGCTCGATGCGTGTCGTCGTGGCCGCGGGCAACGAGCAGGGCACCGAGGTGTTCGCTTCGACGCTCGCCGGCGGCCGCCACTATCGCCGCAGCGAGGTGCAAGTAGCGGCCCGCGTGTGCGCTCTCGGGTCGCGAGTGGCCGAGACGCTCTTCCCGGGCAAAGACCCGGTGGGGCAGCGGGTGAGCATCAACGGGCAGCGCTTCACGGTCATCGGACACTACGAGTCGCTCGGCGGAGGCCTGTCGGGCGATCAAGACAGCCAGGTATACATTCCGGTCACCACAGCACAGCGCCTGTTCGGCGTGAACTTCATCAACACCATCGTCGTGAAGGCGGCGACCGCCGAGGACGTGGAGCGGGTGAAAGCGGAGATCCGCCGGGTGCTCACGCCCCGCTACGGCGAGGAGTTCACTGTCTTCACCCAGGAGCAGACGCTCGGGCTGCTTTCCGACCTGCTGGGGACGCTGACCTACATGCTCGCGGGCATCGCGGCAATCTCGCTTCTTGTCGGCGGCATCGGCATCATGAACATCATGCTCGTGAGCGTCACCGAGCGCACGCGCGAGATCGGCATCCGCAAGGCCGTCGGCGCGAGGACCTACGACATCCTGTCGCAGTTCGTCATCGAAGCGGTGGCGCTGTCGGTGCTCGGCGGCACGATCGGCATCGCGCTCGGGTGGAGCGGCGCGGTTGCGATGGCGCGGTTCACGCCTGTTCCGACCGACGTCACGCCGTGGGCCGTGGCGCTGGCGTTCTTCTTCTCCGCGGGCGTCGGGGTGTTCTTCGGCGTCTATCCGGCCTGGAAGGCGAGCCGCCTCGACCCGATCGTGGCGCTGAGGTACGAGTGAGCCTGCGCCCTCCGCAGGGGCCAGCGGCGCGAGACGCGTTACGAGGTGAAATCGCTCGGGTCGACGTGGTCGAGGAACTCGCGGAAGCGCCTGAGCTCCTCCTCGACGTCGTCTTCCGTCTCGATGTGGACCGCTGCTTCCAAGAACACGTCCTCAGCGACGTAGATGGGGCAGCCGCACCGGACCGCAAGCGCGATGCTGTCCGAGGGCCGTGCGTCGACAACGACTTCGCCCTCGTCGGTCGCGAGCACGATCTCGGCGTAGTATGTGCCGGCCTCGAGCCGCGTCACCGCGACGCGCATGACGCGCGCGCCGAATGCGTCGATCACGCTCTTGAGCAGGTCGTGCGTGAGCGGCCGCGGGAACTCCTCGCCTTCGAGCGCGAGCAGGATCGCGGTGGCCTCAGGGTGGCCGATCCAGATGGGAAGCAGCCGGCCATCGAAACCCAGCAGCTCGTCTTCGAGCGGCTTGAGCAGCACGATCGGCTGCCCCGTGGCGGCGTCGGCGTTCAGGCTGGCTATGCGGACCTCGATCATGGCTTGCACATCTCCTCACGCTTACGGTACCACGATTGCGTGCACTCTAACCGGCGCATCGCGAGGAGGCAGCGGTGGACACCGTGCTGGTACGCACGACCAGGCGCGAAGAGCTCGTGAACGTCACCGAGCACGTGGAGGTGGCAGTCGCCCGGAGCGGGATCCGCGAAGGCGTCGCCGTCGTCTGGGTGCCGCACACCACCGCCGGCGTGACGGTGAACGAGGGAGCCGACCCGTCCGTTGCTCGCGACCTGCTTGCTGCTCTGGCGCGGCTGGCACCGCTCTCGTCGGCGTGGGAGCACCGCGAGGGGAACAGCGACGCGCACGTCAAAGCGACGCTCGTCGGATCGAGCGTGGCGATCCCCGTACACGACGGAGCGCTTGCGCTCGGGACGTGGCAGGCGGTGTTCTTCTGCGAGTTCGACGGGCCGAGACAGCGGCGGATGGCGATCTCGGTGCTCGCGGGATGAGGCCCGCGTCTTGACGCTCGCGAAGGGCTGGGCTATGGTATCGTGGCTGTCCAGGGGCCCGTAGCTCAGTCGGTTAGAGCGCACGGCTGATAACCGTGAGGTCAGTGGTTCGAATCCACTCGGGCCCACCAGCATCCTCAGGCGTTCACTGCTCGATCGCGTATCTCCGCCACTCGAGCGGACCGGTCCGCTTCAGCCACACCATCTTGGTGAGGTCCATCAGCACGTAGGCCGCCTCGACCGTCGTGCCGCCGTCCCGCCGCTCGATCCGAACGACGCGCCATCCCACCGGCCGGCTCAGCCCTCCTCTGCTGCTGAAGGCGTGCCGCACCGCGAGCGTGCCGCCGTCCGACGCCGGGTAGGACTCCCCCGTGCCCTCCCACAGGACGAGCGTCCCGCCCGAGACGCCGAACTCGCGCTGTTCGGACGACCAGGAAAGGGGAGACGTGACGCCCTCGACCTGGACAGTGGTCTCATCGATGAGCGTGACGCGCGTCGGCGTGAACCAGTCGCCGGGGACGAACACCACGTCGATCGCGGGAAGCCCTATCCCGGTCGTGCCCACGAGCGCGCGGATCCCAGCGAGAAGGCCCACCACGATCGCGACGCCGATCGAGATCGTGATGACCAGGTCAAGGAAGCGCCGAGGGGTCACTGGATCTCCTTCGTTCAGTAGCGCAGGATCGCGATGGCAGGCTCCTGGTGCGGCATCTCATCGGCCGCAAGGACGTGCACCGCACCGTTGCTCCGCAGCGTAAGCACGCTTGCGACGTCGAGCAAGTCCTCGTCGCCTGGCTGCTGCACGGGATGGACCTCAGGCACGGGCCCGCCGTTGCGCCAGGCGCCCCAGAGCTCGGCGTCGGTCGCCACGAAGAGCGTGTCCACCCGGTGCTCGGATGCGGCCTCGAGAAGCTGGAGCGGGTCGGTCACCACCTTCGGAGACGTCCACTGTTCGACGACGCGCTCCAGCGCGGCACGCTTCTCCCGGTCGAACACCCGCTCGGCTATGGCGAGCGCTCGAGCGTGAAGCTCGGTGTCCGCCATCTCGTCCGGGCTGCCAGTCACGGCCTCAGAGGCAAGCGTCTTCAGGCCGCTCACCTCGCGGTAGAGAGGTACGAGGTAGTCCACCGCAGCAAGCACAACAGGCGTGCGTTCGTCGAGGTGCTCGACGAGCACGCGGTCGATGCCGCGGAAGTAGCGCGCGATCTCTTCTTTCGGGTCCGGTTCGCCGGAGCCGTGGAACACCGCAGGCCGCCGTCCGCCCGGCGCCGCTGCGGTGCGCGTATGGAACTGCAGCGAGCGTTTCTCGAAGTCGTCCCACCGGAGCGCGTCTTGGAGGCCCTCAGGCATCTCCTCGACCGTGAGTTCGCGCAGCCCGTCCGGCCCACCGAGCAGCAGGCGCGGGCGCTTCAGCGACAACGACAGGACGTAGAAGCGCTGGTCTGCTCGAGGCGCGGCAAGAAGGGGACGGACGCGGAACCGCTCCCCGACGTACACCGACTCCTCGAACGCCACGGGAAGCCTGAACGCGCGGGTGCCGCCGTCGATGAACAGGGCGAGCCCATCGCGAGCGCCGAGCCAGAACTGCCGGTCGTCTGCCAGCGCATGAACGTCTTTGAGCATCTCGTCTGCAGAAGCGGGGCGCACCGCGCGGGCGATGAGCTCGGCGCGTGCTTCCTTGAGCAGGTTCTTGAGGCGCGTGGCGTTCTCGAAAACCGCGTCGGGGGAGAAGCGCTTAGTGGGCATGTACAGCGACACGCGGATCCCGCCATGTGCAGAAGCGAGCTCTCGCACGGTCTCTGACGACAAGACGTCCATGAGTGCTCCTTTCGTGAAGCGCAGGACCTAGCGTGAGAAGACGCCGGTGATGACGCCTTTTCCGAGCACGTGGCCCTCGACGGCGCGCTCGATGTCGGCCGCGGTCGGGGCAACAGGCACCTCGAGCCGCGCGACGTCGAGGGCGTACACCGTGACCTCGTACGGGTGGTCGCCGGTGCCTGGCGGCGGCATCGGACCGCCGTAGCCGCGGTCGCCGAACGTGTTGACGAGCTCGCGCGCGGGCGATGCGAGCGAGCCGGAGGCGCCGGCCGGCAAACTCGTCGTCGACGGCGCGAGGTCCACGACCGCCCAGTGCACCCAGTTCCGGGCCACGGGGTGGCGGTCGATCACGAAGACGGCGAACGAGGCCGTTCCCGGCGGCGCATCGCTCCAGGAGAGGGGGAGCGAGACGTTCTTGCCGCCGGGGACCCCTTCCATGCAGTGCTCGACCGGGATCCTGCCGCCGTCGGTGAACGCTGGAGACGTGACGACCATCGTCGCGGCACCTCCTTCTTGCACGGGGGCGGCCTGCTGCGGGCCGGGCCGCTCCGGGGCCCCGGCCGGGGCCTTGCCTGCCTGGTCGGCGCACCCCGCGATGACGCACGCCAGCACGAACGCAGCGCACACGGCCGCCGCGCGCCGGACGGCGCTGACGGCCCTCCGTCGGTCATAGGTGCGCGGAGTCATACCGACTTGATACCCCGTTCGAGCGGAGACTCGACGACGGACCGGACGAACGGACACCGCGCGGCTTGCGCGGCGTGCCGGTGCGTGCCAAGCTCCACACACGCCTAGGAAGGAGCGGCTGGTGTCGGCAAGAGCGGTTCGGCGATGGGTCGCGGCGGCGGTCGTGGCCGCGTTCGTGTGCGCGGGAGCGTCGCCCGTGCTCGCGACGCCGTCCAGCGCGGGAGCGGAGCGTGGGGCCGAAGCGATCGTCTCATTCGACCCTGCCAAGCAAAGCGAGGCGCTCGCGTCGGTGCGTGCGGAAGGCGGGCGCGTGCTCCGTCTGCTGCGCAGCGGGCACGACGCGCTCGTGGTCTTCCCGGAACGGGCGACGATGCGCGCGATCGGCGAGCGGCTGACGCGCTCCGGGGCGGTCCGCCGCGTCGCGCCCAACGGCATGTTGCGCCCCGCGTGGGTGCCGAACGACCCCCTCTACCCGCAGCAGTGGGCGCTCGCGTCGATCCGGGTCCCTGCGGCGTGGAACCTCACCCGCGGCTCGGCCTCCGTGGCGGTCGCGGTGATCGACAGCGGCGTCGACCTGTCGCACCCGGATCTGGCGGCCAATCTCGATACGGCCCACGACTGGGACTTCGTCAACAACGACGCTGTAGCGGACGAGGAGTACCCGCACGGCACGCACGTCGCCGGCATCGTGGCGGCGGTTGCCGACAACGCCACTGGCGTTGCTGGCGTCGCTCCGTCCACGAAGGTCCTGCCGCTCAAAGTCATCGGGAGGAGCGGCGTCGCCAGCACGGCCGACTTCGTCGATGCGCTTCGCTACGCTGCCGACGTCGGCGCCAGGGTCGTCAACGCGAGCCTCGGCGAGGCGTTGGATCCTGCGGTTCCTGACGATGCTGCGGAGATCGCAGTCCTGCAAGAAGCGGTGGACTACGCCCGGGCGAAGGGCGCGCTGGTGGTGGCCGCGTCCGGAAACGGCAGCGGCCCGCCGGTGTGGTACCCGGCAGCGTGCGATGGGGTCGTCGCAGTCTCCGCCACGGCCCGCGATGGCTCGCTCGCTCCGTACTCGAGCACCGGGCCTCAGGTTGATCTGGCAGCTCCCGGCGGGTGGGCGGTTGACCAGGCGAGGCTGCCGGCCGAAGGCATCCTTTCGACCTGGAACGGCGGCGGATACGCCTACGCGCAGGGCACCTCGATGGCCTCGCCGCACGTCGCGGGCGTCGCAGCGCTGCTGCTGGCACTGAAGCCGAGCACGAGCCCAGCGGAGCTCGAGGCGGCCCTCGAAGCGAGCGCCAAGGACGTCGGCGCCCCGGGGGTCGACGCCCAGTCCGGCTACGGGCTCGTGCAGGCCGACGCCGCCGTGAACAGGCTCGGGCGCGTCTTCCGCATCGGGGGCGCAGACCGCTACGCCACGGCGGTCGCCGCCTCGAAGGCGGTCTTCGGCTCGGGCGAGTGCGCCACGGTCGTCATAGCGAGCGGCGAGCGCTTCCCGGACGCGCTCGCGGCGTCTCCGCTGGCAGGCGCTCTCCATGCGCCGGTGCTGCTCGTGAGGCGGGACGCGGTGCCTGACGTGACGCTCGCGGAGATCGAACGGCTCGGCGTGACCCGCGTGGTCGTCGTCGGCGGACCCGCAGCGGTCGCGAGCGGCACGGTCGCGGCTCTCGAGGGCGCCGGGCTTGCCGTCGAGCGCATAGGGGGTGCCGACCGCTACGAGACCGCGGCGCTCGTCGCGCGCCGGGTGCTGGCGTCGAGTGCGGAGACCATCACCGTGCTCGTCGCGCGCGGAGACGAATTCCCCGACGGAGTGGCGGCCTCTGGGCCGGCGGCATCGTCGGGAAGCCCGCTCGTGCTCGTCAGGACTGCAGCGCTTCCCGGGCCTGCGAAAGACGCGATCGCCGCCGCGGCGCCGTGCTCGGTGGTCGTGCTCGGCGGCGAGGCCGCGGTGAGCGAGGCGGTGCGCCGCGAGATCGCCGCGATTCCGGGCGTCATCGGTGTCACGCGCTGGGGCGGCGTGGACCGCTACGCCACCGCCGCCGCCATCGCGACAGGAGCGGTCGAAAGCGGCCTGTGCGGCACCGACCTCGTGGCTGTCGCGAGCGGCGTGGACTTCCCCGACGCGCTGTCGGGCGGGACGGCCGCGGGGGCGCGGCGGGGCGCGGTCGTGCTGTCGCGGCCGCTGTCGCTGTCTGAGGACGCGCGCGGCTTCGTGTCCCGCTCGCTTGGGCCCGCGAGCGCCGGATGGGTGCTCGGAGGGGCTTCGGCGCTTTCGTGGACGGTGCAGGCCGACCTCATCCGCGCGATGCCGTGAGCGCTCTCAGCCGCCGAGCATGACGACGCGGACGAGGTGCGCCTTCCCGTCGTCGAGAAGCGGCACGAGCCCGTCAGCAGTCACGACGCCATCGCACTCGACCCGCTCGACGCCGCGGTTGACGCCCCGCGGGTTCTCGAACGAGATCTCGTAGCTGCTCGATCCGAATCGGTAGGTGACCGTCCAGGCGCTCCACGACTTCGGGACGCATGGCTCGAAGGCCAAGAAGCGCGTTCCGTCGCGCGCGAGCAGGTGAAGCCCGCAGACGTCACGCACCGCGACCCGGTAGTACCAGGCTGCTGAGCCGGTGTACCACGTCCAGCCGCCACGACCGACGTGCGGTTCGACGGAGTACACGTCCGCCGCCAGGGCGTACGGCTCGACTTTGTAGCGCGCCACCGCTTCTGCATCGACGGCGTGCGAGAGCGGGTTGATGAGGTCGAGGATCGCCACCGCCTCGTCACCGTCGCCGAGCGCAGCGTACGCCAATGCGACCCACACGGCGGCGTGGGTGTACTGCCCGCCGTTCTCTCGCACTCCTGGCACGTATCCCTTGATGTAGCCGGGGTCGTGCGGCATGCGGTCGAACGGCGGAGCGAGCAGCGCCACGAGCCCGTCGTCCCACCGGATGAGCTTCTCTTCCACGCTCTCGAGGGCGCGCTGCATGCGAGCGGGGTCGCCCGCGCCGGAGATGGCCGCCCACGCTTGCGCGATCGCGTCGATCTTACACTCCTCCGACGAGCGGCTGCCGAGCGGCGTCCCGTCGTCGAAGTACGCGCGGCGGTACCACGCGCCGTCCCACGCCTCGCGCTCGACGGCGGCGATAAGGTCCCGGGCGCGCTGTCGCCAGCGCTCGGCGGCCTCGACGTCTCCGCGCCCATCGGCCACGTTCGCGAACGAGCGAAGCACGACGTCGAGGAACCACGCCATCCACACGCTCTCGCCGCTCCCGCCGATACCGACGCGGTTCATGCCGTCGTTCCAGTCGCCGCCGCCCATCAGCGGGAGGCCGTGCGGGCCGGTGCCCGCGCTTGCCTCGATCGCGCGCACGCAGTGCTCGTAGACGGTGGCGACCTCCACCGACGGCTTCGGCTCGAAGTACAGGTCTTCGCGTTCGGGAGGCACGGGTGGCCCTTCCACGAACGGCGTCTCCACATCCAGCACGCTCTCGTCGCCGGTCGCGTTCACGTACTCGGCCACCACGAACGGCAGCCACAGTCGGTCGTCCACGAAGCGCGTACGCACGCCGCGGCCGCTCACGGGCTGCCACCAGTGCAGCACGTCGCCCTCGCGGAACTGGCGCCGCGAGGCCTCGATGATGTGTTCGCGCACGAGGTCCGGGCGCACGTACAGCAGCGCGAGGCAGTCCTGGAGCTGGTCGCGGAAGCCGAACGCGCCGCTCGACTGGTACAGCGCCGTGCGGCCCCAGAAGCGGCACGCGAGCGCCTGGTACAGCACGGGTCCGTTGATGAGGCGGTCGAGCGTCTCGTCGGGCGTGCGCACCTCGAGGCGGCCGAGGAGGTCGCGCCAGAAGGAGCGCGCGCGTTCGGCCTCGCGCTCGACCGAGCCGGGCTCGCGCAGGGCGTGCAGGAGCGCGTGCGCGTCCTCGACGGTCTCCGTCTGTCCGAGGAAGAACGCCGTCTCGGCGCGCTCGCCGGGAGCGAGGTCGAACGAGACCTGCAGCGCGCCGCAGTTGTCGAGGAACCGCCCGGTCGTCCCCGCGAGGCGTTCGTTGCGCATGGCAGCAGGCCAGGCGGGGTGGCCGTTCCGGCCCAGGAACTCGGTCCGGTCGGCGGTGAACGACGCGACCTTGCGATCGGCAGCCAAGAACGCCGGGCGGCCCGGGAAGTCCAGGTTGAACCAGTTGTGCGCCATGAGCGCCTGGGCCTGGTCGTCCCACCACGTCACGACGCGCTGCTGCGCCTTGCTCCGGGAGTCGCCGAGGCTCCACTCGACCACGTGGAACAGGGAGATGCGTCGCGGACGGCCGGAGCGGTTCTCGACGCTCACCCGCACGATGCGCACGGGCCTGTCGGCAGAGACGAAGTACGCGACGCGCTGAGCGAGCCCGTGGCTCTCGTGCTCGAACGAGGTGCACCCGGGCGCATGCCGAACGACATACGGCGCGTCCGCCCGAGCCGGCGCCGGGGTCGGGCTCCAGTACTCGCCGGTCGCATCGTCGCGCAGGTACAGAAGCTCGCCCGTGCCGTCGCTCACCGGGTCGTTGTTCCACGTGGAGATGCGGTTCTCGTGGCTGTTGAGCGCCCATGTGCACCCGACGCCGGCCTCCGAGACGTACGCCCCGAAGGCCGGATTCGCGAACACGTTGATCCACGGAGCGGGGGTCGTCCGCCCAGGCTCCAGGACGATCACGTACTCGCCGGTCGCCGGGTCGAACCCGCCGATGCCGTTGTCGAGCACAAGCCGTGGCCGCTCGAAGGGCGGCAGCGGGTCGTTCGCGGGCGGGTCTGTCGGCACGAGCGGATTCGGCGGGAGCGGGCGCAGCGCGCGCTGCTCGAGCTGGAGCGCGATCGGTCCCGCATCGGCCTTGAGCACGGCACGGGCCACGCTGCGCAGCGCGTCCACGATCTCCGGCGCGATCTGGTCGGCGGCGCGCAGGTGCACGCCGGCGGGCCGGTCGAGCATCTGCAGCGCATGCCCGGTGCGCACGAGCGCGCGCAGCCGGCCGTCGAGGGCAGACGAGTACGCGCTCGGCTTGGTGTTGAGGACGACCAGGTCGCACTCGAAGCCCCGGCTCCGCCAGTACTGGTGGGCGAGCAGCGCTTGGCGCACCAGCGGCGTGTCCTCCAGCCGCTCGATCTCGACGAGCAGGATCGGGTAGTCGCCCGAGATGCCGATCGACCACAGCGCGGAGATCGGGAGGCGGTTCTCCGTCTCGGTGTAGACCTTCAGGCGCGAGTACGGGTCGGTGAGCAGCAGCCGCGACGCCAACCGCTGGTACACGACGGCCTCCTGCGGCGTGATGCCCAGGTCCCGAAGCTCGATCTGGCTCGTCGACCACGCCAAGTCGAGCGCCCGCTGGGCGCTCCGGATGTCGCGGTACTTCTCCGCGTACGCGACGGCCCTCTCGCGGCTGTCCGCGACCCCGAGCGCGAGCGCAAGCCGGGCGGACTGCCCGGGCTCCAGCACCAGCGTCTGGCGGATGGCGCAGATCGGGTCGAGCACCGCGCCGGTGGCGCCCGTCAGGCGCCCATCGCCGACGATGGCCTGCGCCGCGGCGGGCGTCCCGAGGCGCCCGAGGAACGCGGCCCGATCGGTCTCGTACGACCACGTGCAGCGCGACGTGAGGTCGCACGCGATCGTGTGGACCGCCCAGACGCGCGGCTCTTCAGAAGAGCGCGGGCGGCGGGAGAAGAGCAGCGCGCCCAGCTCGTCGAGCGCCTCCGTCTCCACGAACAGGTTGCTGAATGCGCGGTGCGCCCGGTCCGCCCCCCGCACCGCGAGCGTGATCTCAGCGTACGAGGTGATCTCGAGGTACGCGGGCTCTCGGCGGCGGTTCGTCACCGTCAGGCGGCGCACCTCCACGTCGTCTTCCGGCGAGACGACGATCTCGGTGTGCGTCTCGATACCGTCGTCGATGCGGCGGAACTCCGCCTTGTCCGGCGAGAACACGACGTGGTACTCGTCGGGCTCCGTGCAGGTCGGCTGGTATGCCGCCGACCACGCCCGCTTGCTCTCAACGTCCTTCAGGTACACGAAGAAGCCCCAGCAGTCGCGCGTGAGGTCCTCGCGGTAGCGCGTCACGGTGCGGTCGCGCCAGCGGGAGTATCCGCCGCCCGCGTTCGTGACCATCACCGAGTACGAGCCGTTCGACAGGAAGTGCGTCGCGGGCACCGGCGTGTGCGGCGTCGGGTACGAGCGGGCGACGGGCGGCGGCACCTCGCGGACGGAGCGGACGAACTCCACCTCCTCGACGTGCGGCTTGGCGGTCTGGACACGCCGAGGCACGCGCTCCTGCAGCAGGAGCTCGGCCGTCTGGACCACCGGGTCGCGGTGGAACCGCTCCTGCATCGCGCCGTTCGTGAGGGCGTTGCCGAGCGCCACAAGACCCATGCCCTGGTGGTGCGCCATGTACGCCCGCACGATCGCGCGCTCCTGTCCGGGCGGGACGCGCCCGGGGGTGTAGTCGATCGCCTCGTAGTACCCAAAGCGACCGCGTGCGCCCTGGTCCGCCAGCACAGCGAGGTTCTGCGCGGCCGCGAGCGGGTCGACGAGGAGCG
Source organism: Parvivirga hydrogeniphila (assembly GCF_023371205.1). Classification (NCBI taxonomy): domain Bacteria; kingdom Bacillati; phylum Actinomycetota; class Coriobacteriia; order Anaerosomatales; family Anaerosomataceae; genus Parvivirga; species Parvivirga hydrogeniphila. The sequence goes on from NZ_JAMCCO010000001.1 coordinate 218,981, forward strand.
CAAGCATCGAGGCGTACGGAGCGACGACGACGTCGTCGGAAAGCCCGCGCTTGAGGCCCAGGCCTGGAACGCCGAACGCCTGGTACTGGTAGGTCATGTTCGCGTCGCGCGCCGCGAAGGCGGACTCCGACACGCCCCACGGCACGCCGCGCTGCCGGCCGTACTGGACCTGCCGCCGCACCACCGCACGGCAGGTGAGGTCGAGCAGCGTTCCGGGATAGGAGCGCATCACCAGAAGCGGCATCAGGTACTCGAACATGCTCGCGCTCCAGCTGACGAGCGCCTTGCCGCCGCCGGTCTCGGTGATCGCGCGGCTCAGGCGGAACCAGTGCTCCTGCGGCACGTCGCCTTTCGCGATGGCCACGAAGCTCGCCAGGCGGCACTCGCTCGCGAGCATGTCGTAGAACGACGCGTCGAGGCGGCCTTCCGCGGTGTTGAATCCGATCGAGAAGACTTTGCGGTTCTCGTCGAAAAGCATGCGGAAGTCCATCTTCTGCCACATCTGCTGCGAGATGTCGACATCTAGCCTGAGCTCCGCCAAGACCCGGGAGCACTCAGGGCGCGCCGTTCGCAGGGCCGCGAGGACAGCGGATGCCCACGCGCCGGCCGTGCCGTCGGAGGCGAGCTCCTGAAGCCTGCGCTCGACGACGTCGAGCCCTTCGGCAAGGCCGACCAGGCTCGGGACGTGCTGCACGATGGGTGCGAGCGCTTCGTCCTCGCGCACCGACGCCGGGGCCGAGCCAAGCAGCGACGCCCACGGTGCGAAGGCGTCGATCTCCGCGAGCACTGCATCGATGTGCCGGACGACGGCGGAGACGGCGTCGCGGACCGCCTCGCACTCGCAGCGGGCGTCGTCCGCGGGAACGAGGCCGGAGGCGAGGTCGGACGCCTTCTTCGCGAGCGGGCGCCACGTTGCGAGCGTCGAGCGCCATTCGGCCAGGTCGCGCGGGTCCGTGTCGAGCTCGATGCGTCGCGCGAGCTCCTCCAGCGTCGTTCGTACCGCCGTCGCCGCGCGCGCATCGCCGTACGCGTGGCGCGCGTCGATCACGTCTTCGAGCGCGACGCGGACGGTATCGGCGATCCCCGCGCGCGTTCGGGGCGAGACGATCGGGCCTTCTGAGATCTCGAGAAGCCCGACGCCGAGCGCGATGAGGTGTCCCGCCAGGTTGCCGCTGTCGACAGTGGACACGTAGGTGGGGCGAAGCGGCTGGAGCGTGAGCGTGTCGTACCAGTTGTAGAAGTGGCCCCGGAACCGCTCGAGGCCGACCATGGTGGCGAGCGTGCGCGAGGTGCGGTCGACGGCCTGCGAGGTGGTGACGTAGCCGAGGTCGTGGGCCGTGAGCGTCGCCAGGAGCTGGAGCCCCATGTTCGTCGGCGAGGTGCGGTGCGCGACCGTCGGTGCCGGGTCTTCCTGGAAGTTGTCCGGAGCGAGGTAGTGGTCCTCGGCCGTCACGAAGGTCTCGAAGAACCGCCACGTCCTGCGTGCGATGCTGCGAAGCGACGCCTTCGTCGGCTCGTCGAGCGGCAGCGCGGCCGTACGCGCGGGTAGACTGATCCGCCACGCGGCGTAGGGGCCGGCCAGCCACGCGAGCGCGAGCGGAACGAGCGAGCCGGTCGACGCCGGGTCCGCGACCGCTGCCGCGGCGAGGAGCGCGACGGCGCCGCCCTGCGCCGGGAGCATCCGCTTCAGGTGGCCGGGAAGGTCGCGCGCTGCACGGCGCTCTGACTCCGCGGCGGTCTCCCACTCGAGAAGGCCGCGCTTCGAGACGAACAGTCGCCACACCGCACGGCCGATGGCGTCGAGCATCACCCACGCTTGGTGCGGCAGGACAGCGAGGCTGAACAGCGCGCGGGCGGAATCGCGCCAGAAGTCGCGGACGATGGAGGGGACGTCGCCGCGGACGTCTGCGCCGCGAGGCCGGAACAAGAGCGAGTCCGCGACGCTGAAGTACACGGGGAAGAACACGACGCCGAGGACGACCAAAAGAAGCGCCCAGTCCGGGCCCGGCAGCAGCGCCGCGCCGCCTGCCGCGAGCGCCACCATGACAGGCGGGAACAGGCTGCGCCGCAGGTTGTCGGCGATCTTCCAGCGATGCAGGCCCTTAAGCGGCGTTCGCTCGTGACCGCCCTTGCACGGCACCCGTGGGAGCAGCCACAAGATGGTCTGCCAGTCGCCGCGCACCCATCGATGCAGGCGCGCCGTGTGCGAGATGTACGTCGAGGGCTGGTCGTCCAGCACCTCGATGTCGCTCGCCAGCGCGGTCTTGAGGTAGCTTCCCTCGAGCAGGTCGTGCGAGAGCAGGAGGTTCTCGGGCAGTCTGTCGGCGAGCACCGCGTGGTAGACGTCCACCTCGAAGACGCCTTTGCCCGTGAACGAGCCCTCGCCGAAGACGTCTTGGTACGTGTCAGACACCGCGCCCGCGTACGGGTCGATGCCGGTGGCTCCGGAGTACAGCCACGCGAACGGCGAGCGTAGCGACCCCTCGAGCGACATGCCGACGCGCGGCTGCACGAGCCCGTACCCGCGCACCACCGCTCGCCGCGAGACGTCCACCTCGGCCCGGTTGAGCGGGTGGGCGATGGTGCACACGAGCTTGCGGGCAGCGTCTCGCGGCAGGACGGTGTCGGCGTCGAGCGTGATGACGAAGGCCACGTCAGCGAGCTCGTGGAGGGGCCCTTCCTTCACGATGAAGCCGCTTCCGTTCCCGCCCCGCACGAACCTGACGAGGTCCTCGATCGCTCCTCGCTTGCGCTCGCGGCCCATCCACACGCCGTCGCGCTCGTTGAAGCCCCGCTGGCGGATCAGGAGCGCGAACGGCGCGCGCCCGGAAGCCCCGTGCCGTGCGTTCAGGACCGCGATGCCGTTGCGCGCAGCGTCGATGATGGCAGCGTCGCGCGGCATCGTTTGCTCGGGCGCGACCGGCAGGTCGCCGAGGACGGCGAAGGTGAGGTTCTCGTCCGTGTTGGCGAGGTATGCGACCTCGAGGTTGTCGATGACTCGCTGCGTCGATTCCGGTGACGAGAGCAGAGCGGGGATGACGACGAGCGTCTTGTGCGAAGGGAGGAGCGGCCTGAGGAAGTCGAGCTTCGGCAGCACGCGTGGCGGCCAGATCCACGCTGCGATGCGATTCGTGAGGTTGAGCGCGAGGTCGGATGCAGGAATGAGAGCGAGCACGGTGGCCGCGACGACGCGCCACCCCGTCGCTCCGAGGCCGGTCGCAACAAGCGCGAATCCGCACGAAAGGAGCACCGTGAACAGGGCGATGAGCCCCCAGTAGATGACGCCTTTGCTCGCGAGCGGCCCGCGATACATGAGCTCGCGCACAAGGGGCCGGTACTGCACGCTCTGCTCGAAACGGTACCGGCCGCGACTGATGAGGTAGTAGCCGACGTGCGCTCCCCGAGCGTCGGTCGGGTCGTCGTCGAGGGCCGTGAGCGCGTGGCTCACGGCCGCCTCCGCCACCTCGATCTCGGTAAGCGGGCTTCGTTTGGCGATCTGCTCCACGGCCTTGCGGTAGCGGTCGCGCGACGCGAAGTCCATGCGGTCGTACACGCCTGCCGGGTCCTGCCGCAAGACGTGGTCGACGACCGAGCAGTCCTCGAAGAAGTCGCGCCATTCGAGGGCCGACAAGAAGCGCATCGCCGTGATGGTGTTGGCGACCGAGACCTGGTCGACCGCCTGGCGGTGCTGCTCTTCGTGCGCGAGCTCCTCGAACGAGACCCCGAGCTCCGCTAGCCGCTCGTCTCCCCACGCAACGGCCGGATCCACCGATGGGTCCTGGTCGCGCAGGCGCTGCAAGAATCGCAGCAGGAACGACGCCGAAGGCCTGCGGACAGAGGAGGCGAGCTCCTCGACGACGGACCCGACTCCTTCGCCGGACCGGATCGCGGCCTCGATCACGCGGTTGGCCCACTCGTCGGCTTCGACGCTCGCGACGTGGGCGGCGAGCACCCGGCGGCCGAGCCGTGCGAGGTTCTCCACGAGGGTGATCCGCAAGGCGATGGGGACGGCCCACAGCTCGCCGATCGTGAGCGGCGAGACGTCTTGGTACGCCATGACGAACTGCTCGAGCAGCCCCTTGTCCAGCCGCGCGTCGGTGCCAGCCACGAGGAGCGCCACGGCCTCGAAGATGCGCGGGAGACCGGCAAGCGGCCCTTCTGTCAGCCGCGGCAGCTCTGCGCCGAACGCCGCCGGAAGGTCTTGGCGGGCGACGCGGATCTGCTCCTCGACGAGGTAGTGGTTGTCCAGCAGCCACTCCGCTGCGACGGAGACCGAGACCTGCGCGTGGGCGTCTTCAGCGAGCCGGCGATGCGTCGCGGCCACCGAGCGCTCCGCTTCGTCCAGGAGGCCCAGCAGCGGGGTGCGCACGGCCAGCCGCTTGGACTCCCATGACTGCGCAGCAGCGAGCGCCCGCCCCTCGTCGGCAAGGCGTTGCGCGCTCATGAGCTCGATGCGGAGCGGCGCCCCCTTCTCGACCGCTTCCCACAGGGCCGACCGCGCGTCGCGCATATCGTCTCCACCGCTCATCGACATGGCCGATCCCTTGTATTCTGCCACGAAACGGGCACGCAGACGGCATGGCGTTTGCATACGACAGGGGCACGACGACGGCATGGAGATTGCTATAGCATACCCAACGGGGTATACTTAGCACGATAGCGAGAGGACGGAGCCATCCATGGCGAACGGCAAGAAGGCGGTGGGAAGCACGCAGACGCAGCGGAGCCCGAAGGCCCGGTGGATCGTCGCGGGCGTCGTGCTGCTCGCGCTGGCGGCGATCGTGGCGATCGGAGCGCTCGGGCGCTCGGGGCCGCTGCCTGCCTCGGGAGACGTCTCGAATGTCGAGGCGAAGTCCCTGATCAAGCGCGGGGCAAGAATCGTCGATGTGCGCACCCCCGAGGAGTTCGCGGCGGCGCACATCCCCGGCGCCGAGAACGTCCCGATGGATCGGGTCGTGGCGCAGGCCCAGTCGTGGGACAAGACCGAGCCGGTGCTCCTGTACTGCGCCACGGGCGAGCGCTCTGCATACGTGTTCCAGCAACTTTCGCAGGCGGGGTTCCAGCACCTGTACAACCTGAAGGCGGGGATCGTCGCGTGGGACGGCGACGTGGACTCCGGTTCGTCGACGAAGACGGCCGATGGGCTCCAGCCGCTTGCGAGCGGCCTGCCGGCGATGTACGAGTTCTTCACCGACTGGTGACCCACCTGCCGGAAGATGGCGCCCGTGGTCGACGGGCTGAAGGGCCAGTACGAAGGCAAGGTCGAGTTCAAGCTCTACGACGTGGAGAAGGATCAGGAGGGCTCGCGCCTCGCTGACTCCTTGGGTCTGCAGTACGTGCCGACGTTCGTGTTCGTGTCCTCGGACGGCTCGATCGTCCAGAAGGTCGTCGGCGAGATGACAGAAGCGAAGATGCGGGAGATCCTCGACTCCTTGAAGTGACGCGGTCCCGAGGGTATAAGAAGTCGAGAGGAGCGTTCTCCTCTCAGCCTGACCGACGGAGGTGAGGGTATACCGGTGGCAGAGATGGAATCCCAGGCTTCGGTCGGGGCGGCAGATGAAGGCGCCGGTGCCTTCGCCGATCGCGACGGTGCGGGCACAGGCGGCCGGGCATAAGCCCCTGGCGATCCGGGAGGTGCGGCCGACAGGGAACGCTCAGTCGGCCAAGAGCTTCCGAGGATAGCCCTATGGAGGGGCGGCTCGGGCGGTGCGAAGGTCGTCCCGGCCACGGCTTCGAGAGGTCCGCGCATGCGGGCCTCTCGTTTCGATGCTATACTGCGCGGTTGCGGGGACGTAGCTCAGTTGGGAGAGCGCGGGCTTTGCAAGCCTGAGGTCGAGGGTTCGAGCCCCTTCGTCTCCACCAAAGCGCAAGCGGGAGCGGGCCGGAAGGCCCGCTCCGTCGTGGTTACGGGCGGTTGCGGCCGCAGTCCATGAGGGAGATGGCCGGTGTCGCGTGAGAGGATCGAGGCGGGCACGCTCCTTTCTGTGGGCACCGCGCTGCTTCTGTGGTCCTCCGCGTTCGCGGGAATCAAGGCCGGTCTCCGTGGGTTCGGACCGGGAGAGCTCGCGCTGCTGCGGTTCCTGACGGCCTCGGCCTCCCTCGGCATCTATGCCCTTGGCGCGCGCATGCGGCTGCCCCGCCGCGAGGACGTCGGGCGCATCGCGCTCGGTGGGCTCTTCGGCATCACGATCTATCACCTCTCGCTGAACTTCGGCGAGACGGCGGTCTCGGCGGGCGCTGCGAGCCTGATCATCGCTTCCGGCCCGGTCTTCACGGCGATCCTCGCACGCATCTTCCTCGACGAGCGGCTGACGCGGTGGGGATGGCTCGGCATCGCCATCGCCTTTTCGGGCGTCGCGATCATCACCCTGGCGGAAGGCGGGGGCCTTTCGTTCGAGCCGGCCGCTGCCCTCGTCGTCGCCGCCGCGATGTCCACGGCCGGCTACTTCGTGGTCACGAAGCCGCTGCTCGTCCGCTACACCCCGCTCGAGTACACGGCGTACTCGATGTGGCTGGGCACCCTCCCGATGCTCGTGTTCGCGCCCGGGCTCGCGGCGAGCATCGGCTCCGCTCCGCGCTCCGCGCTTCTCGCCGTGCTGTACCTCGGCGTCTTTCCAGGAGCCATCGCGTACCTGCTGTACTCTCGCGCGCTCGCGAAGCTGCCGGCTTCGGTCGCCTCGAGCTTCCTGTACGTCCAGCCGGTCATGGCGGCGGTCATCGCATGGGCGTGGATCCGAGAGGTGCCGCAAGCGCTGACCGTCGTCGGAGGGGCGGTGGCGCTCGCCGGTGTGACGCTCGTGACGACGAAAGGAAGACAGCCGAAGCTCAACGGACGCTGAAGCCCGCGAGCCCTTCGACCGGCTCGCTCGCGACTTCGACGCGGTCGACCACGGCGCGGGGAGGGCCGATGCGCATCCATGCGAGCACGCGCTCTACTGCGTCGCGCGGCCCTTCGAGCACGGCCTCCACGCGTCCGTCGGGCAGGTTGCGGACCCACCCGGCGACGCCGGCCGCGCGCGCCTGCTCGACGGTCGCCGCGCGATAGAAGACGCCTTGCACGACGCCCGAGACCCATACGTGGACGTGGACAGTCTCCATAGGCGCTCCATTGCCGGACGGGAAAACGGGCATCATCATGAAGATACCGCACGAGCGAGGAACGGAGCAGCAGCTGATGCACACGCGGCACGACGAAGCGTCCGAGGTGTCGCGCTACTTCGCGATGCTCGCAGAGAGCATGCCGTGCCCTGTCGTGCAGTTCGGCGGCGACGGTCGCGTGGTCATTGCCAACGCGCGGGCCGATCTGCTCGTGAGCCGAAGCGCTCCTGACGGAACGCCACGGGTGCTGCTCGCCGATGGAGGCGACTTCTGGCAGGCGCTGTGCGCGGAGGCGGCGATCGGGGGCTCGCTTCTGGACGGGAGCGCGAAGGTGCGTCTCTCTGATGGCGCGGCGGCCCTCATCTGGTACGCAGGCTTTCCCGCCGCCACGCAGGCCGGGGCGCTCACGGGCGCGGTGGTCCTGGTGTACGACGCTTCCGACGAGCGCCTTGCAGGGGGCCGGCCGAGCTCTGCGCTGCCCGTCGAACCGAGGACGTTCGCGAGAGCGGCCCGAGAGCTTGCTGAGGCCGCTGGGGCTGGGAGCGTGTTCATCGCCGAGATCGAGCCCGACCGGCCGCGTCTCTCTCGCACGCTGGCCGCAATCATCGAGGGAGAGGAACGGCCGGACCGCGACTGGGACCTTGGCACCTCGCCTGCGCCGATCGCGCCCGCGAAACCCATCGTCGTGGTGCGCGATGGCCTCGCAGAGCGGTTCAGCGATGACCCCGTGGCAACGGGGCATGGATATCGCGCGTTCGCCGGGGCCTTGCTCCTCGACGAGGAGGGCGAGCGCATCGGTGTCATCGGAGCGTACTTCGCCCATCCCATCGAACGCGAGCCCGCGGTGCGAGGCATGCTGCGCTTGTTCGCGGCGACGGTCGCTCCGTCGATCGCCGCCCTGAAGGCGCAGCGGGCCTTATGCGAGAGCGAGGAGCGCTACGCGGCGATGTTCGCGCACGGGCACATGCCGATCGTGCTGATCGAGCCGGACTCGACGCAGATCGTCGAAGCGAATCGAGCGGCGTGCGTCCTGTACGGGCTCGACGAGCGCGAGCTCACGACGATGAGCTTCTTGCAGCTTGCTGCCGAATCGCCAGAGGCGCTTCACACGGATCTGCGCGCAGTTGCGCGGGGGCATCGAGACTACTTCATCGCCCGGCAGGTCGTCGCGGGAGGTGAGGTGAGGGACGTCGAGGTCTTCGCGGGACCGCTCTCCATGGGCGGCCGCACGCTCGTGTACGCTGTGCTGCACGACATCACCGAGAAGCGCAGGGCAGAAGCCGAGGTGGCCCGGTATCGCCGAGAGCTCGAGACGGTGGTGCAGCGCCGCACGGCCGATCTGCTGGACGCGACGAGCGCGCTCGAGCAGGAACGCGAGCGGCGGTCGCGCTTGTACCGGGACATGGGCCACCAAGTCCGGACGCCGCTCCAGACGATTCTCGGCTTCTCGGAGGCGCTCGCGTCGGGGCTTGCGGGCGAGCTGAGCGCTGAGCAGATGCGGCAGGTCGCGATGATCGGGGAAGCGGCCAAGCGCCTGAACGAGCTCGTGGACGACATCCTCGAGCTCACGCGTCTCGAGTCCGGCGCCGTCGACCTGCGCCTCGAGCCGTTCGACCTGCGTCAGCTGGCGGAGTCCGTTGCCGTGAGCGTGCAGGCGGAAGCGTCTACGAAGGGCCTGTCCGTGCGCACCGAGGTTCCTGGGGAACCGGTCGGCGTCGAGACCGACCGCACGAAGGTCGAGCAGATCCTCGCTGAGCTGCTCGCCAACGCGCTCAAGTACACCGAGACGGGCGGGATCACGGTGCGCGTCGTCGGTCCGACGGGCGGCCAGGTCGCGGTGGAGGTCGCCGACACGGGCGTGGGCATCTCACCAGAGAGCCTGCCCCACGTCTTCGAGGAGTTCCGGCACCTGCGCGAAGGCGAGGGAGGCGCGCACGTCGGGACCGGGCTCGGCCTCGCGCTGTGCAAGCGCTTGGCGCAGACCATCGGCGGGCGGATCGAGGTGGAAAGCACCCGCGGGAAGGGATCCACGTTCCGGGTCTGGTTCCCTGTCCGCTACGAGGCGGGCGCGTGACAGCGTGCGCGGCCTACCAGTCGTTCGCGAAGGCGGGCACCGAGCTCCGGTCGACGAGGCCGATCGCTTTCGGTCGGCACGTGCCAGCGCACAGCCCACACCCGTAGCAGCGCGCCGCGTCGAGCACCGCGACGCGGCGCGCGCGGTCGAGCGAGAGGGCCACGAAGGGGCAGCGCTGGGCGCATGCTCCGCAGCCCGTGCACGCGTCGGCGTCCAGGCGGGCGATGCGCTCGCCTTTCCACATCACCTTCACGCCGAGCTCGAGCGTGCTGCGCATCGCCATGCATCCGGCTTGAAGCGAGCAGTTGCAGATGCCTGCGATGAACGGCGTCTTGAACGTCCACACGGAGTGCATGAGCCCCTGCTCTTCGCAGCGGGACAAGAGCGCGAGCGCCTCGGCTCGTGACAGGCGTTGGAGCCCGGGCGTGTCCGGTTCCGACAGGTGGCCCGCGAACGCCTCTTCGATGACGTCGTCCGTCGGCCGGGTGGTGATCGCCAGGCACACGCCGTCGTCGGGCGTTCGAGCGAAGTGCCGGCACACGCACGGGACACGGACGACGCTCGTGGCGATGTCGAGGATCGCGGCGCAGTCCTCAAGCGTCACAGGCTGCCCGAAGTGGTCGCGCTGCATGCGTCGGCTCGACGCCGTCCGGACCGCGTCGCCGAGCGGCTTCGGCAGGACGCGGAGACGTTCGAGGAGCGGCACGGTCCGGCGCATGCGCTCGTCGAAGCCGCTCACGAACTCGACGAGGTAGCCGCGTCGTTCCAGGTCGCTTTGCAAGTCAGCGGCGTACGAGGCCGCTGCCAAGTACCACTTTTGGCCGTCGCCGTGCTTGTGGCAGAACTCGCACATCGCGTCTCCAAAGCCGTGTGCTGCTACAGTACCAAGACGCAGGCGCGCGCGGCGCGTGTTCGCGCAACGAGCAGGAGGCGGCATGGACGAGGGCGCTCCAGGGAGAGCAAGCGACGGGTCGGCGAGGTCTGAACGGCGCAGAGAGTACTCGGTGGGCGAGGAGATCGCCAACGCTGTGACGCACGGCGTCGGCGTTGCGCTCAGCCTGGCGGCGCTCGTGGCCCTCGCGGTCCTGAGCGCGTTCAGCAAGGATCCGTGGCGGATTGCGGGCGCCGTGACGTTCGGCGTGACGCTGGTTCTGCTGTACGCGGCCTCGACGCTGTACCACAGCATCCCGAACGAGCGGGCCCGGCACGTGCTGAAGGTGCTCGACCACGCCAGCATCTACCTCTTGATCGCTGGCACCTACACGCCGTTCACGCTCGTCACCCTGCGAGACGAAGGCGGGCTTGTCCTCTTCGGCGTGATCTGGGGCCTCGCGCTTTTCGGCGTCGCGCTGGAGTCGTTCTGGGTCTACCGGCCGAAGTGGGTCTCGACGGTCGTCTACCTCGCGATGGGCTGGCTCGTCGTCGTGGTCATCCGCCCGCTGTCAGCGGCGCTCCACCCGGGAGGCGTCGCGCTTCTGGCTGCCGGTGGCGCCGCATACACGCTCGGCACCATCTTCTACCTGGCGAAGCGCGTCCGGTACATGCACATGGTGTGGCACCTGTTCGTGCTTGCAGGAAGCGCCTGCCACGTTCTCGCGGTGGTGCTGCACGTGCTGCCCACGCCTTAGAGGCGCGGCTCGCGCAGGCAGTTCGGCGGAATCGCGAGCACAGGCGCTGCAGTGTTGCGGATGACGGCATTCGTTACGCTATCGAGCATAGAAGAACCGGGCGGGGGCTCGTGAGGCGCTACCACGACGAGCGTGTGCTCGTCCGTGCGGACCCGTTCGGCAACCACGGTGGCGACGCTGCCGAAAGCGATGCGGGGCTCGGCCGATACTCCCATCTCAGACAAGCGGACGGCCAACGGCTCGAGCCGTTCTCCGGCAGACCGGGCACGGAGCTGCGGGTGCTGCTCGCCGAGCGGCACGACGTGCAGGAGCTCTGCACGCTGAAGCCCCTTGCGAGCGAGGGCGATAAGGTAGCGCGCTGCGAGCTCGGACTGCTCTGAGAAGTCCGTCAAGAAGAGCGCCGAAGCGAGGAGCCGGGAGCATGCTTGCCGGCTTCGGTCAGGGCCCCCGAGCGCTTCCAACGCGACGAGCAGCACGGGGCGCGACGCGATCCGCAGAACGTCAGAGGATGTGCTGCCCGAGAACGTGGCCGGGTAGAGGCCCTTGCGGTGCGATCCGACGACGATGAGTTCGGCTCGGTGGGCGTCCGCCACCGCTTCGATCTCGAACGCCGGGTACCCGAGCGCGGCGTCCACGCTCACGTGCAAACCGGCCTGCTCGAGGATTTCGGCTTGACGCTCGAACACGCCGCTCCCAGGAAGGCTCCCTGCGTTCGTCGCGGCAACGTCGATCACGTGCACCAGGACGACTTCTTGGATGCCGAGGGCGCCGAGCGCGCCGGCGCACGCAACGACGCTTGCGGAGGACTGCGTGAGGTCGGTGCATATCACCGCACGCTCGAACACAGCGTCCTCCCTGACAACATCTGGCCGGTGACCCGGGTCACGGACAAGCGCTCTCTCTTTCGCCTAGTATTCCCGCGCGGCGCGGTTGCTCCGCCTGGCCGGAAGGGAATACAGGGCTCGATGGGCGCAGACATCGACACGACAGTATTCGACGCCGCCCCCTGCGGTCTCCTGGCGGTCGATCGCGCGACTGGTGCGATCGTCCGGGCCAACCGCCGAGCGGCGTCGCTCTTGGGCGTGGACGAGGACGCGCTGAGCGCAGCGAACCTCCATGAGCTGTTCGCCGAGCGGGATCGTGACGCGGCCGAGGCGTTCTTGCGCGCAGACAACGGGCCATCGGCCCCCGTCGTCGTGAGGTCGGCGAGCGGCGCCGCGGCCGAGATCGTCGTGAGCGCCTCGCACGCCGTGCACGCAGGGCGCTCTGTCGTCGTGCTTGCGCTCCTTCCGGTGGCCGACGCGGCGGGAGGCGCTCCTCTGTCGCTGCACGAAAGCAGGCGCAGCGCCCTTTCTGCCCTCGAAGCCGCATCGAGGGTCCTTGAACGGCCCTGGCTGATGTTCGTGGACGTCGACCGCTTCCGCTCCGTGGTCGCGCAGGTAGGGCACGTGGAGGCCGAGGCCGTCCTCGACGCGACAAGCGCCCGCTTGCGAGAGGCGCTCTCGCCCCGCGACGCGCTCGTGCGTTTCGGGGCGGACGAGTTCGTCGCGCTTCTCGACGCGCCCGGCGGCGCGCGTGAGGCAGAAGAGACGGCCGAGCGCGTGCTGCGCGTGACGAGCGAGCCCTGCACGATCGGCCAGCATCGCGTGCGGGCGACGGTGAGCATCGGTCTAGCGGCTCTCGAAGGGGCGCCGGAGCACATCGAGATCGCCCTCGCGCGCGCAGAGGCGGCGGCTCAGGCCGCGAAGGCGGCCGGCCGCGCGCGCTACCGGGTATTCGACCCGATGCTCGCAGAACAAGCAGAGCAGGCGGCCGACATCTCTGAAGGACTCCGGCAGGCGCTCGAGCGCGGCGAGCTCGTGGTGCACTATCAGCCGGTGATCGACGTGCATCGCCGCACGGTCGCGGGGGCAGAAGCGCTGCTGCGCTGGGAGCGCCCCGGTCACGGCCTCGTGATGCCGACCACGTTCATACCGGTCGCGGAGCGGACAGGGCTGATCTCCGACGTCGGCGCCTGGGTTATCCACGAGGCGTGCAGGCAAATGCGCCAGTGGGCCCACGAGGGCCTCGACGACGTGTGGGTCTCGGTGAACGTGAGTGCGCGGCAGCTGCGCTCGGGCGAGGTCGTCGAACACGTGAGAGACGCGATCGCCGACACGGGAGTCCGTCCCGACAGGTGCGTGCTCGAGGTGACGGAGACCGCGATCGTGGAAGACCCAGACACTGCGGCCGAGGTGTTGCGTATCCTGCGGGGGATGGGCGCTCGAGTCGCGCTCGATGACTTCGGCACCGGGTACTCGTCGCTCAGCAGGATGCGCGACATGCCGTTCAGCGAGCTCAAGATAGACCGGTCGTTCTTGAAGCAGATCGACACGCACGCACAGGACGCTGCGCTCGTGGCGGCGATGGTGGCGCTCGCGCACAGCTTCGATTCGCTCGCTATCGCTGAAGGCGTGGAGACTGCCGAGCAGCTCGGCTACCTCAAGGCCCTGAAGTGCGACATGGCGCAAGGCTTCGTCTTCTCCCGGGCCGTTCCCCCCAACGCGTTCAAGGAGTTCGCCGCTGCGGACCCATCGTGGCTTTCCCTGTGAGACCCGAGACCTCACCGGGGACGCTGTCCGAGTAGCTCGCCGCTCGTCGTGCCGTTCGGTACCGCACCTGACCGCATACACCACGAGAGATGCCGCTCGTACCGGACCATTTGATTCATGGTGCCGTTCGGATACACTCTATGTCGACGCAGCGAGGGAGACAGCGCATCGGCGCAGGCTGCAGCAGGCGAGGGGCGGGTGCGTCACCGCACCCAGCACTGGAAGGGTCGCGGGTGTACGATCTCGAAGGAGTCCTGGGTCCGAAGGTCACCGAATTCGTGGAGCGACACGTGAGGTCGCTTCTGACTTGGGACATCCTTGTTTTCTTCTACCGCAACCCGGACGCGGTTCTCGACCTGAACGGCCTTGCTTCGCGGCTCGGCCGGAAAGCAGACGAGATCGAGCCGGAGGTCGCCGCTCTGCAAGATGCGAGGATCCTCTCGGTCGCAGGCGGCCTCATCCGGTACAAGCCCACGCCGGAGATGCGGGAGACGGTCGCGGAATTCGTTCGCGCGTGCCAGGACCGGAACCGGCGGCTCGCGCTCATCGCGCTGGTCTTGTACCGGATCGCTCCGCACTCCGAGATGTAGCGCGAGCAGCAGCGACCTCACAGGCGCTCAAAGACATCGAGCGCCAGGCTCCTGGGGTCGAGCACCTCGACGATATCCAGCCCTGAGCCTGCGAGTTCGAGAGTGCGCCCACGCTCGGTCTCTGTCCCGTCCGGCTCGAAGAGGAGCTGGATGCGGGGCGTGAGCGGCGACGGTCCTGGCGCGATCACGACACCGACCGATTGATCGGACAGGCGGACGACGCACCCGACAGGGAAGACCCCGAACGCCTTTGCGAGCAGCCGCGTGAACATAGGGTCGAGCGACGCCCCGCCTTCGCGGAGCACCTGGATCACCGCGCGGTCCCGGGAAAGGCCAAGTCCGTGCGGCTTCGGGGTGACGAGATGGTCGTAGCGGTTCGCGATGGCCACGAGCCGGCTGTACGGGTGGGTGACGTAGCCTGCCTCGCGGTCGGGGTGGCCTGAGCCGTCGACCCCCATGTGGTGTTCGTACGCGACCAGCATCGGGGTCCGGTCTGCGTCTGGCAGGCGGCTCAAGATCTCAGCGCCGAGCGAGGGGTGCAGGACCTCCGCACGCTGCGCTTGTTCAGGGTCGGTGAGGTCGAACGGCACCTTGCCGATGTCGTGCAAGAGCGCGGCGATACCCAAGGAGGCAAGCCCCTCTTCCGGAATCCCGAGCTCGGCCCCCATGACGAGCGCGTACGCCATCGTGTTGATGGCGTGGAAGAGCGACGGCTCGCTCGCCGAGGCGATGGTGGTAAGCCCGAGGACGGCGGCGGAGTCTTCCATCAGACGTGCGAGCACGCCTTCCACCAAGATGCCCGCCTGTTCGAGGTCGGGCTCGCCGCGCCGCGCGACCTGCTCGCTCAATCTCTGCATCAGCGCGAGAAGGCGGTGGTAGAGCGCGCGGTCCTGTTCCTTCTTCCGGTTCCGCTCCTCGGCCTTCTGGGCGTCTTCATCCGCGATGACGCCGATGGTCACGCCCACGACGCCAGCCCGCTCCAGCTCGGCGGCCAGGTCGTAGCCGGCTTCGGGCTTGGCGCTGAGGGCCTCGAGCAGTGCGACGAGCTCGTGCTGTGCGACGTCCGGGTGGAATGTGACGCTCTCGACGTTGTGCGACTCGAACGTCTCGGCAAGCGATCGGACGGCAGGTACGTCTAAGGGAAGCGGCGCGTTCTCGTGGTACAGGCGGCCAGCGTACACAGCGAGCGTGCACGGACGAGCGGCCACGCAGGCGGACACCGCATTGGTGAAGCTCGCGATCGCTTCCACGTACGAGGGGTGCGTCTGCGGGTACAGGTGCGCCGCCCTGCGCGCCGTCGAGAGCGCCGCGACGAGATCCACGGCTTCACGGGTCACGGCGACACACCTCCTCGCGCTCTGGCCGCAAGGGCCTGGCGCGCGCAGTCGACGACCTCTGAGAAGTGCCCGCGCTTGATGAGCGCCTTGCGGTTCGCGATGCGTTGCAGCACGGCCTCGCTCTCGTCATCGGGGCAACGCGAGAGCGCCTGGATGATCTCCCGGCACGCGGAGAAGTCCTTCCCGTCGCAGTCGAGCTCGTCGAAGAGCTGCGCGAGGGCCGATGCTGCGCCCGGAGCGGGGCTCCTGCCGAGCGCGCGGACGGCGGCCGCCCTCACCTCGGGAGCGGGGTCCTTCGCGAGCGCTTGCAGCAGCCGGACGGCGTGCGGAGCACTCGCTGCTCCGAGCCCACGCGCCACCTCCTGGCGCGTCTGAGCATCAGGCCGCGACGCAAGCGCCTCGATCGCGGCGCGCGCACGCGGCTCGTCGCCCGCCTCCATGAGCAAGCGAACGAGCTGCCCGGCCTCGAACCACCGCGCCGACGGTGCGAGCGCGGCGGCCACGTCGAGGATGCGGCGACCCAACACGAGCTGCGCTGCTCCAAGCGCTTCCGGGTCGCGCGACGCCAGGGCGGCGCGCACGAACTCCGCAGCGGAGTCCGGCGTAGCGAGCGAGAGCAGCGACTTCGCGTCCGGAGCGAGCCGCTGGTCGTCCGCCACCGCGTGCAGGAGCTCTTCCATCGCGTGCGTGTCCGTCGCGCGGGCGATCGCGCCGGTGATGCGGTTCGACAGCTCCGGCCACGGGAGGTCTGTGCGCTGTTCCCGCGCCGAGAGCTGCTGGAGGACGGACCGCGCGAGGCCGAGCTGCCGCGTCGCGATGAGCACGGGGACCGTGGAGGCGAGGCCGTCGAGGATCTTGCAGTACATCTCGAAGTCGGTCTGCCGGTCGAGCATATCGAGCATCAGGCGGACCGAGCGCTCAGGGAGGGCCTCTGCGGCATGGGCCACGTCGCGGCGCATGGTCTCGATCGCAGCCGAAGCCTCCTCGGCGCGCAGGGCAGCGTCGCGGTGGCCGGCCTCGAGGTCGATGAGCGGTACCTCGGGCTCGGCGCGTGAGCGCACCTCGAGCATGTGCTCCATGAAGCCGATCTCGGTCCCGCTTCTCCCAAGCGCTTCGAGCGTGGGCTTCAGGTCCGCGAGCACGCTTCCCAGTCGTTCGCCGAGCGGAAGCTTGGCCAGCGCATTGGAAAGCGAGAGCATGTTCGCGCCCGCCGCACCGGCGGCGAGCGCCTGGGCTATCTTCGCGGAGTCGATACGACTGAGTGCGGGGCCGACGACCGCCGCCGCGGTCTCTTCCCGCACGGCCGCGGCGAACAGCGCGTCCTTCGCGTCCTGCGACAGACCGTCGAAGGCGTGCGCGAGCGTGTCGGCGACCGTCGTCGAGCCATTCGGGCCTGCGGCCTGCGCGAGAGCGGCAAGCCCCTCCGCGAGCGCTGCGGGGTCCTTGCCGCTCATCGACGCAAGCCACGAGGAGATCGCGGAGACGTCGCCGGCCATGGACGCCAAGAAGTCGTCGAAGTCAGGCGTCTGCTCGCCTGCGCGCTGGTCGACGACGGTGATGGCCACCTCTGAGACGCGGATGCCCTCGACGCCGGCGGCCTCGAGCGCTGCGGCAAGCCCGCCTTGCCGCAGGACCTCTTCGGGGTCGCGCAACGCGGTCACGAGGAAGGCGGTGACGTCCCCATCGGATAGTTCGGGCGTGAAGACGATCTCGGCGATGCCGTGGGACGCGAGGAGCTCGGCCACGTCGGGAGCGCCAAGCGCTGAGTCCGAGCCCGCGAGCGCAAGCCCGTCGCGGGCGAGCGTGAACGGAAGCGCGGGAAGCCCGCTGTCGTGAAGCGCAGCCAGAAGCGCGTCGGACGCCGAGCGCGCTGACTGCTGCGGGATGGGCGAGGCCGGAGGATACAAGCGCGCGGTCTTCAGTGCGGTGGACAGCGCGCGCACCGCATGTTCGAGCGCTTGTGGACGTTCGGGTCCCGCCATGTCCTACGCTCCGCGTCGTGTCAGACGCTTCCATTGTGTCCGAACGGCGTCGTGCCGTACAGACCGATGCCGCCGGTTATGCTCGCGGGACGTTACGGTACTCTTATCGGCATGGACGCATACATCGCTCAAGCACTGATCGTGCTTCTCCTCATAGCGGCGAACGGCGTGTTCGCTGCTGCGGAGATCGCGCTCGTGAGCGCCCGCCGCTCAGCGCTGAAGGCCGAGGCGGAACAGGGATCGAAGCGGGCCGCCGCGGTGCTGAGGGTAGCCGAAGACCCATCGCGCTTCCTCGCAGCGATCCAGGCGGGCATCACGCTCATCGGCTTCGGCGCGTCGGCCGTTGCCACCGCATCGCTCGCCATGCCGCTCGCGCGCTGGCTCAAGGCGGCGGGTCCTGCGTGGGTGGCGCGGATATCCGGCGGGCTCGCCGTCATGCTCGTGACGCTTGCGGTCTCGTACCTCACGCTCGTGTTCGGCGAGCTTGCGCCCAAGCGTGTCGGTCTCCACCGTGCGGAGGCGGTGGCCAAGACGGTCGCTGGTCCTATCGCCGTGCTGCAGGCCGTGATGGCGCCGCTCGTGTGGCTGCTCGCGCGGAGCACCGACCTCGTCGCCGCCGCGCTCGGCGTCCCACGCGGCGCCGTGCGGCCGGGCGTGACCGAGGAGGAGATCAAGCTCCTCGTGACCGAGCAAGGGACGCTGCTTGATGAAGAGAAGCGCATGATCCACGGGATCCTTGCACTCGGCGACACGGTCGCGCGCGAGGTCATGGTGCCGAGGGTGGACGTGGCGATGCTCCCGGAAGACGTGACGGTTGTGGAAGCCGTCGGCTTGTTCCAGCGCACCGGCTTCTCACGGATGCCTGTCCACCGGGGCGATCCCGACTCGATCGTGGGCGTGCTGCTGCTCAAGGACCTGATCTCTGAGATGACCCGCGGAGAGCGGCTCCGGCGCGTGGGGGAGATCGTGAGGCCGGCCATGTTCGTCCCGGAAACGAAGCCCATCTTGGCGTTGCTCTCCGACATGCGGTCGGCGCACACGCACCTGGCGATCGTGGTCGATGAGTACGGCGGCACGTCAGGCATCATCACGATCGAGGACATCGTCGAGGAGATCGTCGGCGAGATCGCAGACGAGTTCGATCGGGACCGGCGCTACGTGGTGCCCGTGCGCGACGGGGAGTGGCTCGTCGATGCGCAGCTGCCGGTGTCGGACGCGCGGGAGATGCTCGGCGTGGACTTGCCTGAGTCGGACGAGTATGACACCGTGGCGGGGTGGGTCCTCGCGGAGCTCGGGCGCATCCCTGCTCCTGGCGAGACCATCGAAGGACCGGGATTCACCGCGCGGGTGGAGGCGATGCGTCGCCGCAGGATCTCCCGGCTGCGGATCTCCGTGCGGCGAGGCGACGCTGCCGACGTGAGCGCCAGCGAGCAGAAGGAAGGGGGATCCGATGGCAGAGAGGCTGTACCGTAGCCGCTCGGACCGGATGATCGCTGGTGTGTGCGGAGGACTGGCCGAGCACTTCGGGTGGGACCCCGTGCTGGTTCGTCTGGCGGCACTGGCGCTGCTGTTCGTCACGAGCGGCGGCATGGCGCTTGCGTATCTGGTGATGGCGGCGGTCGTCCCGGAGGCCCCGGACGACGCATCGTCCGGCGAGCCGCAGCAGCCGAGCGCACCACCTGCCAACGCCGAAGACCGCGCCGCGGCGCCAGCCTCCGCACCGCCTGCGACAGCGCCGGCCGTGCCGTCTGAGCGCTCGTACCGTCGCGGCACGACCTGGGCGGGCGTCGTGCTGGTCGCACTAGGCGTCGCGCTGCTTGTCGCCCGGTTCGTCGACGTCGAGCTCTGGCGCTTCTGGCCGGTGCTTCTCATCCTCGTCGGCCTGAGGATGGTCGTGAGGGGGGTGCGGTCATGATGCGTGCGAAGCGGGTCGTCGAAGGGCTCACGGTCGTCGCGCTCGGGAGCGTCTTGCTCGCCAACACGCTGGGCGCGCTGTCGTGGTCGGTCTGGGCGGACGTCTTCTCGCTCTGGCCGCTACTGATCATCGCAGCCGGTCTGGACATCCTCGGCAAAGGGCTCGGGCGCGAGTGGGTCCGCGTTGCGGCGAGCCTCGTCGTGCTCGCGGGCCTGTTGTATGCGGTGTTCGCGTCAGCGAGCGGTATCGGGGTGGCGCCAGCGCAGCGGACCGCTTCGGGAGCCACAGAGGACTTCTCCTTCGTGGAGCCCGCATCTGCATCGGTGATGCGAGGGGTCGCCGTCGTTCGTGGGGGCGCAGGCCGCGTGTCCGTCGAGGCGGGCGAAGCGCTTGCAGCGGCCTCGGGCCGCTCGCCGTTCGTCCCGACCTTCGATGTCAGCCGCCAGGACGGCACCGCGCGCGTCGAGACCTCGCTCGGCTCCCACCCGTGGCTGTGGACAGGCAGGGCCCCTTCGGCCGAGCTCGACGTGGCGCTCAGCCGCGACCTGCCCTGGGACCTGACGATCGAGGCCGGCGCAGGCCAGCTCGAGGCCGACCTCACCGAGCTGCGCCTGACCAGAGCGCGGATCGACGCGGGCGTCTCGGAATCGACGCTGACGTTCGGTGAGGCAGACGGCGTGGTTCCCGTCGAGATCCACACGGGCGTGTCGTCGGTGACGCTCAGGTTCCCGCGCGACGCTGCGTTCCGGGTGATGGTCCGAGGAGGGCTGGTGTCGTTCGAGTCCGACGAGGCGGGCGGGGTCGAGCGGACGAGCGACGCGAGCGGTGTGCGCACGTACGAGCACGGGCCAGAGCAGGCGGCGGACCGTTTCGACGTGGAGATCCAGGCGGGTTTGAGCAGCGTCGCGATCGAACTCTACTGAGCGAGGTGTGAAGATGGCTGAGAACGGCAGACCCCGGCAAGAAGCGCTGGTCATCGTCGGCGCGATCGTCATCGCGGCGGGCGTGTGGGCCTTCGCCGAGAAAGCCGGCCTCGTCCCGAGCGCCGTGTGGGTGTGGTGGCAGACGATGTGGGCCGCGCGGAGCGCGATCGCACTCGTCGTCATCGGCGCGCTCCTCATCGTGGCGGCCTCTCGTGACGCCGGGCCGCACGTGCCCTCAGCAGGGACGCGGCTCTACCGCTCACGCCACGACAGGTGGGTCTCGGGCGTGCTCGGGGGCCTTGCGCAGTACTTCTCGGTCGATCCCACGCTGGTGCGCCTCGCGTTCCTCGCTTTCGCGGTGTTCGTGAACGGTGGTGGGGCAGTGATCGCCTACCTCGTGATGGCCCTCGTCGTCCCGGAAGAGCCTGAGCAGGGGGCCGGGCAGCTGGCGTGATCGCGGGAGCGTCGATGGCCGGCCGCAGCACCGTTCCGGGGGACGTCGTCGACGCCCACGTCCACCTGTTCGCGCGCGGACTCTTCCTCGAGCAAGTGGAGCGAGGGCGAGCGCTTCCCGAGCCGCTCGCGCGTGCGCTCGAGACGAGGCGCCTGGGCCGCAGAGGCGAGCCGCTGCCCGACCTCGCGCCCGAGGAGATGGCCGCGTGGTACGCGCATCGCCTCGACGAAGCGGGGATCGCGAAAGCCGTCGTGATGTCGGTCTTCGAGGACTCGGAGTACATGCGCCGGTTCGTCCGCGCGGCAGCGGGGCGCATCTTCGCGCTCACCACGCTCGACCCGACGGCTTCCGGAGCGGCTGTCCTTCTCGAACGCGAGATGGCCGCGGGCTTCCGCGGCGTCAAGCTGCTCCCGGTGAACCGACACTTCTACCTCTCGGACCCAGCGTGCCGGCCGTTCTTCGAGAAGGCTGCGGAGCTTGCGTGCCCCATCACGGTCCACTACGGCGTCACGATCGGGCCGACAGGCGACTTGCGATACGCGGACCCGACAGACCTGTCGCCGGTGGCGCGCGACTTCCCCGAGATCACGTTCGTGATTGCGCACTTCGGCGCGGGGTACTTCTCGGAAACGCTGCGTCTGGCATACCAGTGCGACAACGTGTGCGTGGACTCCTCCGGGACGAACAACTGGATGGACTACGATCCGCACGGCTTCACCCTCGCGCAGGTCTTCGAGCGCGCGCTGCTCGCGCTCGGTCCGGAGCGGATCCTGTTCGGCACCGACTCCGGCACCACGGCGCCGTACCGCTCCTGGATCGCGTACCAGCAGCGGCGGACGCTCGAGGAGATCGGGCTTGGCGAGCGGGAGCGCGACACCATCCTGCGCAGGAATGCAGTGCGCATCTTCTCGCTCGATGAGGAGGAGCTGCGATGAACGGACGTGCCGGCGACTACGACGTGCTCGTCGACTGGGAGCGGCGGCTCCAGCGCGAAGGCCCGTTCTTCCGCACGCTCTTCGAGCGCTACAGGGTGCGCTCGGTCGCGGACGTGGGAGCCGGAAGCGGACGGCACGCTGCGCTCTTCGCGTCGTGGGGCCTTGAGGTCTGGGCGATCGACCCTTCGGAGGAGATGCTCGAGCGCGCTCGCGAGCACGCGTCGAGAGTCGGTGTGGGGGTGCGCGTCGTGCGCGGCGCATTCGGCGACGTCTGCCGGCTCCTCGGCGCTCCGGTCGACGCCATCACCTGCACCGGCAACGCGCTTCCGCACGTCGACGGCGTCGAGGGGCTACGGCGCGCCGTCGAGGACTTCCGCGGCGCTCTGCGGCCAGGCGGCCTGCTCGTCTTGCACCTGCTGAACCACCACAGGATCGTTGCGAACGGCGTGCGCACCGTGCCGCCGGTCTTCCGCGAAACGGACGACGGCGACGCGTTCTTCTTGCGGGTGATGGACGCCGACGCGAGCGCAGGGCGGCTCTACTTCGACTTCGTCACGCTCGTGCGCGACCCGAAGGTCCGCGACGCGCTTTCGCCTGAGGCGTGGAGCCGGTCGCTCGAGGCCGACGCGTCCGGCGGTTGGCGTCTTTCCTGCCGAAGGTCGGTGCACGCGCTTCTTCCGCACGAGCTGCTCGTCGCGGAGCTTCAGGCGGCCGGGTTCCGCGACGTCGAGCTCTACGGCGCCCACGACTTCAGCGCGTTTTGCCCCGAGGAGGACGAGAGCGTCATCGTGGTCGCGCTCAGGGAATGAGGCCGCAGAGCCTCGGCCCCAGGCGACAGGTCCTGGCCAGCGCGGCGTCGCACCGGACGACCGGCGGCGTGATGCCGACGAGGTCGCCGAACGCGCCGGTGGCGAGCTCCGCGTACAGGTGGCACAGCGGGAGGCCCGCGACGTTCTGGAAACACTCGTCCTCTGTCACGCGCGCGAGGTGATGCTCTATGTTGTAGGCGCCCGCACAACCCAGATGTTCGCCACGGGCGATCCACCGTTCGATCTCGTCATCCCCGAGGGCATGCATCTCCACGTCGGTCGTCACGGCGAACGAGCGCGCCAGGCGGCCGCCGATCACGATCGCCACGCCCGTCACGACCTCGTGGTGGCGGCCGGAAAGCGCGTGAAGCATCTGCCGCGCCTCGCTATCGAAGCCCGGCTTGCCGAGGATCCGCTCGTCCAGCACCACGATCGTGTCGAAGCCCAAGACGAGGTCGTGAGGGCCTGCGCTCCACGCTCCGGCGAGCGCTTTCGATGCGGCGAGGTGCTCCGCGAGCTCCTCCGGGGGAAGCGACAGGTCGAGCGGCTCGTCGATGCCGAGCGAGCGCATCTCGACCGGCAGGCCGAGCCACTCGATGAGGCGCCGTCTGCGGGGAGACGCAGACGCAAGCACGATGCGAGGGCGAGCGTCGGTGGTGGCCATGCGGCGCATGATAGCACCCGGCGGGAAGACAGGGCATAATCAGAGCGGCGCACACGGCAGAGCGAGGGGACGAGAGGCAGGGCTGTGGCGGACAGCAAGGCACCGAAGCGCGCACCGGGCGACATCGAAGCGTTCGTCAAGCAGCTGCTTGTCACCTACAAGGCGGTGCGGCTGTATCCGCCTTCGAGCAGCATTCCCCAGCAGAACGCCCGCCTCGTCGTCGAGAAGCTCCGCCCGCTGCAGCGCAAGAACCCTACCGTCAGGATGGTCGTGAGCAGAGACGGGCTGTTCTTCGAGGGGCTGCAAGCGCTTCCAGGCCAGCAAGCGTTCGTGAACTTCGCGCGCGAGTCCTTCCGGCATGGCATCGGCGACGTGCGGTTCCACACAGGTGTCACGCCCGAGGAGATCGCTGCGTTCCTGCAGGGAGTGACACTCGAGCCCGGCGACATCCAGAAGCAAGGCGGCTTCTCCTCGTGGCTGTGGGACCACGGTGTGCACCAGATCACCGTGGGCGAGATGGAGACGAAGGTCGTCGACGCGGGCGAAGCGGAACAGGCGGAGCTCACGGACAGGGTCTCAGAGCCCGAGGAGGCATGGCCTCCCGGGCCGGAGGCCATCGACAGGTTGCTCGGTTCGGTCCGGGACCTGCACCATCGCGACCAGCGCGTCTTGGTGCGTTTCCTGCTCGAACCGAAGCTGGTCGGCGCCTACCTTGAGCACGTTGCGGCGCAGGCCGCAGCGGACCCTGTCTCGCGGCTCGCAGACCGCATCTTCGCCATGACGCGCGCGATCTCCGGCGACATCGACGAGGAGCAGGGTCAGCTCGATCGGTCGGCAGCAGAGGCGGTGATGGCGCTCGATCAGGACACACGAGCACGGCTCATCGCGGACCACCTGCTGCCCCGGGCGCGCGTCGACGAGAACGTTGCAGCGCTGCTCTCGCAGATAGCCCTCGACGACCTGTGCGCCGCACTCGTGGCAGGCGCCGGTGGCGATGCGGCGTCGAAAGAAGGGCTGTCGCGCGCGCTTCTGAACCTCGCGCTGATCGGCATCCACTCGCGGCAGGAGGTCGCCGAAGCAGCGGTGCGCGCCTTGGTGGAGGCCGGGATACCCGAACCGACCGCGCGAGGGTTCGCCGCGCGGGCGCTGCCGGAGAGGATCGAGACGCCGAAAGGGCGGGGCACGACTGCCCCGAAGGACATCGAGGAGGCGGTGCGTCTCGTCGACTTGGGCGTGACCAAGTCGGTGGCGGACGCCGACCCGGAGCTGGCGCGCCTGCGGCAGGAGGTCTCCGCTGGCCTGTCGGACGCGGACGTGTTCAAGACGCTCGTGAGACTGCTTTCGCTGGAGCGTCGTCCCGAGACCTTCGCGTCGCTCTTGGCGCTCGTCGAGGACGGGCTTCCCGTGCTGCTCGATCGCGACGAGTTCGAGGCGGTAGCGGTGGCCGTGGCTGCGCTCGCGGCGCTCAGGAGCGACGAGGGAGTGCCCGAGGAGGCGCGAGGCAGAGTGCACGCCGTGCTTTCGAGCATCGCCACGGCAGAACGGCTTTCCCACCTCTGCCAAGCGGCCCGGCTCGCCGAACCCGGCACCGATCAGCATGCCGCCTGCGCCCGTCTCGTGCGGATGCTCGGGGACGTCAGCATCGACCCGCTCTTGGAGGTGCTTGCGAGCGAGCAGGACATGGCCGCGCGAAAGGCGCTCGTCGAGATGATATCGGCCATCGCCTCCAGCCATGTCGAGCAGCTCGGGAAGCACGTCGAAGACGGCCGGTGGTACTTCGTCCGCAACGTCGTGGCGATCCTCGGTTCGACGCGCGATCCTGCGGTGTTGCCGTACCTTGCGCGGACGCTCCGGCACGCCGACGCACGCGTGCGGCGCGAGACCGTCCGGGCGCTGGCGTCTGTCCGTGACCGCTACGCAGAAGAGCTCCTGGTTGCGGCGCTTCAGGACGACGACGCCCAGAACGTGGCTCTCGTCGCGCGCTACCTCGGCACGCTCGGTGTGCGAGGCGCCGCGCACGCGCTGGCAGATGTCGCGCGAGGGGCAGGCGCAGGGAACAGGGACGTGGCGCCCCGTGTCGAGGCGATCGAAGCGCTGGTCCGTCTTGGCGCCCGAGAAGCGGTCCCTGTGCTGGAGCAGCTGGCGAGCAGGCGAGGAGGGCTGCTCAGGGCCCAGAGAGATAGAGCGGTGGCGGCCGCGGCCGAGCAGGCAGTACGAGCGCTGAGCGAGACGTCGTCGGACGGTGAGCGATGAGCGATGAGAACGGGCGGATGCCCGAGGAGAAGACCGGTTTCGCCGAGGAAGAGGCCGCACGGATCGACGAGCGCGGTCCCGAACAGGGCGCTGTACGCGAAGCCATGGGCGCCCGCCCTGCCGACGATGAGCCGGCCGCGCCGGTTGCGGAAGGCCGCCAAGGCGTCCCTGTGTTCTCCGCCAAGCAGCTCTCACGCGCGCGCGACGTCCTTGCGCGCCTGCACGCGCTCAGGCGAGCCCGCCAGCTGTACCCGATCGGCCATCCCTCGGTTGCACAAGCGGCGAGCGATCTGCTCGCGGTCGCGAGCCGCTACCATGAGGAAGGCGTCGACGTCCCGCTCGTCTTCTACGACGACCAGGTGCTTCTCGGCGAGCAGATGCTGCTCGAGGAAAGCATGCTGTTCGACCAGCTCACCCGCGACCTCACCGCGATCGGTGCCGGGAGCATCGTCATCAAGCGCGGGGCGACGCTCGAAGACGTGCTCAAGCTCGCAGACGTGATCGCGCAAGACCCTGCCCGCATCATCGCTGAAGGCGGCGCAGCGGAACTGGCGCGGCGAAGCGGCGTCGAGGGCATCGAGATTCGTGCCGTCGCGGTACAGCGCGGTTCGACAGTCGCTGGAGGGCCGAGCAGCGCCCGGGCCGTCTACACCGACGCGCTCGACCTCATCCGTGAGATCGACCGCATCCTGCGGAGCAACCAGGTCATCGACGCGGGGCACGTGCGCAGCGTCGTCCGGAGCCTGGTCTCCTCTGTGCTGGAGAACCGGTTCGCGATGCTGGAGCTCGCGAGCCTCAAGCGGTTCGACGAGTACACCTTCTACCACTCGGTGAACGTCGCCATCCTGTCCATCGCGCTCGGCTCAAGCATCACGAACGACGTGCGGTTCCTCTCGACGCTCGGCACAGGGGCGCTGCTGCACGACATCGGGAAGATGATGGTCCCGCTCGAGGTGCTGAACAAGACCGACCCGCTGACCACCGAGGAGTGGGCCCTCATCCGGCATCACCCGATCTACGGAGCCGAGAACATCATGCTGACGCCGGGGTTGGACAAAGCGGCGGCGATCATGGTGCTCGAGCACCATGCGCGTTATGACCTCACCGGCTACCCGACGCTCCACGCGACCGCTCAACACGTCTCGAGCCGCATCGTGGCCGTGGCAGACGCATACGACGCAATGACCTCGCGGCGTTCGTACAGCGCAGCGAGGCGGCGGGACGAGGCCATCGGCATCCTCGTGCGCAACGCGGGCTCCGCTCTCGACCCGGGCCTCGTGCGCCTGTTCATCAGGATGATGGGTGTCTATCCTCCTGGGTGCGTCGTGCGGCTGAGCACGGGCGAGCTCGCGGCCGTCGTGGCGCCGTCTGTCGGCGACGCGCGGTCGCCGCGCGTGCGCATCGTGGCGGACGAGGCGGGCGTGCTCGTCGACGGTCCCGAGATCGATTTGAGCGACCCGAGCGAGGCGGGCGGCCGCGAAGTCGTGCACTGCGTCGACCTCGACGACGCGGGCGTCGTCGCCCGCCGCCTGCTTCAGGAAGGGTGATTCCTGTGGAGCGCAGCACCAGCAGCGCGACCGCGAAGCGGGCCGCCTGGCTCTTCGCGGTCCTCCTGCTCGTCTTCGGCTTCAGTGGAGCCGTGGCGCGGTTCTACACGGACGTGCTGTGGTTCCACGAGCTCGGACACGAGGCCGTGTTCTGGACACGTCTCGTTTCGAAGTGGGCCGTCTTTGGCGTCGCGCTCGTCGTCGCATTCGTCACCACGTACCTCAACGTCCGTATCGCCTGGAAGCTTCGGCCCCGAGCAGTGCTGCGGGCCACCGACGAGGCGTCGTACCGTCTCGAGATGGCGCTCGAGGACTTCAAGCGTCGCGTCGAGCGGTTCGCTGGAGCGGCAGCGCTTGCTGCGTGCGCGGTCGTCGCGCTGATGCTTGCCGACGGCGCCTCACGGCAGTGGGCGACCGTGCGGCTCGCGCTGTCGGCGGTGCCGTTCGGGAAGGTCGACCCGCAGTTCGGGCGCGACCTCTCGTTCTTCTTCTTCACCGCCCCTGCTCTGCGGGCCGTCGCGGACTGGGTGATGGGCGTCCTGTTCGTGACGCTCCTGTTGACGGCCGCAGCGCACCTGTTCTCCGGAGCCTTGCGGCCCTGGGCGCGCCTGAAGGGTTTCGACCCGCACGTGAAGGCGCACCTGTCGGTGCTCGGTGGCCTCATGATCGTCGTGCAGGCGTTCAAGTACTGGCTCGACATCTTCGAACTCGACTTCTCGCCGCGAGGCCAGGTCATCGGCGCCTCGTACACCGACGTCCACGCGCAGATCCCGGCGTACCAGATCCTCATCGTGGTCGCCATCGCGTGCGGCCTCGCCCTCATCGTCAACATCCGCTTCCGAGGATGGCGCCTGCCGGCCATGGCGCTGGGCGTGTGGGTTGCCGCGTCCGTGCTCGTCGGCGGCGTCTACCCCTCGCTCGTCCAGCAGTTCCGCGTCGCGCCGAACGAGATCGCGGCCGAGGAGCCGTTCATCAAACGGAACATCGCGATGACGCGCACGGCGTTCGGGCTCGACGCGGTGCATGTGCGCGCGTTCCCGGCCGAGGAGAGCCTGACGGCCACCGACATCGCAGCGAGCGCGGAGACGATCAGCAACGTCCGGCTGTGGGACCCGGGCATCGCGCGAGAGTCGTACCAGCAGCTGCAGGGCATCCGCCCGTACTACGACTTCGCAGACGTGGACGTCGACCGGTACGTCATCGACGGCACGCTCCGCCAGGTGCTCGTCGCCGCACGCGAGCTCGACACGAGCCGTCTCGCGGAGCAGGCGAAGACGTGGGTGAACGAGCACCTCGTGTACACGCACGGATACGGCGTCGTGGTGAGCCCCGTGAACGAGGTGAGCGGCCAGGGCCTCCCGCAGTTCATCGTCAGAGACATCCCGCCCGCCACCAAGACCGACCTCAAGGTCATGCAGCCCGCGGTGTACTTCGGCGAGCTCACCGACGCGTACGCGGTCGTCGACACCGACATCGAAGAGTTCGACTACCCCGTGGGCGATCAGAACGCCGGGACGCGGTACGCAGGCTCTGGCGGCGTCGAGGTGGGTGGCCCGCTGCGACGTCTCGCGTTCGCGCTACGGTTCTCCTCGCCGCAGTTCCTGCTGTCCGACTACATCCGGTCCGACAGCAAGGTGCTTTTCAGACGATCGCTGAAGGAGCGTGTGCGCGAGCTGGCGCCGTGGCTCGCCGTGGATGACGACCCGTACCCGGCCGTCATCGATGGCCGCATCGTGTGGATCCTGGACGGCTACACGGTGTCTGACCGCTATCCCTACTCTGAGCGCATCAGCGGGGTGAACTACATCCGCAACTCCGTGAAGATCACGATCGATGCGTACGACGGCACGACGACCTTCTACGCGATTGACGAAGCCGACCCGCTCCTGGCGACGTGGCGGAGGATTTTCCCGGGCCTCGTGAAAGACGCGAGCGACATGCCCCAGGGCGTTCGCGCGCACCTCAGGTACCCTGAGGGGCTCTTCCGCATTCAGGCAGAGGCGTACAAGACCTACCACATGCAAGACCCGCGCGTCTTTTACAACAAGGAGGACCAGTGGGCGCTGCCCGGCGAGAACGGCGGCACGGCGATGGAGCCGTTCTACGTGCTCATGCGCTTGCCGCAGGAGCCCAAGACCGACTTCATGATGATGCTGCCGTTCACCCCGCGGAACAAGGACAACATGATCGGGTGGATGGCGGCGTCGTCTGATGCCGATTCCTACGGGCGGCGGATCGTCTATACGTTCCCGAAGCAGAAGCTGGTGCTCGGCCCGAACCAGGTGAGCGCACGCATCAACCAAGACCCCACCATCTCGCAGCAGCTGACGCTGTGGAGCCAGCGCGGAAGCAACGTGCTGTTCGGGAACATGCTGGTCATCCCGATCAAGGACTCGATCGTCTACATCCAGCCTCTCTACCTCCAGGCCGAGCAGACCGCGATGCCCCAGCTCACGCGCGTCATCGTCGCGTACGGCGACAAGGTTGCCATGCAACCGGACCTTCCTGCGGCGCTCGCGGGGGTGTTCGGGGCGTCCGCGCCCAGCGAAGGCGGGGGCGAGACGCCGAGCGCGACCATCGCCCGTGCGGCGGAGCTGTACCAAGCCGCGATGGAGGCCCAGCGAGCAGGCGATTGGGCGGCCTACGGGAAACACATCGGAGAGCTCGGGAGGGTGCTCGAATCGCTGTCCGGCGCATCGGGAGGGGCGACTCAGACCCCCTGAGGGCGCCAGCCGCACGATCTCTCAAGCACGGCCAGATTGGACAGGACGCCGCTTTCCAGGTAGAATGCGCCCCTGTTGCTAGGCAAGGACGCGCCTGGCGTGGGAACGGCCTCCGGCCGGACCCGCGGACCAGCGCCAGGCCGTCGAGACGCGAAATCGGGCACGATGCTGCGCATCGCACTGAGGTGCAGCGGTGCCCAGCGGATCAGGTCCACACCGAACAGCATAGCTGATGCTTGTGTGGCCAAGGCGGCGAGCGCGCCGATCCAGCGGCCGGGTACGAGGCAGCTATTCCCCCTTCTTCCCCTCGTCTTCCACCTCCGTGGAACATCCATGCCCGGTGAGCCGCCTGTCCTGTAGCCGGACCGGGAGGTTCTGCGTGAAGGTACGAAGTATGTCTGTCCCTGTGACGGGCGGCGTCGGAGCGGTCGCTCTGGCTGTCGCGCTCGTCATCGGCAGCGGCCTTGCGCCGGCTGCCGGCCTGTCCGCCATCGAGGAACGCCCGACGCTCTCGCAAGCGCCGGCCACTGCCGCCACGGTCCTCGAGGCGAAGTCCGATTCCGTCGAGGCGGCAGGCGCCCCCACCACACCCGCTCTTGCCGCCGTGGCGCTCAAGACGGCGACCCCCATCGCGAAGCCGAAGGCCAAGCCTGCAGTGAAGCGCCGTCCAGCGCAGCGAAAGCAAGCGTCAGAGCCGAGCGGCTGGCGCACCGCCCGCGCGTCGTGGTACGGTCCCGGATTCTACGGCCACACCATGGCCGGCGGCGGCACGCTCACCCCCACGAGCATGGTGGTTGCGCACCGGACGCTCCCATTCGGGACGAAGGTCGAGATCGAGTACAAGGGACGCCGTGTGATCGCCGTGGTGAAAGACCGTGGGCCGTACGTCCGTGGGCGCACGTTCGACCTTGGCCCCGGAACGGCCAAGGCCCTCGGCTTCTCCGGCGTCGGGACTATCCGCTGGAGGATCGTGCGCTGATCCGTGCGAATGCGCGCCTCCGTTCGGGTATGTACCTAGCGGTTCCCGAACGGAGGCGCGCATGTCCGACACTGCACGAGACGACACCCCGGCCGAACCTCGCGCCGGCGAGGAGGCGCACGCGTCGATCATCGACGCCGTCGCCGACCTGTTGCAAGTCGTCGTCGACTGGCTCCGCCAGGAGGCGGAGGCGACAGTGCGCGAGAAGGTCGTGGTGCCGCTGCAGCGTCTCGGCCTGACTCTGGCGTCTGCGCTCGCCGCTGCGCTGCTGGCGGCCTTCGGCCTGATCCTCCTCGGAATCGCCGCGTTCATCGCGCTCGGCGAACGCATCACCTACCCTGGCGCGCTCGCGCTTGTGGGCGGCGTCTATCTTCTGGGTGCGAGCGCATTCCTTGTCGTGAAAGCGAGGACGATGCAGCGATGAGCGAGGTCGAGCGTACGATCACCGTTGAGGACCTGCGCAAGAAGGCGCGAAGGATCGAGGATATGGCGAAGGCCGAAGCGCGAAGGATCGCCGCACAGGAGACGACGCGAATCGCGGTGGGGGCGCTCGTGGTCGTCGTCGTCGCACTGGGCGCGGCGTACTACCTGGGAACACGGCGCCGTTGCGCGTGAGCGGGTCTTGAAGGGGGAGCGATGAAAGTCCACGCAGTCACCGTGTGTCCTGATCGCGTCGACGTCGTCGTCGGCGTCGACGAGACAGGCACGATGCGCACCTCGAGCGTGCCTGGGCTGGCCGATCGCGCGCTTCGGGTGCTGCCGTCGCTCGAGATGCACTGGTGCGACAACCCGAGCGGCCGTCCGTTCGCGGAAGAGATCGCGGACACGGAAGTGCCGCACCTGTTCGAGCACGTCATCATGGAGATCATGGCGCTGTCCGGCTCGCCGCGGACGCTCAAGGGGAAGACGCGGTGGGACTTCAAGCGGGACGGCAAAGGAGTCTTCCGGGTCTCGGTGGAGTACGACGACGACCTGGTGTGCCTGGGCTCGATCAAGCTTGCGAACCAAGTGATGCAGCACCTCTTGGGCGCAGGCGATGCGCCCGACGTGGTCGCCGAGACCGCTCGGCTCCGCTCGCTTCGCGCACGGCAGGCGTCGTGAGCGTGGTTGACCGCCGTGCGTGCGCGCGGTAAGGTTACGCGCACGATAGGGGCGCACACGCCCGAATATGCGTGGATGTGAGGGAAGAGGGCGCCATCAGCCCAGCCACCCCTCCGCATGTCCCCCGCCAGGACGGCTCCCGGGAGCAGTCGGAAGCGGGCGGTCCGGGCCGATATCCCCGGATGCCGAGGTCCGGCGGAACGCGAGCGCCGGACGAAGACAGGTGGTACCGCGACGACCCTCGCCCTGTCCGAGGGTCGTCGTTGTCGTTTCAGGGCGGATGCGCCAGGGTCAGGGAGCGCACGATGGGAACCGCACGAGTGGTGTTCGACAGGTGGGACGGGACCTACGCCGAACGCATGGCCTCGGTCCGGTCCTCAGCCGTGCGCGACCTGTTCGGCGCGGCAACTCGCCCTGACGTGATCTCCTTCGCGGGAGGGATGCCCGACGTCTCGAAGGTCCCGGGCGACGCGGTCGCGCGCGCCGCACGGGAGGCGGTGCGCGACCACGCCGCCACCGCACTGCAATACGGCTCCTCTGAGGGCAGGCCGGGGCTCAGGCGCATCTTCGTGGAGCTCATGGCGGAATCCGGCATCCGCTCGAAGCCCGACGACGTGATCGTCACGGCGGGCGCCCAGCAGGCGCTCGACTTGGTCGCGAAGGTCTTCTTGGATCCTGGCGACGTCGTCATCACCGAAGGGCCGACCTACCTCGGTGCACTGCAGGCCTTCTCGGCGTACCAACCGCGCATCGTGTGTGTGCCGATGGACGCCGCGGGCATGCGCGTCGATGCGCTGGAAGAGGAGCTCGAGCGGCTGGGGCCGCGCGGCGCGAAGTTCATCTACACGATTCCCAACTTCCAGAACCCCGCGGGTGTCACGCTCTCGCCGGAGCGGCGGCGACGCCTTGTGGAGCTTTCCAGGCGCTACGAGGTCCCGGTGGTGGAGGACGACCCGTACGGGCGACTGCGGTTCGAGGGCGGCCACTGCAAGCCCCTCAAGGCGCTGGACGAAGATGTCATCTACCTCGGAACGCTCTCGAAGATCTTCGCGCCCGGGCTGCGCTTGGGCTGGGTGTGCGCGCCCAGGCCGATCCTCCAGAAGCTTCTGCTCGCCAAGCAGGCGGCCGACCTGTGCGGCAGCGAGTTCTCGCAGGCAGTCGCCGAGCGATACTTCGCAGGTTCGCGGTGGCGCCGGGTGCTCGCGTCGCTTACGGAGGCGTACGCCCAGCGACGCGACACCATGCTGTCGGCGCTCGCTGAGCACCTGCCGCCGGAAGTCGCGTACACGCGCCCGCAGGGCGGATTCTTCGTCTGGGTCGAGCTGCCATCGTTCATCGACACGAAACCGCTCCTTGCTGAGGCGGTTGAGCGCGGCGTCGCCTATGTCCCCGGTGACGCGTTCTATCCGGACGGCCGGGGCAGGAACTGCATGCGGCTCGCCTTCTGCTACGCCGAGCCCGAGGACATCCGCGAGGGCGTGCGCCGTCTCGCGGAGGTCTTCGAGGACCGCCTGGAGCTGTATCGGGCCTTCCAAGAAGCCGGTTGCCAGGTGTGAGAGGACGGATGCGGTGAAAGAGAAGATCGCGGTGCTCATGGGCGGGCGTTCGCTCGAGCGCGAGGTGTCGCTCAGGAGCGGTCGGCGCGTGACCGAGGCCCTCGCCGAGGCCGGGTATCGGGTCGTGCCGCTGGACGTGACGCCGGACCTCGTCGCCACGCTCAGGAGCGAGAAGCCGGACGCGGTGTACGTGGCGCTGCACGGCAAGGATGGCGAGGACGGCACGATCCAGGAGCTGCTCGAGTTCCTCGGCATCCGCTACACCGGCCCAGGCGTCGTCGCTTCTGCGCTTGCGTGGGACAAGGCGCTGTCTAAACGGCTCTTCGGGCGAGACGGGATACCGACGCCACCATGGGTCGCGTTCACCGCAGCGTCGTTCAAGCACATGGGAGCCGCGACGGCGCTCGACCTCGTGTCCGACGCCGTGGGCGGGTTCCCGCTCGTGGTGAAGCCGGCGAGCCAGGGCTCGGCTCTGGGCCTCACCAAGGTCACGAGCGAGGACGGACTGCCTTCGGCGCTGCTGGACGCGCTCTCGTACGGCGACACGGTGCTCGTGGAGCGCTGGATCGACGGGACCGAGATCGCCGTTTCCGTCATAGACGGCGACGGCGGGCCAGAGGTCCTGCCGCCGGTTGAGATGGTGCCGCGCAGCGGGGTGTTCGACTTCTCGGCGATGTACACGCCTGGCGAGACCGACTACTACGTGCCGGCGCGTCTTCCTGAAGAGACGCTTGCGAGCGTCCGGTCGCTCGCACGGCGCGTCCACGAGCTCCTCGGCTGCCGTCACGTGAGCCGCGTGGACATGGTCGTCGACGAGGACGGCGCCCCCTTCGTGCTGGAGTGCAACACCTCGCCAGGCATGACGGAAACGTCGCTTCTGCCGATGGCGGCGCAGGCAGCGGGGCTTGGATTCCAGGACTTGGTCGAACGGCTCGTTCGGATGGCGCTCGATGCGGTAGAGTGATGGGTATAGTCCTTGTACGGTTCTGCCCGTGAGTCCTAGTCTCGGAGGTGGCCACCATGTACGACTATCGCAGAGGAGAAAGCGTCCTCGGCGCCTTCCTGCTCGGCGGCATCGTCGGAGCGGCGCTCGGGTTGCTCTTCGCTCCGAAGTCCGGCAAGGAGAACAGGGAGTTCATCGCGGCGAAGGCCAAGGAGTACTGGGGTGAGGGCCTGGAGCTCTACGAGGCCGGCAAGGAGAAGGCCACAGAGGTGTACACCTCGAGCAAGGAGAAGGCCACAGAGACGACCGAAGAGCTGAGGGAGCGTCTCGAAGCGGCGCGGTCGAGGTTGCGCGAGCAGGTCGAGACGGTGTCCAAGGAAGCCAAGGAGAAGGTCGTCGAGGTCGCCCCGACGGCGAAGGAGACCGTCCACAAGGTCGGAGAGGCCGTGAAGTCCAGCGTGGCGACGGCCGAGTCGAAGGCCGAGGAGCTGCTCGACCTCGTCGTGGAGAAGGCAACGGAGGCGCCGGAGCAGTCCGAGGCTCCGGGAGCGGACGCGCCTGCGCTGAGCTGACGTTTCGAGGTCTTCGAGATCTTCCGGGGCCGGTCGCGCTTGCGGCCGGCCCTGCTACGAGGAGGTGCGCGACGTGCGGCTGAGCGAGATCGCGGAGCGGACCGTGCTGTCCACCGAAGGCCGTGAGCTGGGGACGGTGGGCGAGGTGCTGTTCCACCCGCAGGCGGCCCAGGTGGTCGGGCTGTCGGTGCGGCCGCCGCGTGCAGGGGGGCTCGTACCGCGCGCCGAGAGGTTCGTGCCGATCGCGCAGTGCCGTGTCGAGCGGGGCGCTATCGTCTTCGAGGGCAAGAAGCTGCCGAGCATCGAGAAGAGCGAGCGGCAGATTGGTTTGGTCTGGGACGAGACGGTGCAGTGGCGGGGCATGCCGGTGGCGACGGCTTCGGGCGAGGCGGTCGGCAGCGTGGCGGACGCCGTCTTCGACTGGACCACGGGCGCTGTCGAGACGCTGGAGATCAGCTCCGGGGTGCTGGCCGACGTCTCGATCGGCAAGCTTTCGGCCCCCGCGAGCGCGATCAGCGGGTTCCGGGACGGTGCAGTGCGGCTCGCTTGCGAGTACACGGACCTGCGCGCCTCTGGCGGCGTCGCGAAAGTCGCCGCTGCCGGCGCGGCCGTTGCAAAGGACGCGGGCTCCAAGGCCGCGAAGCGAGCGTATGATGCTGGCATGTCCGCGGCCATCTCCGTCGGCCGTTCGTTCAAGAGCGGAACAGGCCGGCGGATGATAGACGCGGTGAAGAAGGCCGTCTCGGACGCGACGCGTGAGGACGGATAGGCAGGCGATGGCACGGAGGTTCCGCCCGCTCGATTCGAGCGCAAGCGCGCTGCTCCCGGGGCACTGTGCTGGGTGCGCGTTCTGGGAAAGCCCGGAGCGGTTGCCGCTCGAGTGCGGCGCTGTGTGCGACGCCGAGCGCGTGAGCGCGTGGATGCGCGGCATCGAGGAGAGCTGGGGGAGCTGCGGACGGATCGTCGTCGACGACGGTGCACCGCTCGGCTTCGTGAAGTACGCTCCTGCGAGTGCTGTGCCGCAGGCGCAGAACATGCCGTCCGGTCCGCCGGACCCATCTGCAGCGCTCGTCTGCTGCATGCACATCGTTCCAGAGGCGCGGCAGCGCGGCCTCGGGAAGGTGCTGATGCACGCCGCGCTCCGCGACCTGTACCAGCGCGGCGAGCGCATCGTGCAAGCGTACGGCGCCGCTGGCAGGGTGGACTACGCGATATCCCCGCTCGTGGGCGTGGAGTTCCTGCTTCGGATGGGCTTCACGGCCGTGCGGCCGCATCCCGAAGTGCCGCTGATGCAGCTCGAGCTGAGGTCGCTTGCCGCGTGGGCAGATAACCTAGAAGCAGCGCTCGAGGCGCTGCGCATCCCGCTGAAGATGCCTGAGCGCCGTCCGGTTCCGACGCTGCGCTCGGTATGCCGAGGAGAGGAGAGGGTCGTTCTGTGAGAGAGCGTGGTGCAACGAGCGGTACGCGCAAGACGAGGTCGGCCGAACGTGTGCGCGCATTCCTGGAGTCGCACGGTCTGGCGGACGGCCTCGTCGTATTCGAGCAGTCGACCAAGACCGCGCAGATGGCCGCGGACGCGATGGGCTGCGAGCTCGGGCAGATCGTCAAGTCGCTCGTGTTCGTCGCAGACGGCGAGCGTCCGGTGCTCGCGCTCGTCGCGGGAGACCGCCGCGGCGATGCGGAGGCGATCGCGCGGGAGATGGGCGCGGCGCAGGCGGCGCTGGCGGATGCCGACACGGTTCGGGCGGCCACCGGGTACGCGATCGGAGGGGTCTGCCCGTTCGACCTGCCGAGCGGCCTGCCCGTGCTCGTCGACGAGTCGCTCACGCGCTTCGAGACGGTCTACCCCGCTGGCGGCACGCCCGATTCGATGGTGAAGATGACGCTTGAGCGACTGATCGCACTCACGGGTGGACGCGTCTGCGCGATAGCGTCATAGTGTGCCCCCGTGAGACCCCGTAGCCCTTTCCTGCACGCGACGTCGCGCGTCGCCGCCGCGATTGCCGCGACCGTGGTCGTTCTCGCTGCGCACGGCGCCTTCGCGTCAGTGCCCGTTCGCGTAAACGGCGTGCTGGTGCGCGTCCACCCAGGCGCGACCGTAGCCGAGCTCGCCGGCCCGCGCGTCGAGGCGGCGCGCGGCGACCTGCGTGCGGCCGTGGACGGGCGCGTGCTCGTGCGAGGCGGCGGCGGCGGTGCGCGGGTGCTCCTGAACGAGCGGCCGACGACCGGCGACGAGGTCGTGCAGCCGCGAGATGAGGTCCGTGTCGTGCGCGGTCCGGACGCCATCGAGGCCACGGCGGAGCGCTTCGAGGCGATTGCGATCCCGACGCGCATCGTGGGCAAAGGCGCGCTGCTCACCCTTGCCGCGCCTGGAGCCGCGGGCGTGCGCCGTATCGTCGTCGGGACCGTTTCCGGGGACGCCGTCGAGAGCGAGACGGTTCGCCCCGCCGAACCCATGGTGCTCCGACGCGTCATCGACGAGCGCAAGAAGAAAGTCGCGCTCACCTTCGACGACGGCCCCTGGCCGCGCCAGACCGACGCTGTCTTGAAGATCCTCGATGCCGAGGGCGTCCCTGCTACGTTCTTCGTGATTGGCAAGCAGGTCAAAGCGCATCCTGAGATCGTCCGCAGGACGCTGCGCGCCGGGCACGCGGTCGGGAACCACACCTACCACCACGCGGACCTCATGACACAGGATCCGGAACATCTCGCGAGCGAGATCGCCGGCACCAGCCGGGCGATCGCCGCGGCGACCGGGACGGCGCCGCGGTGGCTGCGTCCACCCGGAGGTGCCGTTGACGCCGCCGTGTATCGGGAAGCCGTGAAGCAGAACCTGCGCGTGGTGTTGTGGACCGTCGATCCGCAGGACTGGCAAAAAGGCAAGACCGCCGCTCAGATAGAGGCGGAGGTCGTGAACGCGGTCAGCCCGGGCGCCGTGATCCTCCTTCATGATGGAGGCGGCGACCGCCGTCAGACCATCACCGCGCTGCCCGGCATCGTACGGCGACTCCGTGCGAAGGGGTACGAGTTCGTTCCGCTTTCGCAGGTGGGGGCCATCAAGACGAAGTGGTGAGTCCTCGGCCCGGATGCCTGAACACGCCGCGCGGCGTCACGAGGACGTCGACCGGGCGGTCGTTCGGCGTGCAGGGGATCGAGATGAAGATCTGCTCGTCGTAGGCCACGCCGACGATGCGCGCGTCGGGGCGCGCCTTCGCGAGCAGCCGGTCGTAGTAGCCGGCGCCCATCCCGAGCCGGTTGCACGCGAGGTCGAACGCCACGCCGGGGACCACGAACGCGTCGACGTCCTCCACGGCGACGGCAGGCGCGTCGGGGCATGGTTCCTTCAGGCCGTACGGCCCCCGGCAGAGCTCGTCGCCACGGCGGTATCGGTGCAGCGAGACGTCGGTGGGAGACACGACGCGCGGAAGGGCGACGCACACGCCGATGCCCCAGAGCGCTTCGATGAGCGGCTGGACGTCGAGCTCTTCGGGCATCGCCCCGTACGCGGCCACCGTGCGGGCGTTCGTTATCTCAGGCAGCGCGAGCACCATCGCCGCGACTCTCTCTGCTGCCGCTGCCCGCTGTTCGGGCGTGATGGCGCGGCGTGCTGCGCGTCCCCTGAGCCGCAGCACGGACTTCGCTCGCGCCAAGTCTTCATCGCCCACGGAAAACACCCCCTCGGCAGCGCATGATACACCGAAGGTGCGACATGAAGCCTAGCCGATGCCGAGCGTGGTCATTGCGAGCAGCGCTACCGTCAGCGTGATGACGACGACGATGGTCGTCCAGCCGAAGACGTTGTTGAGGCGGCTATTCACGTAGCGGCCCATGACTCGGCGGTCGTTGATGATCACCATCATGAAGATGAGCAGGAACGGCAGCATCACGCCGTTGACGACCTGAGACACCAGCATGATCGCGATGAGGTCGAGG
The DNA here is from genome assembly GCF_023371205.1 of Parvivirga hydrogeniphila. Taxonomy (NCBI): domain Bacteria; kingdom Bacillati; phylum Actinomycetota; class Coriobacteriia; order Anaerosomatales; family Anaerosomataceae; genus Parvivirga; species Parvivirga hydrogeniphila. Next base: position 257,588 of record NZ_JAMCCO010000001.1, read on the forward strand.
CGCGGAACGAGGATGACGGCGGCGGCCGCGAAAATGACGAACGTGTACAGGCCGTTGAACGCAGGAGCGTCGCTCCAGCTGCGATCAAGCCCGGCCTCCCAGCCGAACGCTTCGCAGATCGCGTACGAGGCCGTGAGCGGCAGGACCGCGGCCGACAGGACCGACGCTGAAAGCAGGCCCACCGAGAAGAGCAGCTCGGCGTAGGGTCCTGCCAGCGGCGCAAGCGCGCGGGCCGCCTCGCCCGCGTCTTGGATGGTGATGCCGGCAGGGTGGAGCACCGTGCCGGTGGTGATGATGATGAAGCACGCGACGAGGTTCGCTGAAAGCGCGCCGACGATCACGTCCCAGCGAGCATACCCCCACTCCTTGATGGTGGTGCCCTTGTCGACGATGTTGCTCTGGACGAGGAACTGCATCCACGGCGCGATGGTGGTGCCGGTGAGCCCGATGGCGAGCGCGATGAACGCCTGGGTCGGGACGATGTGAGGCGTGACGAAGCTGCGTGCCACCTCGCCCCAGTCCGGACGCGCGAGGAACGCCGCCAGGACGTAGGAGATGAACACCGACGAGAGCGCTAACAGCGCCTTTTCGACGTTGCGGTACGAGCCGCGGGTGACGAGCATCCATACCGCGAGCGCCGCGATCGGCACCGACACCAGACGCGAGACGCCGAACAGCTCCATCGCGGCCGCGATGCCGGCGAACTCCGCCACCGTGGTCGCGGCGTTGCTCGTGAGGAGCAACAGCATCGCGAGGAACGTCGGCCGCAGGCCGAAGCGCTCGCGGATGAGCGCCGCGAAGCCCTTGCCCGTGACCGCGCCCATGCGCCCGGCCATCTCCTGGACGAGGGCGAATGACGGCGTCATCGCGAGCATCATCCAGAGCATGGTGTAGCCATACCGTGCGCCGGCCACCGAATACGTCGAGATGCCGCCGGAGTCGTTGCCGGCCGAAGCGGCGATGATGCCCGGACCGATCACGCCCAGAACAGCGAGGATCCCTGCCTTCTTCTTGACGTCCGTGCCCGGCACGCGCTACCCCAGCTCGATCCAGGCGCCGAGGGCGTAGGCGAGCCCTAGGTACGCGGTGCTTCCGGCGACCATGGCGGCGAAGGCGAGAAGCGAGCCCGGAGGGGTCTTGCCCGCATCGCTCGCCTTGAGGGCCGCCTCTCCGAGCGCGCTTCCGAAGAAGACGGTGAAAAGAACGGCGAGAGCAGTGACGAGCGCGAAGAGCGCGGCCGACGCGTCGGTTCCCGAGCCCCCGATCTCCACCCACAGGAACGCCACCGCTGCAGCGGTCACGGCGACAGCAGCGCCGATGCCGCTTTCGCGGAAGAGCCTTCGGGCGAACGACGGCCGCTGTCCGCCCGGGGTGGTGTCGATGAGCTCGGTGATCGTGCGCGATGAGACCTCGTCAGCCGCGCGAAGGACGATCGGCAAGAGGATTGCAGCGGCGAGCATGAGGTTGCACGCAGCAGGCAACCGCGAGCAGAGCTCGGCGTCACTGCGGAACGACGCCGCAGCGAGCAGGGCGACGGCCCACAAAGCCACCCAGGCGTTCCGCCGCACGATGAGCCACCACGCGGTCGCGAGCGGGCCGTGCTCACGTGAAGCGCCCGTCGCGAGCTCGAGGTCTTCTGCGGACTCCTCTTCCAAGACCTCGAGCGCGTCGTCCACCGTGACGATGCCGAGCAGCTTCCCGGTCTCATCGACGACAGGCAGTGCGAGCAGGTCGTACTTGGACATCGTCTCAGCGACCGTCTCCTGGTCGTCGTCGACCTGCGCGGTGATGACGTCGCGTGAGACGATGTCGGCGATCTTGGTGCTGGGATCCGACAGGACGAGGTCGCGGAGCGACACGACGCCTTCCAGCCTTCCGTCCGCGTCGACCACGTAGATGTAGTACAGGCTCTCGTTCTCCGACGCCTCGTTGCGGATGTGCTCGATGACCTCGCCGACGGTCATGTTCTCGGTGACGCGCGTGACTTCTGGCGTCATGATGCCGCCTGCGGTCTTCTCGCGGTAGCCGAGCAGCGAGCGGATCGCGCGGGCCTCGTTCACGCCCATGAGGCGCAGCAGCGCCTCGGCCTTGTCGTACGGGAGGTCGCCGATGATGTCGGCGGCATCGTCCGGGTCCATGATCTCCAGGATGTCGGACGCGCGTTGCGTGCCGAGGTCGCCGATGACTTCCGCCTGGAAGGCGTCTTCCAGTTCGGAGATCGTCTCGGCCGCCTGGGAGTTGTCGAGGTGCTCGAAGACTTTCGCGCGCTGCGCGGGGGAGAGCTGTTCGAGCACGTCGGCGATGTCGGCCGGGTGCAGCTCGTGCAGGCGCTTGTGCGTCACAGACAGCTTCACCTGCGACAGGTCGCGTTCAAGCAGATCCATGTAGTTCCACGCGATGATGTTCTCGGGAAGATCCTTGCCGAACACCTTTGCGATGCGCTCGGCGAAGGACTCGAGGGCAGGATGGAGCCCGCGAAGGATGCCGCGGATGCCGACCTCGGCGCCGAGCAGGCGGAGCTGGTTGCGGGACTCGGAGAGCTTGAGGTCGTTCACGCGCACGACCTTCATGCCCTGCGTGTCGACGATCTGCTTGTTGAGCAGGTCGCGCGCAAGAAGGATCTCGTCGGGCTGCAGGTAGCTGAAGCGGAGCGCGTCTTTGGTGGCGTTGAGCACGACCTTCTCGTCGTCGATGGAATCCACGTACTTGCGCCACGACAGCATGAACGGCGTCTTGCCCGGCCCGAGGAACGCGAGGGCCGTCACGCGAGGGAACACCTCGCCTGTGGCCACGGCGATGTCGCTGATGCGTCCGATGGTCTCGCCGGCAGCGTCGACCACCGGCTTGCCCAGCATGCGGGTCAAGTAGAACACGGTCGCTCCCTTCCCCCGGGCTCGCGCCTGGAGGCCTGCTCGCGGGTCCCGCGCCCCCGGCAGGCGGGAGCGGGGACCTACTGACTGAACGGTCTCACAGAGGTCCTCTTCGTCCGGCTACAGGTCCTGACAGCAGAAAGGCCCTCCGTCGACGCGAGCGACGAGGGCCTGGGCGCGCAATCAGCAGCGGATGCGCTGCGCCGTCCATTCCCTCGTCTGTGGTTTGAGCACTGTCCGACGTAGGGAGCGCTCGAGCGCTCGGGGCATCAAGCCCCGCACCCCAGCCACGTTAGCCGTCCCCTTAAGCCGGAGAGGGCTGTTCTACCCATTGGCGTCTCTCGACATTTCCGGGCAGTGGCCTGTGTTCGGACAGGAGCCGCACCGAACGGAACGGATCCTTTCATGCTGTCAATGCCTCGCATGAGGCACGCCGATTGTAGACCGCATCACGCGCTGAGCGCAACGCATGCGCTGGGAAAACGTCAGCCTGTGCGTCGCGAACGGGCAGCGAGCCACGCCTCGGCAAGCTCCGCCCACCCTTCGCCGCGCTCGTGTTCCGTGACCGCGACGTTCGGGCGGCTGCGAGCGGCCGTGAGTGCGGCCTCGTCAGCGAGCGCGTTGGCGACCAGCACGAGCAACGCGGTCGCGTCCGCCATCTCCACGTCTGTCGCCGAATCGCCGACCGAGATTGCCTGCTCGCGCTCGAGGCCTAGGCGCTCGAGCACGAAGGAGATCGCGTGCGTCTTGCTCGTCCCGCGGGGGACGAGGTGGTAGGCGTGCACCTCCTCCACGGCGACCAGGGTGTGGCGAGGCGGTCGGATGATGCCGTTGTCGATGATGTCGATGGGCAGAGGGAGGGCGTCGAGGACGGCCTGCGCAGCGGCGAGATCGACGTTCCCGCGCAGCACGTGCGTCGCGATGCGATCGACGTGCCAGGGATCGTGGTTCTCGATACGCCCAGGGAACGCCTCTGCGAGCGCATCGAGCGCGCCGACGCGTACGATCGCCTCCCAGGGAGTCTCGTCTTCACGCAGCGCGTCGTCGGGCCACTCGCCTGTAAGGTATGACGGCTCTCCGTACCGGTCGAACTGGACGACGCAGCCGAGTTCGGCGATGAAGACCTGCCACCCGAGCAGGCGGGCGATCTCGGTGCACTGCATGCGGTTGCGTCCGGTGGTGATGACGACAGGGAGGCCTGCGCGGTTTAGCTCGACGACTGCTGCAGCGGTCCGCACGGAAGGGCGACCCGAGGCGTCGGCCAGCAGCACTCCTCCAGGAGCGACGAGCGTCCCGTCCACATCGGTGAACAGGATCTTGGCGTTGGCAAGCGTCCGTTCGTGCTGTTCGCACAGCGTCTTCGGCGTCATGTCGCCCCTTCTTCCGACGACCGCGCCTTACACTACCCGAACACGTCTCGCGGTGGTAGCGGTGTCTATAATGGGGGCTGACAGCATGAGGACGTGAAGGAGGACCGATGGCCCCCGCAGACGAGGACGGCCCTGTCGAGCTGCCGTATCCGCAGTATCGCTGTGCGATCTGCGGCGAGGACCTGCCGCTCGGCGACGCGCACATGTCCGTCACCTGCGCGACGCACCGGGCGGTGGGAGCCGAGGTCGCGTTCGAGGTCCGGTCTGCGCTGCCTTCGGACCGCCACGACATCGAGGCGATCTGCGACCAGGCATGGGGCGAGACGGAGGTCGACGCGTTCGGCCGTACGTTCGACGTGCTGGAGTGCGACAACGTGGTCGCGATCGCAGATGACGGCTTCGCGGGGCTTATCTCGCTTGCTATCGACCGTGGCGAGCTTGCCATCGTGCTGCTCACGGTGTACCCGCGCTACCAGGGCTCTGGAGTCGGCGCCGCGCTGATAGAGGCGGCGGTGAACGAGGCTCGCGCTCGCAGGCTCCCGTTCGTGAAGGTCGCCACCACCAACGACGACATCCCGGCGCTGTACTTCTACCAGCGGCGAGGGTTCGTGCTCTACGAGCTCGTTGCGGGAGAGATGGTGGATCATCACGGCGAGGTCGTCCCGGGCTTCGCTCGGATCCCTGTACGCGATGAGATTCGCCTTCGCAGGCCCGTGTGCCAGTGACCGTGCCGATACGACCTCTTGAAGGAGGATCCGTGGACAGACGATGGATCGCAGGAGCGCTTGCAGCGGCCATGGCGGCGAGCGTCCTCGTGGGGCTCGCAGGATGCGTGCAGAAGCAGCAGACCGCAAACGGCGGAAGCAACGAGGTGGCTCCCGCGCCCATCCGGATCGGCGTGCTGCCCACAGAAGATGCGCTGCCGCTTTGGGTGGCGGAGCAGCGGGGGCTCTTCAAGAAGGCCGGCATCGACGTGCAGATCGTCACGTTCCAGGCCGCCCAGGAGCGTGACGCGGCGTTCGCCTCCGGGTCGATCGACGCGTACATGGGCGATATCATCGCGTCGGCCATGCTCGAAGCGGGCGGATCCCCCGTGTCGCTCGCAACGGTGATGCTGGGAGCCACGCCTAAGCAGGGACGGTTCGGCATCGTCGCGAAGCCGGGGTCGAAGGCGACCACGCTTGCCGACCTCGCCGGGGCGCCGATCGGCATGTCGAGCGCATCGATCCAGGAGTACGTCGTCGACAAGCTCATGGCCAGCGCAGGCGTTCCTGCCGAAAAGGTGAAGAAGGAGATCGTCCCCAAGGTGCCGGTGAGGCTCGAACTCCTGATGAGCGGGAAGCTCGAAGCAGCAGCGCTTCCGGAGCCGCTGCTCTCGCTTGCCGAGAAGCAAGGAGCGGTGCTCATCGCGGACGATACCGAAGGTGAGAACCTGACGCAGACCGTGCTCGGTGTCTCCGACAAGTACCTTGCCATGCCGGGCGGGATGGTGACCGTCGGGCGGCTGCTGGATGCCTGGGACGAGGCTGTGGACGTCGTGAACTCGGACCCGAATGCCTGGCGCGCGCTCCTCGTCGAGAAGGCGCGGCTCCCTGAGCCCATCAAGGAAACCTACGCCGTCAACGAATACCCGAAGGCGCAGCAGCCGACCGAGCAGATGGTGACGCCGGTTATCGAATGGATGCGAGCGAAGGGCCTGCTGAAAAGCGACCTCGGGTACGGCGACCTCGTGCAGCAGATCCCTCGGTAGGCGCTGCCCCATGGCGCGGATCGAGGTCGACGGGCTCACGGTGCGCTACCCGGGCGCCGCGCCCGTGGTCGCGCTCGACCGCCTCGACCTGCGCGTGAGCGAGGGCGAGCCGATCGCAGTGATCGGGCCGTCGGGATGCGGCAAGTCGACGCTCCTACTGGCGCTCGCCGGGCTCGTCATGCCGACGTCCGGGAGCGTGCGCGTCAACGGCGAGGCGCTTTCCGGTCCGCGCAAGCGCACCGCGCTCATGCTGCAGGACTTCGGTCTGCTGCCCTGGAAGACCGTCGAGCACAACGCCGGCCTCGGGCTTGAGGTCCGCGGTGTCGACGCGATGACGCGAAGGGCCACCGTGGCAGGCGTCTTGGAGCGGCTCGGCCTGTCCGGCTTCGGACACGCATACCCTGCCGAGCTCTCCGGCGGCATGCGCCAGCGCGTCGCGCTCGCCCGCGCGCTTGCCCTGGAGGCCGACGTGCTGTTGATGGACGAGCCTCTGTCTGCGCTCGACGCGCTCACGCGCGAGGACCTGCAGCAGCTCCTGCTCGAGCTCTGGCTGCAACGCGGACACACCCAGGTGCTTGTCACGCACTCCATCGAAGAGGCGGTGTTCCTGGGCAGGAGGATCGTGGTGATGACGCCCAGGCCGGGACGCGTCGCCTCCGTCCTCGACAACCCCGAGATGGGGCAGGCCGGGTATCGCGCGACCGAGACGTTCCTGCACCGATGCGTCACGCTGAGGCGGATGCTGGAGTCGGAAGGAGCGTTCGAGGCGGCAAACGTCGAGGCGGGGAGGGCAGAAGCGTGAAGCGGCCCGCCTCCCGCATCGCCGGATATGCTGCCGCGACGGCCTTCGCGCTCGTCGTGTGGCAGGCCGTCGCCGCCGCGCTCGGCACGCGTGCCTTGCCGTCGCCCGCCGAGACCGCACGCGTGCTTGCGGAGCGCTTCACGCCAGACATCCTCCCAAACCTGGGGATCAGCGTGTGGCGCGTCGTGTTCGCAACCGCCATCGGGCTTGCGCTGGGAGCGCCAGCGGGACTGGCGATGGGGCGATCGAAGCGGCTGGATGCGGTCGCAGGCCCGCTCGTGTTCCTGGGCTATCCGGTCCCGAAGGTGGTGTTCCTGCCGATACTGCTCGTGCTCTTCGGCATCGGAGACGCGCCGAAAGTCGCGCTCATCGCGCTTATCGTCTTCTTCCAGATCCTCGTGACGGCCCGGGACGCTGCGCGAGGGGTCCAGCCCTCGGCGATCCTATCGGTGCGGTCGCTCGGGGCGACGCGGTGGCAGGTGTTCCGGCACGTCGTGGTGCCGGCAGCCCTGCCGGACATCTTCACGGCCCTGCGGATCAGCACGGGCACCGCCATCGCCGTGCTCTTCTTCTCCGAGACCGTCGCGGGCACAGACGGGCTTGGCTGGTACATCATGGACGCGTGGACGCGCATCGCGTATCCGGAGATGTTCGCGGGCATCGTTGTGATGGCGCTCATGGGCGTGACGATCTACGAGCTTCTCGAGGCGCTCGAATCCCGGATCTGCCGCTGGACGCGAGCCGGCGTCGAGCGCTGAGCTGCTACGGCAGCTGCGCTGCCGGATGGCAGTTCATGCAGAGGTCGTCGGAGTACGCGGTCGTGGTCGCCTCGACGAGCATCCTGTACCCGAGCGTTTCGTGGGGGAAGTTCTGGAAGCGCGGGTTGTCGGACGCCGTGCGACCGTCGGGCGCAGTCACGGTCGCCGTCGAAGGGGTCGCCTGCGTACCGTCGGCCGTAAGCTCGCCGACGTAACGGGTGTCCTCGTGGCACTGCTGGCAGATCGGGTAGCGGCCCTGCTGCGCGCCCGTTCTCGGGAACGGCCACAGGTAGCCCCGGTTGTACCCGCTGACTTTGGTGTTGATGCCCATCGGGCCGATCGTCGTCACAGCGGTGGGATACGGCCCTGGTCCGACGATGGCTGCCAGACGGTAGTTTGCGGGGCTGGACGTTGTGAGGAGCGATTCCACGGGATGGTTATGGACCGTCGAGAGCCCGGAGGCGCGCCCCGCGTGACACGCGAGACACCAGTCCGATCCGTACTCGGCGACTGCCGTCGCGACGCCGCCTGGCCGCTGCTTGAGCAAGCGGCTCTGCACCTGCACGGTGAGCAGGCCGTGGTAGTCGCGCTGGAACCAGTACGAGCGCTGGCGCTCGCCCGGGAACGCGGTGACGATCTCGGAGCCGTGCGGCGAGTGGCAGTCCGAGCAGGTGAGGGTCTGACCGGGACCCGAGAACGCCATAGAGGCGCTGCCGCCATCTGAAGCGCTGCCGCCGGGAACGACGCTCGTGGTCTCGATACGGTGCTGAGCGCCCACCACCGCGCCCCGTGCCTCGATGGCTCCGTACACGCCCTGACCTTGGGTGGTGGTGCCGTCGTGGCAGGTGAAGCACGTCGACTTGATGGTCTCGCCGGGAAGGAGCTTGTTGGCGGTCGGCGCGTCGTGAACGGTGTGGCAACACTCGCAGGCGCTGGTGGTGGCGCTGTACCCCGAGTGGGGGCCGACACGAGTGCCCGTGCCCGTGGTGCCGTTGGGGTTATGGCAGTCTGAGCAGCCCACACCCGGCGTGTACGTGGAAGTGGTCTCATCGAACGCGAACGCCGTTGAGGCCCAAAGACCGCATGCGACGGCGCAGGCAAGAGCGACCACGATACGCACAGCGGGCAGTTCTCGAAGAGCGCGACCCCTCATCGAGCCCCCTCGTCTCGAGATCCGCGAGAAACGCACCGCCCAACTCTAGTTGATGCACGTCACACGCGCAACCCCCGAGCGCCGCATCGGCGCGACAGCCTGCCTACCGCCCCGCTTCCATGACGCGGCCGACGGTCTCCCGGAGAGCGCGCGGCTCGAACGGTTTCACGACGTACTCTTCGCACCCGAGCTCGATCGCTCGCTGGAGGTCGGCCTTCTGGGCCGCAGTCGTCAGCATCACGACTTTGAGGCCCGCCGTCTGTGGATGCTTGCGCAAGAACGAAAGCACCTCGAAGCCGTCGAGCTTGGGCATCGTGACGTCGAGCAGCACGAGGTCTGGGGGTTCGGCGAAGGCGCGCTCCAGCGCCTCCTCTCCGTCCACGGCTTCGGAGATCTCGCAGTCCAGCGGCCGCAGGGCGGCCTTCACGAGCATGCGGATCTGCAGGTTGTCGTCGGCAACCAGTATTCGTTTCGGTGTCACGGGCGCCCCTCTCTCGTGACGTGCAGCGCCGGGTCACTCCCGGTCGCGGTGCATGATGTTGACGATCGTGTGGAGCTTCGCTTCCCGCTTCGCACGCTCGCGCTCGAATTCGGCACGACGGACCGGGTCGAGCATCGCCTCGATGTGGTCGGCCACCTCCGCAGGCTTGAACGGCTTGGGGATGTAGTCGACGTTGTCGTCCTTCATCTGCTCGACCTGCTCCTCGAAGGTGCCTGCTGCGGAGAGGAAGAGGATCGGGACCTGGTTGCCACGGCGCCGTATCTCGTCACGCACCTGGTGGCCGTCCATCTTCGGCATCATGACGTCGAGCACGACGAGGTCCGGTTTCTCGGTCTCCACCATCGCGAGCGCTTCGACGCCGTTCGAGGCGACCACGACCTCGTGCCCGCGGTTCGTCAACGCCACGGTGAGCAGCTTCTGGATGTTCGGCTCGTCGTCGACGACGAGGATCTTGCCCTTCATGGCCAGCCCCTTCCCTCACGTCCGGTGGAGGATCTCATCCACTTTCTCGAGGAGCGCGCGTGGCGTGAACGGCTTGCACACGTACTCCTCCGCGCCGCAGTCGAGGCCCTGGCGGACCTCGTACTGCTGCGACTTCGCCGAGAGCATCACGACCGGTATGTCTTTCGTGGCGGGGTTGCTCTTGATCGCTTGCGCTGCCTCGTACCCGTTCATCTCCGGCATCATCACGTCGAGCAGGATCAGGTCCGGCCGTTCGCGTTCGGCCGCTTCGACCGCGCTCTTTCCGTCCGCGACCGTGAGCACCTCGTGCCCGTGGTTGCTGAGCGTGAAGCTCACCAACTTGAGGATGTGCGGCTCGTCGTCTGCGACGAGGATGCGGCTCATCGCGCGGCCTCCTCAGCGGCAAGCAGCGCCTCGATCCGTCGCACGATCTCCTCGGCGGAGAACGGCTTGTCGACCTTCTGCTCCGCCATGCCGAGGATGTCGATGCGGGAGCGGTCGATCTGGTAGGCGGTCATGATGACGATGGGGATGTCCTTGAGCTCTGGGTCGGTCTTGACGGCCTCGATCACCTCGTACCCGTCCATCACCGGCATCTGCAGGTCGAGCAGCACGAGATCCGGCTTCCGCTTGCGTATCGCCGCCATCGCCTCCGCTCCGTCGTACGCCGCGACGATGGAGTACCCGCGCGTCTTGAGCGTGTCCCGCAGCACGTTCACGATGCTGCGGTCGTCGTCGACGACGAGCACGACCGGGGCGGCGACGGATCCGACGAGCGCGTTCACGATGCCGACGAGCCGCTGTTTGTCGATCGGTTTCTCGAGATACTCCGCGGCGCCGAGGCGGCACGACCGGCCCTCGTCGCACACGATCGACAAGACGAGCACGGGTATCTCGGCAGTGCGCGGGTCGTCCTTGAGCGCCTGCAGCAGATCGAACCCGTCGGCGTCATCGAGCATGACGTCGAGCGTGATGACGCGCGGCGCTTCTTGCTGGGCCTTCTCGAGGGCCTCCTTCGCCGTGTGCGCTTTCACGACCTCGTAGCCTTGCTTGGACAGGTATGTCTCCACGAGGTTGGCGATCTCCGGGTCGCGGTCGACCACGAGGACCTTGCCGCCGAGGGCGGACGCCTCGAGCCCCGGAGTCCTGACCAGGTCTTTGGGCGCCACCGGCAGGGTGAAGTAGAACGTGGAGCCTTTGCCAGGCCTGCTGCGGACGCCTACCTGGCCGCCGAGCAGCTCGATGATGCTCTTGCAGATGGAAAGCCCGAGCCCGGTTCCGCCGATCTCACGAGTCAGCGACGAGTCGACCCGATAGAACTTGGTGAAGAGCCTCTTCTGGTCTTCCTTCTCGATGCCGATGCCCTGGTCGGTGATGCTCACCTGCACCATGTCGCCGTCTTGCTTCGCGCGGATGGTGATCGTGCCGCCTTGGGGCGAATACTTGATGGCGTTGCTCACGAAGTTCGTGAGCACCTGGCCCACGCGGTCGCGGTCGCCGGCGACGCGCGGAAGGCCCTCAGGGACCTTGACGACGATCTTGTGGCCCGAGCGGTCCGCGACGGCCGCGAAGGTGCCGGCGACGTCCAGCGCGAGGTCGAGGACGTCGATCGGCTGGATCTTGAGGTGTATCCGCCCACTCTCGATCCGCGAGATGTCCAGCATGTCGTTGATGAGGTCGACGAGCCGGTCGGCGTTCTCTTTGACGATGGAGAGGAATTCGCGCTGGATCTCGTTGATCTCGCCGGCCTCGCCGTCGAGGATGAGGTCGACGTAGCCTTTGATCGAGGTGAGCGGCGTGCGGAGCTCGTGCGAGACGGTCGATACGAACTCGTTCTTCATCTGGCTGACTTCACGCTCGGCGGTGACGTCATGCAACGTCGCGACGTAGCCGAGGTAGATGCCGCTTTCGTCGAGCACAGGGTCGGTGCGGACGTCGAGGATTCGGTGCTGCGGCTTCTCGAGCCGGACCTCCCGGATCTGCGAGCCGTCGACCGCGGGGTCGTAGCCGTCCTCGGCGAGCATCCCGAGCAGGTCGGCGAGATCCGTGCGTTTCCCGAGCACCTGTCTCGGCTTCAGTCCGAGGAACGAGCACGCCGTGGGGTTCACGTAGGTGACGACGTCGTCCGGGTCGAAGACGATCAGCCCGTCGCCCGTGCTCGCGAGGATGGCCTCGGCCTTCTTGCGCGCTTGCTCGAGCGGGGTCTCGTCGCGGATGGTGATGACGGCAGCGCGCCGCTCGCCGCAGAGGTAGGGGGCGACGGTCGCGTGCAGCAGCTGGCCGTCCCGCACGATCCGCACCACGTGCGGCTGCCGCTTCGAGCGGGGCGTGAGGAGCGTCCCGACGGCGCGCTCGACGCCAGGAAGCCCGAGCGCGCTGTAGTGTTTGCCGACCATCTCGCTGCGCGTGCGGCCCAGAAGCTTCTCCGCGGTCTCATTGAAGATGCGGATCTCGCCGTCGGGCCCGATGGCGACGAGCGCATCGCTGGTGTTCGCCATGAGCGCACGGACGTGCAGGTGGGTGCGGCGATCGTCTGTGCTGTGCGCCATAAGAACCCCTTCGGAGCAATCTCGTCCAGAGTTCAGTATTCGGCGCAGCCGCAGCGTTCCCTGCACGAAGCGGCGTGCGAGCGCCGCGAGCGACCAGGTGCGAGGTGCTGCAGAAGATGCGAGAAGCCGGCGGGAACCGCCGGCTTGCACGGGCGTCTGGTGCCCCCGGCAGGATTCGAACCTGCGACACCAGGTTTAGGAAACCTGTGCTCTATCCCCTGAGCTACGAGGGCACGGCGGACAGTATAGCGTGTCCGTCGCCCGTCCGCTGCCTCGAGCCTCCCGCTTAGCCCGGCTCGAAAGCGGGCATCATCGGCCTGTGGAGGGAAGCCATGTTCCGCGACCGGCATCACGCTGGGAAGCTGCTCGCTCACGCGCTGCGCGACCGCATCGCCGAAGACGGCTGGATCGTGCTCGGCCTGCCGCGCGGCGGCGTCGTCGTGGCCGCCGAGGTGGCGCGGTCCCTCGGGCTTCCGCTCGACGTGATCGTCACGCGCAAGATCGGCGCTCCTGGCAACCCAGAGTACGCCATCGGCGCCGTGGACGCGGACGGAGTGGTGACGCTCGGCGCGTACGCGGTGGCCGATCGCGGGTACCTGGAGCGGGCGGCCGAGGCCGAGAAAGCCGAGATCGCGCGGCGCCTGGCGGCGTACCGGGCCGGCCGCCCGGCGCTCGACGTGCGCGGCGCAAGCGTCGTGGTGGTCGATGACGGCCTCGCGACGGGGCTCACCATGATCTCGGCGGTGGAGTACCTCAAGCGGCACGGCGTGGCGCGCATCGTGGTAGCGGTCCCGGTCTCGCCGCCGGACACCGCGCGGCTCTTGCGCGTGCGCGCGGACGAGGTGGTGACGCTGGCCGAACCGGCGGACTTCTTCGCCGTCGGTGCGTTTTACGACGATTTCTCCCAGACGAGCGACAGGGAGGTCATCACGCTCCTTCGGGAGGCCTCGCGCGCAGAGGAGAACGGCTGAGCCTCTCCTACGGAGCGTGTCCGACCGTGAGCCGAACGGTCGAGCCTTTGTTGACCTTCGTGCCGGGCAGCGGGTCTTGGTTGAGCACGATGCCGACGTCCGGGCTCACGACGTACTCGGCGTCCACGATGAGCCCCAGCCCTTCGAGGGTCGAGATCGCGTCCTCCTCGGTCATGTCGGTCACGTCGGGCACGGTCACCTGCTCCGGCCCCTTCGAGACCGTGATCGTCACGGTGCCGCCGGCGTCGAGGGACACGCCTGGGCTCGGGTCTTGCGAAATCACCATCCCTTTGGCCACCGCGTCGCTGAACGCCTCGACGGCCTTCACTTTGAACCCGGCCTGCTCGAGGATGCGCTGCGCGTCGGCTTTCGTCTTGCCGGTGACGTCGGGGACCTTCACGAGCTGCGTGCCCTTCGAGACCACGATCGCGACCTTCGAGCCCTTCGGCACCTGCGCGCCGCCGGTCGGCTCGGACGAGATCACGACTCCTTCGGGCACCTCCTTGCTGTACTCCCGGCCGATCGGCAGCGCCACTTCGAGCTGCGCGCCCTCGATGGCCGCGATGGCGTCCGCCTCGGTCATCCCGACCACGTTCGGGACCTCCACCATCGCGACACCGGCGCTCACGACGATGTTGATCGCGGTGCCCTTCTTCACGCGCGTGCCCGCCGGCGGATCCTGGCGCATGATCAGCCCGAGCTCGTACTCGTCGCTGTTCTCGGTGGTGACGGTGCCGATGGAAAGCCCGGCGGCCGCGACGGTCGCGGACGCCTCCTCCTCGCTCATCCCGACGACGCTCGGCACAGCGACGGTGCCTCCGCCGAACGCGCCGAGCGCCCATGCGCCGCCGAGGCCGAGCACGAGCACGAGCGCGGCCACCGCCGCCCACGCCCACGGATTCGTGCGGCGATCGGGCACGGGGCGGATCTGCGGCCGGCCGCCGGGAAGCGGTTGCTCGCCCCCAGCGCCGACGCTCGGCAGCACCGAGGTCTCGGCGATCGCGGGCGCACCGGTCCCCGCAGCCGCCGGCTCCTCGCCGCGCGCGACGCGCAGCAGGTCGTCGCGCATCGCCGCGGCCGACTCGTAGCGCTCGGCGGGGTTCTTCCGCATGGCCTTCATGATCACGGCCTCGAGCGCTGGGGGCACTGCCGGCCGGACTCGGCGCGGCGGCACGGGTTCCTCGTTGACGTGCTTGAGAGCGATCGCCACCGGCGTGTCCCCGTCGAACGGGAGGCGGCCGGTGACCGCCTCGTACAGCGTCACGCCGAGGGAGTACAGGTCGGTCGCGGGCGTGAGCGTTCGGCCTTGGGCCTGTTCGGGGCTCACGTACTGCGCCGTTCCGAGCACCGAGCCGGTCTGCGTCATCGTCGTGTTGCCTGCCCGCGCGATGCCGAAGTCCATGACCTTCACGGTGCCGTCAGGCGTGATGACGATGTTGTGGGGCTTGATGTCGCGGTGGATGATGCCGTAGCCGTGGGCCACCGACAGCGCGGCGCACACCTGGGCGCCGTACTGCGCAGCCGTGCGCGGATCGAGCGGGCCTTCCTGCTCGACCAGGGTCTTGAGGTCGGTGCCGCGCACGTACTCCATGACGATGTAGTAGGTGTCGTCGTCGCGCCCCCAGTCGTAGATGTTGACGATGCTGGGGTGGGACAGGTTGGCGGCCGCTTGCGCTTCCTGGCGGAACCGTGCGACGAAGTTCGGCTCCTGCGCGTACTGCGGGTGGAGCACCTTCACCGCGACGGTGCGGCCGAGCACCTCGTCGACCGCCTTGAACACCTCGGCCATCCCCCCAGAGCCGATGCGCTCGATGACGCGGTACCTGCGTCCGAAGACCCTGTCGTCCACTGCTGTTCCTGCCTCTCAGGCCCGCGTCGACGCGGGCGTTCCCTCAGCCGTCATTCTATCGCACCTGCTTGAGCGCCGTCTCCAGCACCGGCTTGGCGGCCGGCGCCGCCACCTGGCCGCCGACACCGGCGTTCTCCAGCACGATCGCCATCGCCACGCGCGGGTCCTCCGCGGGCGCGAACGCGATGAACCACGCGTGCGTCGGGACGCCCTTGCCGGCCTCGGCAGTGCCCGTCTTGCCGGCGACCGTGACGCCCGGGACGGCCGCGCGCCGTCCGGAGCCGGAGCGCACGACGGCCACCATCATGTCGCGCACCGTGCTCGCCGTTTTCGCGTCGCACGCCGTCTTCCACGGCTTCGGGTGTGCCACGGAAAGAGCGCGGCCTGCCGGGTCGGCGATCGACTCGACGAGGTACGGCCGCATCACCACGCCGTCGTTCGCGATGCCTGCGGCCACGAGCGCCATCTGAAGCGCGGTCGCCTGCGGGCCGGGCGGGCTGTCGTGCTCGCCCACGGGCTGGCCGACGCCGGCCCACGCCGTCTCCCACCGCGTCATCTCGTCAGGGTCAGGCATGACAGACGCGGTGACGGCGAGCTCCAATGGCGGCTTGTCGTCGAAGCCGAAGCCCTCGGCGGTCCGGACGAGTCGCTCCGCTCCCAGCTTGTCTGCGATTTGCGCGAACACGGTGTTGATGCTTGCTGCAGTCGCGCGCTCCACGGTGACGGTGCCGTACGAGTCACCGCCGTAGTTCGTCACGGGCGCGCCGCCGATCTCGATGCGCGCCGGCGCAGGCAACGTGGTCGACGGCGTCACGACGCCGGCGCCGATCGCGCCGGTGAGCGTGACGACCTTGAAGGTCGAGCCCGGGGGGTAGAGGCTCTGCGTGGCGCGATCGAGCAGCGGAGCCGCCGGATCCGACGACAGCCGCTTCCAGTCCTTCTCGACGGTCGCGGGGTCGAAGCCAGGGCTGGACGCGAGCGCGAGCACGCGCCCATCGCGCGGATCGAGCACGACGCAGGCTCCGCGCCTGCCCTCGAGCGCAAGGAGCGCGGCCTGCTGGACGCGGCTGTCGAGGGTGAGCCGGACGTCGTTGCCGGCCACCGGCGTCCCGGCCATCGCGTCGATGAGGTCGCGCAGGCTTGCGAAGATCCGCTTGCCGGCGAGCACGTCGTTCATCGCCGCCTCGATGCCGGCCCTCCCGTAGGTCGGGCTGCTGTACCCGACGACGTGCGGAGCGAGCGCTCCGGCCGGATAGCGCCGCGCGTACGCGCGTCCTGCGGGCACGGACTGCGCGAGCACCACGCCGTCGTGCGTCACGATGGCGCCCCGCTCCTGCCGGATCTCGTCGGCGATGCGGCGGGTGTTCGCGGGATGGTTCGCGAGCGCAGGCGCCGCGATCACCTGCAGGTAGGTGAGGTTCACGACGACTGCCACGAACGCGAATGCGAGCACGCGCGCGACGGTGGCGAGCCGACGTGCGACCGCGATGCGCCCGAGCGCGCCCGTCGCGCCGGTGGTGGCGATCGCGTGCTCCCGGCCGGTGCCTTCGTCGCCCGCGCGCATCAGCAGCCCGAGCAGCACGAAGTTCGCGACGACGCTCGACCCGCCTCGGCTCACGAACGGCAGCGTGATGCCCGTGAGCGGGACGAGCCGGGTGACGCCGCCGATGATCACGAACGCCTGCAGCGCAACGACGACGGTGGCGCCGGTGGCCACGAAGGCCGCGACGTCCGAGCGCGCTCGCGCTGCGGTCGCCAGGCCGCGCGTCGCGAACACGAGGTACGCGATGACGAGGCCCGCTGCGCCGATGAGCCCGAGCTCTTCGCCTACGGCGGCGAAGATGAAGTCGGTGTCCACGAACGGGATGCGCGTAGGAAGCCCGCGCCCCGGACCCGTTCCCGTCATGCCGCCTGCCGCGAACGCGAACAGCGACTGCACGAGCTGGTAGCCGCGCCCCGCGGCATCGGTAAACGGGTCGAGCCAGATGGCGACGCGCGCGGCGACGTGGCCGAACAGCAGGTACGCGCCCACGGCACCGGCGGCGAACAGCGCAAGCCCCACGAGGACGTAGCCCGG
Source organism: Parvivirga hydrogeniphila (assembly GCF_023371205.1). Lineage (NCBI taxonomy): Bacteria > Bacillati > Actinomycetota > Coriobacteriia > Anaerosomatales > Anaerosomataceae > Parvivirga > Parvivirga hydrogeniphila. The sequence continues at coordinate 274,701 of NZ_JAMCCO010000001.1, forward strand.
CCGGCCTGTCGCGACGAACAGCATCGCGAGGAACAGGCCGAACAGAAGCAGGCTCGAACCCAAGTCGCGCTCGGCCACGAGCACGACGAGCGAGAGCGACCACGTGAGCAGGAGCGGCCCGAGGTGCTTGAGCGGGGGAAGCCACACTCCGAAGGCCCGCGTGGTGGAGACGGACAGCACCTCGCGCTTCTCGGCGAGGTAGGCGGCCAAGAACAGCACGATGAGCACCTTGGCGGCCTCGACCGGCTGGAACGAAACGCCGCCGACGCGCAGCCACAGCTTGGCGCCGTTCACCTCCACCCCCGCGACGGCCGGCAGCAGGAGCAGCGCGATGCCTGCAAGCGCGATGGTGTACTTGTACCGGGCGAGCCGCTCGATCGAGCGGACCGTAGCGAGCGTGGCCACCAGCACGGCCACGCCTGCGAAGACCCAGCGCGTCTGCGCCGCGGCCGCATCGGGGGCCAGCCGCGTGACGAACGCGAGCCCGATGCCGGTCAGCAGGAACGTCACCGGCAGCAGCACCGGATCGGCGCCGGGCGCCCAGCGCCGGGCTGCGAGGTGCGCGGCAGCGAAGGCCGCAAGGAGCCCCGCTGGAACGGCGAGGTCGCGCACGGCGAGCGAACCGCCGGACGCGCCTTTGACGAGCGCGAAGAGGAGCAGCACCGGGGGCGCCGCCGCGAGGAGGAGCAGGAGCTCTGTGTCACGCCGAGAGCGCATGGACGCCTTTCGTTCAGTCTGAGGGCGCTGGCTCCGCTGGCTGGGAGGTCCCCACAGAAGCCCGTGCGCGGTAGACGCTGACGAGCTCGAACGCGGATGCAAGGTCCTCGACGCGCACGCCTCGCTTCAGCCGGGCCGCCGTGACGGGATCGAGGGCGGCGACCGGCACGTCCGTCACCTGCTCGAGCCAGCGCAGGCGGACGCCGGCGAACTCGCCGGGCACGCCGCGGTAGACGGCCACTCGGCCGCCCTCGTCGACGAGGTACGCCTGCGAGCGCGCGTACGCACGCGCACCGAGCACGCTCGCGACGACGACGGCCACCAGCGCGAGTGCCCACGCCAGCCGTGCTGCCCGAACGCGCCGCAATCCCACAGCCGCTCCCGGACTCCCGCCGGCGGGCTCGTGCTCGCGCTGCGCATCTGCTGGGATGTCGACGACCACCACCGTGATGTTGTCGTGGCCGCCTGCCTCGTTCGCAGCGGCGATCAGGCGCGTCACCGCCGCGCTCGGCGACGGTGCGGTCCTGAGGATATCGGCTATCGCGGTGTCCTCGACCATGCCGGTAAGCCCGTCGGTGCACAGCAGCAGCCGGTCGCCGGCCGCGGCTTGCACCTCGAAGGCGTCCGCGACCATGTTGGGGTCGGAGCCGAGCGCGCGAGTGATGACGCTGCGGTTCGGATGTCGGCGCGCCGCTTCGGGCGAAAGCGTGCCCGAGCGAACCATGTCGGCCACGAGGGAGTGATCTTGCGTCAGTTGCGTAAGCGCGCCTCGCGACAGCAGGTATGCGCGGCTGTCACCCACGTGCGCCACCGCGATGCGGGTGCCCTCGACCATCGCGGCGGTGAGCGTCGTCCCCATACCTTCGCGGCCACGACCCTGCTCGGCTGCGTCGATGACGGCCGCGTTGGCGGCGCGGACGGCGCGCGCGAGCCCCTTCGCGTCGGCCCGCTTCGGCGCGTGCGCAAGCAGCGTCTCCATCGCCACGGTGCTCGCGACCTCGCCCGCCTGGTGGCCGCCAAGGCCGTCCGCGACGGCGAACAGCGGCGGCTCCATCAGGTACGCGTCCTCGTTGTCTGCGCGCACGAGCCCGATGTCGCTCGCCCCCGCGTACCACTCGTGTCGGCGCGCCGCGTTCACGATGCCACCACCGCGATTTCGTTCTGGCCGAGCGTGATGCGCGAGCCCGCGCGCGCGCGAAGCGGACGCGTCACCGGCTGGCCGTCGAGGAGCGTGCCGTTGGTGGACCCTAAGTCCTCGACGAGCGCTTCCGAACCGTCCGGGGTCACGCGGGCGTGCAGCGCTGAGACGAAGCCGTCGGCGATCACGAGGTCGGCGTCAGGCGAACGGCCGATGATCACCGGTCCGTCGAGCGGGACGCGCACGCCTGCAAGCTCCTTCGGCCCACGGACGACCTCAAGGGCGAGCCCGCCGCGCGCGGCCGCGGTGCGTGCGGGTGCGACCAGCCCCACCCCCGTCCGCACCGCCGCGAGGAGGAACAGGTAGAGCAGCGCCAAGAAGAGCAGCCGCCCGAACAGCAGCACGACGTCTGCCACCGCTCACTCCTTTGGCTCGTGGTACACGAGGCGCGAGAGGCCCACCTCGATGACGTCCCCGTCGTGCAGCCGAGCACGGCTGACCGACCGGCCGTTCACGCGCGTGCCGTTCGTCGAATCGAGATCCTCGATGGCCCACCCGTCCGGCAGGCGGATGAACGCAGCGTGCCGGCGAGAGACATTCGCGTCGTCGAGCTGGATCTGGCACTCCTTGAGGCGACCGACGAGCACCTGTTCGCCGTCGAGCACGATGTCGTGGTCGAAGTCGTCCACGGTCACGGTCGCCAGACCAGGCGCGCACCGCGGCTTCTCGTGAGCGGGAGCCTCCTCATGCGGAGCGAGCGATGCAGCCACGCGGAACCTGCCCAGCCGGAGGTCCTCGTGCGTGACGAACCGCACCGCTGGCCTGCCCTGCAGCCGATATCCCTGCTCTCGCGCGTGGTCAGCGAGGTAGGTGGAGAGCTCTCCAGCGAGGGTCGCCGTGAACTCGCCGAATTCGTCGGCGTCCTCCTCCGAGAGCGCCACGGTGAACGACGTCGGCGCGTACACGGCGCCTGCTCCCACGACGCGGCCGTCGTCCATCGCGCGCGCCAGGGCCTTTGCGATCTCCACTGGCTGCACGGGGGCTTTGAACGCGCCCGCGAACAGCCCCTCGATGCTTCGCGCTATGCGGTCTTCGAAGTCTGCTAGGACGCCCATCGCCGCATCCTCCGATGCACTGGCAGCACAAGCATGATAGCAGGGAGCATCCACACCTCGCGCGTCCGTCGCCTGGCTGTCACGCCGTCAGGCGCGAGGAGGCGCGAAAAGCCGCGCTGCGAGCACCACGGCAGCGCCGGCGACGGCGAGGTCGATGGCGCAGGCGGCGAGGACCTGAGGCGAGAGCGCGAAGAGCGAAGCGCCCATGAGCACGAGCCCGGCAAGGCCGCCCGCGAGCGCGCCGCCGCGTGTGTTGCGCCGTGCGCCGAGCGAGGCAGCCAGGGCGGCGATCCCCCAGGAGGCCGTGAGCGCGGCCAGCAACCGCAGGTCGAGGCCCGCGATCCTCCCGGGATCCAGCGTACGCCACGGGTCCGCGAAGAAGCCGAGCGGGACCGATGCCGCAGACGGCGGGTTCGCGGACAGCGCGGACGCCAGCGCTGTGACGGCTCCAGCGGCCGCACCACCGAGGGCGGCGGGCGCGGGCTCCGCGAGCAGGCCGAGCACCAGAGGAGCGGCGGCTCCGGCTCGAACGGCGGCGAGCGCTGGCGACACCGCAGGCGCGAAGCCGGCTTCCGGCCAGATGCGGGCGACGCCGAACCACCACGCAGCCGCAAGGGCCCCCGCGATTGCGCCTGCTGCGAGGCCGAACGCGGCGCCCGCGCCGACGGCGAGGGCGAGAAGCGCGATCGCGAGCCCGAGCGGCGGGGAGATGGCAGCCGCGACTGCGCACAGCCCCGCCGCGGCGGCTGCGCCAGCGGTGCCGCCGACAGGCGCCGCTCCGACCCACCCGGCCCACGCGCAGGCCGCGGCGGCCGCACTGCGCGCGAGCCAGGCCGCACGGACGCCGAGCAGGCCCCACGCGCCGGACCGAGCCGTCGCGAGATCCTCGTCCGCAACGATGTCCTCAACGATCTCCGCGAGCGACTCCCGGCCTGCGCGCGGGTCGCCGAGGTGGTCGAGCAGCGCGGTGGCGAACGCCGCGACGCCGGGATAGCGGTCGGCCGGATCAGGTGCGAGGGCGCGCGCGAGGACGAGATCGACGCCTGAGGGCAGCCCGCGAGCGATCCTGCTCGGCGGCTCGACGCGGCCGCTTTCGATACGCACGAGCGAGCGCTCCGGGGTCTCCGCGTCGAACGGCGCGATGCCGGTCACGAGCTCGTAGGCGAGCGCTGCGAGCGCCCATTCATCGGTACGCTCGTCCACCGGCTCGTCGCGGATCTGCTCGGGCGCCATGTAGCCCGGCGTGCCGCCGCGGGCGCGGCCTGCGCGGTCCGCGCCCGTGAGCGCCGCGATGCCGAAGTCCGCCACCTTCACCAGACCACGCCGGTCGACCAGCACGTTCTCAGGCTTGAGGTCGAGGTGCAGGACGCCGTTGGCGTGCGCGAAGGCGACTGCGTCCGCGACCGCCTGCACCACCGCGGCCGCCTCGTCGAGGTCGAGCGGGCCGTCGAGCTCGTCGAGCACCTCCGCGAGCGACGCCCCGTCCACGTGCTCCATGACGATGACCGCACCGTCTTGGGTGGGTTCCCACTCGTGCACGGTCACGATGGCCGGATGATTGAGCATCGCTGCGGTCCGCGCTTCTGCAAGGCCGAGGGCGCCACGTCGTCCGCCTCCGCCAGAAAGCGAGAAGCGCTTCACCGCGACCCGCCGCGCCATCTTCGTGTCGAATGCGAGAACGACAGATGCGTGGCCGCCTTCTCCAAGAGAGGCGAGCGGTCGGTAGCGATCGAGGATGAGGGGTTCGTCCATCAGCGGCCTCCCGCGCTAGTGTAGCGCGAGCGCAGCAGGCGCCGGCGGACGCGGGGCTACGGCAGCTGCTCGAGCGGATGGCAGTTGAGGCACAGGTCGTCGGTGTAGGCGGTCGTGGTCGCCTCGACGAGCAAGCGGTAACCGGTCGTCTCGTGTGGGAAGTTCTGGAATCGCGGGTTGTCCGTCGACACGGTCCCATCGGCCTGGCTGACCGTCCAGGTGGCGGCGTCTCCTTGCGTGCCGTTGGAGACGAGCTCGCCCACGTAGCGAGTATCTTCGTGGCACTGCTGGCAGATCGGGTAGCGGCCCTGCATCAGGGAGGGGCGCGGATACGGCATAAGGTAGCCGCGGTTCGTCTGACCCACGGCGCCGATCACGACAGCTGAGGTCGGCGCGTCCGTGGCCAGGATCGCCGCACTCCTGTACACGTACGGGTTGCTCGTGGTCGCAGCCGACTCGGCCGGGTGGTTGTGGGTGGTGGAAAGCGCAGAGCTCCTTCCCCGGTGGCACGCGAGACACCAGTCCGAGCCGTACTCCGCAACGGCTTGCGTGGCCTCGCCAGGCCGCTGGCGAAGCATGCGCGTGAGAGTCAGCGGAGGGTACCCTTCTTCCGAGACCCTCCGTCGATCGCCCGGGAACGCGGTGACGATCTCGGAGCCGTGTGGCGAGTGGCAGTCAGTGCACGTCATGGTCCCGCCCTGGCCTCGGAAGGACTCCACGGCGCTGCCGCCGGTCGAAGGATCGCCGCCAGGGACCGTGCTCGTGGTCTCGGTGCGATGCGTGCCTCCGACGGAAAGCCCCCGGGCCGCTATCGCGCCGTACACGCCCTTGCCGCCGGTTCCATCGTGGCAGGTGAAGCAGGTCCCCTGGACGGTAGATGCTGGGAGCAGGAGCACGCCGTCGGCGGGCGCGAAGTGCACCGTGTGGCACATGCGGCACTTGCTCGTGGTGGTGGTGTAACTGCCGTGTACGCCCGTGCCGACCGTGAAGTACGGCTGATGGCATCCGCCGCAGTTCTCCTCGCTTCGTTGCGGGGGGATCGTCGAAGTGGTCTCGTCATAGGCGAGCGCAGGAGAGGCAGACGCAAAGAGCGCGCCGATGAGGCACGCCGCTGCGAACAATGCTCTCGGGAGATGCGACCTGCTCACGTGTCCCCTCGCTGCAAATAGCGTTCCACGACGCCATGCTACGACCTTGTGCGCACTCTCGCAAGCACGCGTTCTGTGTAAGAGGCGCGTTCGAGGCGCAGAAGCGCTACGTGAAACCTGTTCACCAGCCCCGATCAGTGTGCTACTATGCTCCGGCACTCACGATGCGGGTGTGGCGGAATGGCAGACGCGCATGGTTCAGGTCCATGTGGGGGCAACCCCGTGGAGGTTCAACTCCTCTCACCCGCACCAAAGAAACGAAGGGCGGCCTGGCGGCCGCCCTTTCTCTGTACGTGCGACGATCTCGCTAGCGACCGGACTTCTGGCGCCTGCGGAGCCCGGCTCCGCTGAGCGCTGCGGCTCCAGCCGCAGCCAGCAGCAGCGCGATCTCGCCGCCGGTGAAGGGCAGGAAGTCCTCGTTCTCGTTCCCGGGCTGCTGTTCGGTGAACGGGAGGAAGTCTTCCTCGCCGGTGTCGCCGTCGCCCGGATCGCCCGGCTCCTCGCCGTCACCCGGGTCGCCCGGCTCCTCGCCGGTGTCGCCGTCGCCCGGATCGCCCGGCTCCTCGCCGTCGCCCGGATCGCCCGGCTCCTCGCCGGTGTCGCCGTCGCCCGGATCGCCCGGCTCCTCGCCGGTGTCGCCGTCGCCCGGATCGCCCGGCTCCTCGCCGTCGCCCGGGTCGCCCGGCTCCTCGCCGGTGTCGCCGTCGCCCGGATCGCCCGGCTCCTCGCTACGGTCGTACCACACGTGGCTGAGCACGAGGTTGTTCACCTGCGTGGTCGCCGCTACGGCAAAACCGCTCACGAGCACGTCGTGGCCAGGAGTGCCCACGTAGAAGTGCTGTGTCTGACCGTCATTCCTCGCGGTGACCGTCTTGGTTCCAGCGCTCTGGAATGTGACGGTGAGCTGCGCTTCAGGAGTCGAGCGATCCATGCCGTTCAGCACGAAATGCCACACGACCTGATCGCTCAGGCCGCCATTGCCGGAGCCCCAGGCGAACGTCTCGCTTGACGCGCCGACGTGAGCTGAATGCAGCAGCACGGTGAGCAGTGCCCACGATGGCACTGCGAACGCCGATACGACCAGGAATGCGAGGACGGCGGCCAACACACGTCCGGGAAGCTTCCCGAAGAGCCTGTTGTTCCGCGCCATCGTTATCGCCTCCAATGTTCTAAATGTCTACAGATTTAGTACCCAATAATCAGCGATCCAGACGCCTCGGTCGATTCTTGAGAGAGGCATTCCCTGAACAACCCTGTCGGGTAGATAGAAAGAGTCCTTCGTCTGAGAGGAGATCGAGATGTCCTTCTGGAAGCTTGCCGTCGTCTACGTGGTTTCGCTGCTCGCCTTGCTCGGCATCGATCTCGTGTGGTTGACCACGATGGGGAACCGTTTCTATCGAAGGCAGCTCGGCCCTCTCATGTCTGACTCACCGAATCTCGGCGTCGCGCTGCTCTTCTATCTCATCTACGTCGTCGGTGCGCTCGTGCTCGTCGTCATGCCAGCGGCGGACGCGGGGTCTCTTGGCAAGGCAGTGCTGGGAGGTGCGCTGCTCGGTTTCGTCGCCTACGGAACCTACGACATCACGAACCTTGCGACGATTCCCGGGTGGCCTGCTGTGATCGCGGTGGTCGACCTGGCGTGGGGCACGACGCTCACTGCCGCGGTCTCAGCGGTCGGATACCTCGTCGCCAGGTGGCTCGCCTGACGCCTTCTGTTCAGATGTCAGCGGCGTGCGCTAGGCTGATGAGCGATGCCAATGTTGCGTTCTGGAAGACCAAGACGCTCATCGAGCTCATCCAGCAGCGCTCCGAGATCCAGCGCACGAGCTCCGTGGAGATGAAGGAGAAGTTCGCGCACTACAACCTGGAGCTCGAAGAGGTTCTCATCGGAACGCCGCACTCGCAGCCAGGTGACGACAAGATCGAGGCTATCCTCGTGCAGCTGCGAGACCGGCAGATCGCCTTCGAGAAGCTCGAGACCTTCGAGAAGCAGCGTGCTGCGGCAGAGAAGGAGCGCGAGCTGAGAGAAGCGCAAGCGGTCGCCGAGCAGCCGAGCAGCAGACGGTGCTCACCCAGTCGCAGATCAACATCCAGGTGCAGGAGAACCGGGCCCGCGCGGATCTGCAGCGTGCCGTGCAGGACGCCGAACGGGTGCGCACGCTCGCGAAGGCGGACGCCGACCGGGTCAAGGCGCTTGCTGCTGGCGACTCGGAGAAGGTGAAGCTGCTAGCGGAAGCCGACGCCAAGAAGGTCCAGGTGATGGCCGAAGCGGAGGCGACGCGCGTCAAGAAGCTCGGCGAAGCGGACGCGCTCAGGGTGAAGATGCTTGCAGAAGCGGACGCGGAGAAGGAAGCGAAAGTCGGTGTGGGAAAGGCCATCGCTATCGACGAGCAGGTGCGCGCATACGGCGGTCCGCAGCTCCAGCTCATCCAGGACGTCATGTCGAAGCTCGCTCAGGCGATCGAGGCGTCCAAGGTCCCGATCGTCCCGTCGACGGTCGTGAACATGGCAGGTGGCGAGGAAGGCGAAGGCGGTGTGGCGAGCCTGAACGCGTTCGGGCTGCTGATGTCGCTCATGGCCACCGAAAAGCTGGGCGAGTTCACGTCGGCTGCTCGCGAGCAGGATCCGGCACAGGCCGAGATGGTCGCGACCATCAAGCAGCAGCTGAAGGACCGTCTCGCTGCAGAGCAACCACCGGCTGAAGAGGCGCCTTCAGAGTAGCGTAGACCATGAGCATCAGCAGCGGGGCGGCATGGTGTACCATGTCGCCCCGTGTCTCGTCGTGCAGGGAAGGTGCCTGTAGCGGCGAAAGCACCCGAAGAGACGTCTGCCACCGACACGTGGCTGGATCTGGGGGCTGGTCATCGTGTTATCTGAACGCGTTCTCACGTCTGTGATGCGGATCTTGAGCCCGGCGTACCTGCGCACCGAGCCGGTCGAGCTGTCGAGGCTGCCGCTGCCTGAGCCGGGGCATCGGTACACCCTGTACGCGCACGTGCCGTTCTGCGAACGCCTGTGCCCGTACTGCTCGTTCAATCGCTTCTTGTTCGCTGAGGAGCGCGCGCGCAGCTACTTTCGGCACCTGCGCGCGGAGATGCGGATGGCTGCGGACCTCGGGTACGACTTCTGCTCGCTATACGTCGGCGGCGGGACGCCCACCATACTGGTGGACGAACTGTGCGAGACCATAGATCTTGCACGCACACTTTTCCCCGGCATCCGTGAGGTTTCTGCGGAGACGAGCCCTAACCACATCACAGACGAGAACATCGAGGCGCTGCGGTCGCGTGTGCAACGGCTGTCGGTGGGCGTGCAGTCGTTCGACGACGCGCTGCTGCACCAGATGGCGCGCTACGACAAGTACGGGTGCGGCGAGGTCGTCTTCGAACACGTGAAGCGCGCTGCAGGGAAGTTCCACTCGCTCAATGTGGACATGATCTTCAACTTCCCGTCTCAGACGCGCGAGATCCTCGAGCGCGACATCGAGATGGTCAAGGCGACAGGGGCGAACCAGACCACGTTCTACCCGCTCATGGTCTCGCCGAAGATGCGCCACGAACTCGAGCGTACCATCGGCAGGGTCGATCTGGTCCGTGAGGTGGACTACTACAGGATCGTGTGCGAAGGGCTGGCTCCGGAGTTCCAACCGTCGTCCGCCTGGACGTTCTCCAAGGACGTCGACAGCATGATCGACGAGTACATCGTCGATACGGAGGAGTATCTCGGCATCGGGTCGGGCGCGATGTCCTTTCTCGGCGGGCGTGTGTACCACAACACCTTCTCGCTCAGAGACTATGAGCGCAGGATCCGTGAGGGCAGGATGTCGGTGGCGAAGGCGGGCCGGCCGTTCGGGCGGTTCGCCCGCATGCGCTACCGGTTCATGGGCGAGCTGTTCGGGCTCTCGCTCGACAAGCAGGCGTTCAGGCGGGACTTCGGTGTGCCCGTGTCGCTCGGGCTGGCGGGGGAGGTCGCTTTCTTCAAGGCCGTTGGCGCAATTGCCCACGAGGACGCTGAGACGATGGTGCTGAGCCCGAAAGGGCGCTATCTTCTCCTCGTGATGATGCGTGAGTCGCTCGCCGCGAACAACGACATCCGCGACGTCGAGCGCTCGTTGCTGCCTGCTGACGAGAAGGCGCTTCTCATCGACGATGGGCCGCATCCGTGCATGGCGGTCCGCGACGAGATGTTGGTCACGGCGTGACGCAGGGTGAGGGAAGCGGGATGGGAGAGACCGAGCAAGCTGTCGTGAAGGCCTCGCAATCAGCGGCGGGCTCGCGCTTTGTGCTGGCGCTGCTCTCGCTCACGAAACCGAAGCAGACTGGTCTTCTGCTCGTCACCGCGGTGGGTGCGTACGTGCTGACGGCCGCGCCGACGCTGGACGCGCCGAGGCTGGTAACCGGGATTTCCGCCCTCGCGCTCGCTATCAGCGGTTGCACGGTCCTCAACATGGTGCTCGATCGCGACATCGACGCGAAGATGGACCGCACAGCGTCCAGGCCGCTGCCTCGTGGGGAGGTCTCGGCGTCCCAGGCCGTTGTTCTCGGGGCCTCCATGTCTACGGCAGGGCTCGTGCTCGCGGGCATGATCTCTGCAACATTCCTCGCGGTGGTCGGTGCGGGCCTCTTCTTCGACCTCGTGGTCTACACCGCGTGGCTGAAGCGGCGCAGCCCGCTTTCGATTCTCGTCGGAGGCGTGTCGGGTGGCATGCCGGCGCTCGCCGGGCGCGTGCTCGCGCTCGGGCGCGTCGACGCTGTGGGTGTCATGCTCGCGCTCGGAGTGGTGCTGTGGATCCCGGCCCACATCCTGACCCTTGCCACCCGGCATGCGAAGGAGTACGAGCAGGCTGGGGTCCCGGTGTGGCCGAGCGTGTACGGCGAGCGTTCCGCGCGCCGCGCCATCGCCGTCGGCTCCGTGCTGGGCACCGTGGTGCTGACAGCGGCCGGCCTCAAGGAGGATATCGCCAGAGGCGCGCTCATCGCGCTTGCAGCGCTTGGGCTGGTGCTTGATGTCCTTGCACTGCTGGTAATGTTCTCGCCCACCGACGAACACAACTGGGCGTTGTTCAAGGCCGCATCGGCGTACATGCTCGGCGCGTTCCTCTGCTTGACATTCGGCGCCGTGCTCGCCAGGTGAAGTCCGTCGCTCTTTACCCGTCAGCCGTCCGTGCTACCCTGATGGCGCCGAGACATGCAGGGGGAGCGATGGACGCATACTCGCCGATCAAAGGGAAGTGCCAGTTCTGGCGTGAGCAGCCGGACGAGGACGACGCGTACACGTTGTCGGTGAAGCCCGAGGACAAGCGGATCCGGTGCACGTGCTGGGTAGATGGCGACCTGTGGGTGTTCAGGGCTGCCGAGGTGCCCTCGGACTGCCCGAAGCGGATGCAGTGCCGCTACTACATCAAGACGGGATGAGGCAAGCTCGCTTCGAGCAGGGACGGCCACCCGCTAGCGAGGGTCGTGCACGATCCGCACCTTGTAGCCCGCGCCGCCGCACTCGGGGCACCGGCGGTGGTCGCGCTTGCCGTCAGCGCGTGTCACGCTGACGTACTTGTTGCCCTTGCACGCGGGGCATATGGTGCGTGTGACCATGCAGACCGCCTCCGCGCCGAACTTTAGCAAAGATTACGCCACGTTGTAAAGTGCGTTAACGCAATAACGCGTGAGGCACAACGCCTTGGGCAACAGAGCAGCCGTCCGCTGGCAGGCTGGGCGGCTGGTCGACGTGCGACAATCCACAGCGCGCCGAGCGGCACGCGAGTCCGTCGGGTGCGGCCGAACGCGTCGAGCGGCGAACGCTTTCGCGGACGTCCTGAACGCGACGGCGCTACATCGATTCCTTTGCGGTCTCCTCGAGCGCCTTGTCGATCTGTCGCTTGAGCGCCGGAGGGAGTCCCGGGATGTCGAGGTCGAGGAATCCGCGCGTGATCATCGAGACGGCCTCGTCCTTCGGAACACCACGGCTCATCAGGTAGTAGATCTCTTCCGCGGCGATCGGCGAGATGGCCGCCTCGTGGCTGAGCTCCGCGCCCGGTGCACCTTCGCTCGCCAGATCGGGGATGGCCCACTGCGTGGACTCCTCCGACTGCACCATGCCGCGGCAGTCGAGGTGCGCCTTGCAGTCGTTGGTCCGCGCAACCAGGCGGCCCCGGCTGTAGACGATCGAGCGGTCTCTCGTTACCGTGCGAGCGACCGCCTCTGAGCGCGAGCCGGGCGCTTCGAGCACCGATTCGGATCCGATGTCGATGTGGCTGTCTGCCAGGCCGTAGACGATGGAGTTGAACACCGCCCGCGACCGTGCTCCCACGAGGCGAGCGACCGGGAAGCTCTGGATCGACTTCACCGGCTTGAGCAGGACGTAATTGTTGATGTAGGTGCCGTCCTCCTCGACGACGATGCCAGTACGCGGCCGTACGTCGAAGTCCTCTGCCCAGTTGTGGATCATCGTGAAGGTGAGCTTTGCGCCTTTCCCAACGTAGAATTCTGAGATGCCGGCGTGCAGCCCCTCGCGGACCTTCGGGTGGATGGTGCAGCCCGTGATGACGGTCGCCTCGGAGCCTTCCTCCATGATGATGACGTTGTGGACGTTCTGGCTGATGTTGTTTTCGCTGACGAAGAGGCACGCCTGTATCGGTTTCTCGATCTTCTGGCCTGGCAGGACCCGGATGAAGTAGCCTTCGGTGGGTTGCAGCGCCACTTGCGCCGTGTACTTGTCTTTGTCCGGCGCGACCGCTCGCCAGTAGTACTTCTCGTACATGAGTTCGGGGTACAGCTCGAGCGCCTGGGCCGTGCTCATGATCTCCAGCTTGCCGCCGTACATCTCGGTGACGCGCTCGTAGATGGGCGAGCGGTCGACTTGGAAGTAGGTCCCTGAGCGGTTCTCCTCTTTCGTGTCGATGCCCACGCCGAGGGCGACTTCTTTCACCTGCTTCTCGAGGGACTCCAGCGACTCGACGCTCGCGGCGTCGGCGGCGGGATTGAAGCGCGAAAGGTCCAGGTCAGGCCCGTACGCTGCCTTCTTTTCACGTGCGGACTCGGCCAAAGCGCGGATCTCCGCGATCCGGGCCTGCACGTCGAAGCTTCTCATCGCTGACATATCGCACACTCCACACACTTGTCGTAGCCGTGCCGGCCGATCTCACCGATGAGGTCGCGCGGGTTGCCTCGGCACGCGAGCCGTCCGCCGTACAGCACATGGCCGATATCCGCGTTCACGTACTCGAGGATGTGTCCTGTGTGGGTGACGATCAGTCCCGCGCGCTTGCTCATGCCGGCCCGCTCGGCTTTGAGCAGACGCGTCATGGCTGTGCCGACGACGGCGATGTTGTCGAGGTCGACGCCGGACTCGGGCTCGTCGAACAACGTGAGGTCGGGCGCCTGCGCGAGCAGCTGCGCCATCTCCGAACGCTTCATCTCTCCGCCCGAGAAGCCCATGTTGACGTCGCGGTCGATCATGTTCTCCAGCGCCAGCTCGCCCACGAGATCGGCGAGCATCGCTTCGTCGAACCTGCCGTCAGCAGCGACCTCGATGAGCTGGCGGAGCTTGATGCCGCGAACGGCCGGCGGCCGCTGGAACGCCACGCCGATGCCCATTCGCGCGCGCTCGTCGATGTCGAGCCCAGCCAGGTCGACGCCTTTGAAGAGGATGCGGCCCTGCGTGACCTGGTAGCCGGGCAGGCCGACGATGGTGTTGAGCAGGGTCGTCTTGCCGCCCCCGTTGGGACCCAGAAGGACGTGCGTCTCGCCTTCGTCGATCACGAGATCGACGCCGCGGAGGATCTCGCGGTCGCCGACGTGCACGTGCAGGTCCTCGACGACGAGCAGCGGAGCTGGTTCGGTCATGTGCCACCTCGCTTGAGCGATCGGAGCAGTGCGACAAAGACTGTACCCGGAATCTCGCATGCGCATGGGGCAGCAACCGCCATGCCGGGCTGCTGGTATAGTAGCCGCTCGATGAGCATGCTGCAGCATGAGGCCGGAGCCGAGCGCCTCGCGGAGTTCCGCGCGGCGGTGCTGGAACACTATCGCGTCTCGGGGCGCGACCTTCCCTGGCGCCGTACGCGCGACCCGTATGCCATCCTCGTGTCCGAGGTGATGCTCCAGCAGACCCAGGTCGCCCGGGTGGCTGCCAAGTACGAGGAGTTCTTGCGCGCGTTCCCGAGCGTGGAGGCGCTCGCGGGAGCGCCGCTCGCGGACGTGCTTCGCGCGTGGAGCGGGCTTGGGTACAACCGCCGCGCGAAGGCGCTGCACGAGGCCGCGAAGGGTATCGCTGAGCGGCACGGGGGCCGCGTTCCATCGACGTACGAGGAGCTCCGGGCCTTGCCAGGGGTGGGGCACGCCACTGCTGCGCAGGTGCTCGCGTTCGCGTTCGGCGTGGCGGTGCCGTATCTCGAGACGAACATCCGCGCGGCGCTCATCCACTGGTTCTTCCCGGACGAGCACGGAGTGCCCGATCGCGCGCTCATGCCGCTCGTGGAGGCCACGCTCGACCGCGAGGATCCGCGCACCTGGTACTACGCTCTCATGGACTACGGCGCCGCGCTCAAGCGGTCGACGCCGAACCCGTCTCGGCGAAGCGCCCATCACGGCAAGCAAGCGCCGTTCGCGGGCTCTGCGCGCGAGGCCCGCGGCGCGGCGCTCCGGGCGCTGGCCGAGGTGGAGGCAGCAAGCGTGGAGGAGGTCGCTTCTCGAAGCGGCATCGCCCGAGAGCGCATCGCGCGGGCGCTTGAGGCGCTGGAGCGCGAGGGGCTCGCCGTGCGCGTCGACGGACGGTGGCGGCTCCCCCGGTGAACCTCTTGGCCGGAAGGTCGCAGGAAGGTCTCAACTTCCGCGGCGAGCGTGCCGATATCTGGAACAGATTCGGTTGGCGCTCCAGAAGCGGGCGCTAGCGCCGAGACGCCGCTGCCGCGGGCGCTGGAAAGAATCTGATGGCAGCGGAAGGGCCCGCTGGCCGCCCCTCCGGCGGGCCCTACCTTTTCTGTTCCCGAGCGAGCGCGTCGCGCGCCTCGGATTCCAGCCGCGGGATGACGTCGCCAAGCGGTGCGTCCGTTTCGCGAGCGATGCGCGCAGCGTCGTCGTGCTCCACCCGGATCCCTTCGCGCTCGCCGGAGCGCCACACCTTGAAGCGCGCGCTCCCGAGGGAGGTATGGAGCTCCACGGTCGACCGCCAGGCAGCGAAGCGCTCGGTGGGACAGACGCGTACGCCGAGCGTGCCAGTCTCCCGGACGATGGCGGCGGCGAGCTCGGCGGCGGCCTCAGGAGAGGCGAGCGCGCTCAACAGGTACGCAGCGCGCCCTTTCTTCATCACGATCGGCGTCTGCCACACGTCAAGCGCGCCGGCCTCAAGGATTCGCTCGCAGGCGAACGCGAGCGCTTCTGGCGAGAGGTGGTCGACGTTCGTCTCGAGCAGCACCACCGGCTCCGTGCCGGGAGGCAGCTCCTTCGGTGCGAGCGGCTCGCCGACGAGGAGCTGCACGAGGTTAGGTACGCCTAGGTCGCGCGACCCCGCGCCCCGGCCGACCGCCGCGAGGCGCATCGGCGGTACGGCGCCGAAGGAGGCGGCCAGCGTGCGGACGATGGCGGCACCCGTCGGCGTGGTGAGCTCGCCTGCCGCCGCGCCTGCGACCACGGGCGCGCCGGCCAGCAGCAGCGCGGTCGCAGGAGCCGGGACTGGAAGCTCCCCGTGGGCCGCACGCACGGTGCCGGATCCGACGGCGATCGGGCTGCACACGAGCGCGTCGATGCCGAGGGCGTGCATGCCCAGCGCAGCGCCGAGGGCGTCGACGATGGTGTCGCACGCGCCGACTTCGTGGAAATGCACCTCTTCGAGGGCAACGCCGTGCACGCGCGCCTCAGCGTGCGCAATCGCGGCCACGATGTCCGTGGCCCGCGCGAGCACCTCTGAGGGGGCGCCGGCTGCCTGCACGAGGTCG
This sequence comes from Parvivirga hydrogeniphila, assembly GCF_023371205.1. Classification (NCBI taxonomy): domain Bacteria; kingdom Bacillati; phylum Actinomycetota; class Coriobacteriia; order Anaerosomatales; family Anaerosomataceae; genus Parvivirga; species Parvivirga hydrogeniphila. Next base: position 290,502 of record NZ_JAMCCO010000001.1, read on the forward strand.
CGCACCTCCGGCCACGTGCGGAGCGGAGGCGCATCGTCGCACGCCACCTCGATGCCGAGCGCGACGACACCGCCGGTCTTCCGCTCCACGACTGTGACGGCGTCCGCGAGGCCGATTGGTGCCAGCGCGCGCCGCAGTTCGCGCTCGTCGAAGCCTGCCGACAACAGTGCGCCGACGAACTTGTCGCCGGACACGCCCGTCGCGGCGCAGTCGAGGTACGCGATCACGTCAGGTCCCCGACCGCGCCTGCTGCAGCGTGGTTGATGCGGGAAGCGAGCGCCGCCGCGCCGAAACCGTTGTCGATGTTGACGACGCCGATGCCGGCCGCGCACGAGTTCAGCATGGTGAGGAGGGGCGCGAGCCCGCCGAAGTGCGAACCGTAGCCGACGGAGGTCGGCACCGCGATGACCGGACATGACACCAGCCCCGCGATAAGCGATGGCAGCGCGCCTTCCATGCCGGCCACGACGACGATGACGTACGCGCCGCGCAGGAGATCGACGTGTGCGAGCAGCCGGTGGACGCCGGCGACGCCCACGTCTGTCAGGCGCGTGACGCGGTTGCCCATCACTTCGGCGACGATCGCTGCCTCCTCGGCCACCGGCGTGTCCGCGGTTCCCGCTGACGCTACGACGATATTGCCGACAGCGGGCCGCTCGTGTCTTCGGTCCACCACGATCAGGCGCGCGTCCTCGAAGTAGCGAGCGTCGAGCGCGACTTGGCCTACCGCCTGGTAGTGCGCGGGGGTCGCTCGCGTGCCGACGAAGACCTGGCCCGCTTCCAGCATTTCGCGGGCGATCGCGCGGACCTGCGCAGGCGACTTGCCTTGGCAGAAGACGACCTCGGGGAAGCCGCACCGCAGTGCGCGATGGTGGTCGATCTTCGCTTCGCCGATGTCGGCGAACGGCAGGCGCGCGAGCTCCTCAGCGGCGGCCTGCACGTCGAGCTCGCCCGACGCGACCTTCTCAAGAAGGGCCCGAAGCGATGCTGCGTCCACTCGTCCTCCTCGTGTGCAGGTTCGGCAGGTACCGCTAGAGGATATACTGTTTGCGAAGCGGCCGCTGCGGAAGCGATGCGACAGGTGGAGTCCGAAGAGCGAACGTTCGACCTGGCCGATGCGACGTATCTCGTCGCGCGGATCGGCGTCGCCTCGCTCATGGTCTTCATGCAGTGGTGGTGGGTGAACCAGCTTCCCTCGGCCACCGAGCGGGACCTACACTTCGTAGGCACCGCGTTGTGGGTGCTCGGCACGGTCGTGACCGTGGCGGCCGTGCTGGTTTGGCCGCGGATGGACATGTCGAAAGCGCTCGTCCTGACGCTCCCGACCGACCTCATCGCCCTCGCCGTGCTGACGGCAGCGGTAGGCGGGTACGAAGACCCCTACTACGCGCTCTTCTTCGCAGGGGCGGTCATCCACGCCGTGCGATCCGGTCTGCCGCAGCGATGGATGGGGGCGAGCCTGCTCGCGCTGTCGTACGTGCTTGGGCACGTGATGGCGGGGCACGTTCTCGTGGAGCCGGCGACGTACCCCTTCCTGCTCGCGAAGGTCGCGATCCTCGTGGCGTTCGCGTGGGTGCTCGGGAGGATCATCAGCGAGCAGACCGAGCGCGCCTTCTCTGTCGAGATGGAAAGCGAGCAGGTCGAGGCGTTGAACACGCAGCTCGAGCAGCGGGTCATGGAGATGGAGGCGGTCGCGCAAGTGAGCGACATGCTCCACTCGACGCTGGACGTCGATTCCGTGGGGGGCGATGTTCTGGACGTCGTCTTGCGCCTGCTGGGGTGGGACGCGATGAGCGCGTTCGTCGTCGACACCTCCTCCAACGAGACGGTGTTCTCTGCAACGCGAGGGACGCCATCGCAGCGGCCAGCGCTGGCGTACGTGTCCGGCGAGGCGCTGTTGGAGTCCGAAGCATCCGAAGGGTCCTTCGGATGCTTCGACGTGCTGGAGTACCACAACCTGCGCGTGGTGATCTGCGCTGAGCAACGGCTCATCGAGAGCCTCGACGAGAACGACCGCCGCGTGCTCCAAGCGGTGTCGGCGGAGCTCGCGGTGGCTGTGGAGAACGCGCAGCTCTATCAGCTCACGCGGCGGCTCGCGAACACCGACGAGCTCACCGGGCTGTACAACTACCGCTACCTGCAGCAGCGCCTTGATGAGGAGATCTCGCGCGCTCGGCGGTACGGCAAGACCCTTTCGTTCCTCATGATCGACGTCGACGACTTCAAGCGCGTCAACGATACGCACGGACATCTCGTGGGCGACTCGGTGCTTCGGGAGCTTGGCGCGATCATGAAGTCCACCGTGCGCGAGGTCGACGTCGTGGTGCGTTACGGCGGCGAGGAGTTCTCCGTCATCCTGCCCGAGACCGACGCGGCGGGAGCTTTCATCGTCGCTGAGAAGATCCGCGAGAACGTCGCGATGCACCGGTTCAAAGACGAAGACGGCGAGCCCTCGATCCGAATCACGATCAGCGTGGGTGTAGCGAACATGCCCGTGCATGCGGACGACAAGGAGTCTTTGCTGCGCGCGGCCGACGACGCCGTGTACTATGCCAAGGAAAGCGGCAAGGACCGCGTGCGGGCGCCGCGGATCCGGCTGACGAGATTCGGCAGGCCGGTTGCGGCGCCGTCATCGACCGGCGGGAACGGGGAGGACGCGTGAAGCGCTACGCGTTTCTAGGACCAGCGGGCACCTTCAGCGAGGAAGCGGTGCTTGCGCTTGGCGAGGAAGGCATCGAGCGCGTTCCGTACGGCACGATCGAGGAGGTCTTCGACGCCGTCGAGCGCGGGCTTGCAGACGCCGGCGTGGTGCCGATAGAGAACTCGGTCGAGGGCAGCGTTCCTGCGACGCTGGACGCGCTCGCGTTCGACACGCAGCTGGAGATCCAGGCCGAGGTGGTGCTCGACATCCACCACGCGCTCATCACGGCGCCGGGCGTCGACCTCGCGAGGGTGACGACGGTGACCAGCCACCCGCAAGCATCCGGGCAGTGCCGGAAGTGGCTGGCGCGCAACCTACCGGGCCGGGCGATCGTGGCGGCGAACTCGACGGCCGAGGCGGTGCAGCGTGCGGTCGCCGACCCGACGGTCGCGGCGATCGGGACGCGGCTGGCTGCGGAGCTGTATGGCGGCGAGGTGCGCGAGCCGGCGATCGAGGACTACGCGGGCAACCAGACGCGCTTCGTGGTGATCGGCCGCGGCATCCGCGAGCGCACCGGCCACGACAAGACCTCGCTCGCGCTGTTCTTGAAGCGCGATAAGCCTGGTGCGCTGCTCACCATCTTGGCCGAGTTCGCATACGGCGACATCAACCTCACGAAGCTCCAGTCGCGTCCAACCAAGCGCTCGCTCGGTGAATACATGTTCTACGTGGACCTCGAGGGCCACGTAGAAGACCCGAACGTGCGGCTTGCGCTGGACTGTCTGCGCTTGAAGCTGCGCGAGGTCAAGGTCTTGGGGAGCTACCCCCGCGCGAGCCGACGCTGAGGGCGGCCAGGAGCGGGGAGAGGGCTGCCTCGGCGTCGCTCTTGAGCTGACATTCCCATATCACGAAAACCGTCCACCCCGATTGCTCCAGCTCGCGGATCTTCCTCGCATCGCGTTCGCGGTTGAGGTCGAACTTCTTGACCCAGTACTCCTGATGGCTCTTCGGCAGCGGAGGGTTGCAGTACGGGCAGCGATGCCAGAAGCAGCCGTGGACGAACACGGCGATCCTGCGGCCAGGGTAGGCTATGTCGGGGCGCCCCGGTGCCTTCTTCCAATGGAGGCGGTAGCCCGGAAAGCCGGCCTCACGAAGCAGACGCCGCAACGAGAGCTCCGGGTTCGTGTTCGTCCCCCGGTTGCCCTTCATCGATTTCGAGACCGCTCCGGAGGTCGGCGGCGGTATGGGGGGCATCGTGCGTGACACGCGGGTCATGCTCCTCTGCAAGAACCGACAGGAACTCCTCGGCTATAGCCTTCCCTAGTCGCTCAACTACACCAACGACGAGAGCATTCCCCATCATGAAGGCTCGCCTGGTGTCTGACATCCCCGTATCGGTCCACCCGCGCGGGAACCCGTTCAATTCCTCGAGCTCTTCAGGCGTGAGACGGCGCAGCCGGCCGGTTCCCGGGTCGGTTATCACGTGCTTGAAGCGGGACGGGGAGGACCCGCCTTCACCGGTCAGGATTGTGCGGGCTGGGCGGTCAAGAGGGTCCGGGAAGGCCATCCCGCCCTCGGAATACAGGTATACGTGCCCGGTCTTCTTGTCGGTCCGCGGCTCAGCTTTCGGTCCCTTGAGGTACGCCCAGCGGTCCACGGCATCGTCGGATATGAAGAAGCGCTCCGGTACGTGAGGGGTGTTTCGGACGACGTCGCCCAAGGTCGTGAAGGGACCCGCGTACACCGGGGTCGGCTTGGCGGTCCACACCCTGCCGCGAATCATCACGCCGGCATTCTGGAACGGGCTGGTCCGCAATCCCTCGCCGAACCGCTCGGAAACGGCATAAGGGTCCTGGTCCAACTCTACGGACGGCTCGTCTTCTTTGATGGCCGGGTCGAAGACCGCCGGGAACGCCCGAGCGAAGACGCCTATTTGCAGGAGGCGGTCGCCCGGCAGCCAACGGGTGCTTGTCAAATCGCGTCTGGCAGCGAACAGGAAGACCCTTCGCCTGCGCTGCGGGAATCCGTAATCGGCGGCATTGATCACGCGCCACTCTGCGTCGTAGCCAAGCTGATTCAGGCATGACAGGATGATCGCGAAATCCCTGCCTCTTCTTGAAGCAGGGGACTTCAGGAGACGATCGACATTCTCCAGGAGGATCAGGGGCGGCCGTTTCATATCGACCATCTTGTGGATCGACCACCACAGCACGCCCTTCTTGCCCTGGATGCCATGCGCTTGCGGAAGAGGCTTCGCTACGGAGTAGTCTTGGCAGGGGAAGCCCCCGACAAGCAGCTCATGGTCGGGGATGTCCTCGGGGCGGGAGCCTCGAAGGACGGCCTCGATGTCCTCGCACACGTGCCCGCCCTGCCCGAACTGAGCCACGTAGCATTCGGAGGCGTGCTGGACGCGTGTGGAAGGCTCCCACTGGTTGCTCCAGACGACCTCCCAGCCCGCGCGTTCGAGCCCGAGCCTGAACCCCCCGACCCCAGCGAACATCTCAGCGACACGTGCGCGCATCATCCGTCACAGCCTCTCATGGCGTCTCTTGAGAATCATACGGCGAGACGATGACAAGATCAAGCGCGCGGCATAAGGGCGCGCTCACAGTCCAAGTTGGTCCTTGATGTACGACCCGTTGAGCCAGAAGGACTTCTTGCAGAGCTTCTTGCCGGACGGGGTCTCGATGACATCGCGCGAGTCGCGCGCGTGGGGGCGGACATGGACTGCAGGGTTGTCGCTCTTGCGAGGCAGATACTCGGCTCGATCCTCTCTTATTCGCAAGACGGTTTCCTCGAAGCAGGCCCTTGCATGGGTCTCGACGTCATTCAGCGGCATGCTCCAGAAGCGCGTCGCAGCAAGGACGGGCGCCCCTGATGCATTGAGTCGGTAAATGACGAAGAAGAAGCGTTTGCTGAGCTCTTCTCTGAGGTCGCTCTCCTCCCACGTCTGTTCGACGAGCTTTCGATAATCGAACGCCCGGAACGAGATGTCTTCCTTGGGGCGTCCAGAGGGCAGTATCCGCATGGTGCGAACCACGAGACCCGCTTTCTCGAACTCCGCAGCCCGCTCGCCTGGCGAAAGGCCGAGTATGGCATCTGTTATCGAAGCGAAGTAGCCCTTGGATGACCTGCTGGCCTTGACCCCGAGCAATCCTGCGATCTCGTCTGCCGTCTTGCCGATGTAGGGTGCGAACCGCTCAGCGATGGCGCTCTCGAAGTCGGTTTTCGAGAGCTCTTGCGCGTCGACAAGCGGACGGAGGCCTGCTTTTTCGCGCCGCTCAAGGCTGTCTCGGATGATCGAGTTCATGTAGGAAGCCTTGAGCGCCAAGGCTCGTGGCTTTGCAGGGACGCTGGAGTATGGCTGCTTGGTCCTCTTGGACGAATCGGCTGACTTCGTGCAAGCCGCAAGGTAGAGCGTGTCTCCCTCGGAGAGCTCGTGAGCGCGACCTTCGCGGATCTTCGCGACGATCTTGTGCCAGTCTTGACGGATTATCTCGAGGTCTTCCGGAGGGAATTCCCACAGGCGGACTATCTTGATGACGAAATCTGCCGGGTCCTTACCCGGTTCATGCAAGTAGAAGACCAACAACAGGTGGGCGTTCTTGCGAAGGAAGGAGCTGTTCTCCCACTGCTCGCCCACGATTGCGCAGTAATCGATCATGCCTAGCACCAGACGCTCTTTCGCGACCAGCTTGGAGCGCACCCTCTTCAGCGGCGTGGACTTGAGCTCGATCCCGGCCTCCTCGAAGTCGGGCTCGCTCTTGTTCCCCGGATTGATGCGGAAGTAATGCCGCTCAAGTGCGCTTCCGAAGCCGCCCTTGTCGGACGTGAAGTCGATCTGCACGTCAAGGTCGCGCGCCATCTCGCGCAACGTGCGCCCTATCAGGCGCTGTGCATGCGCCAGAATAGAGTCTCGATCCGTCGGGTCGTAGGGCAACTCTGTACCGTTCGGCATAGAATCCTCCGTCGTGACGCCCGGCTCCGTGAAGATACCACGTGAGCCGGGCGTGGGGCTTCGATGTGCGGACAGCGGCCGGCGATCAATGGCTATACTTCGCTGTGTATCGGCCCTGGCTTCCGGGAGGTCCCATGCTTGACGCCAAGTTCGTCCGCGACAACATCGATCTCGTGCGCCAGGCGCTCGCGAACCGGGGCGCGTCGTGGGACATCGACCGGTTCTTGGAGCTCGACGCCGAGCGACGGCGGCTCATCGCAAAGACCGAAAGCCGCCAGGCGGCGCGCAACGCCGCGTCCAAGGAGATCGGCGCGCTCATGAAGGCAGGCGACGCGGCCGCAGCTGAAGCGCTCAAGGAGCAGGTCCGCGGCCTGAACGACGAGATCGCCGGCCTCGAGGAGGCGCTCGCGGCCGTCGACGCGGCCACCCGCGACCTCCTGCTGACGATCCCGAACATCCCGCACGAGAGCGTGCCTGTCGGCCCGGACGAGTCGGCGAACGTGGAGGTGCGCCGCTGGGGGACGCCGCCGGCGTTCGACTTCGAGCCCAAGGCGCACTGGGACCTCGGACCCGAGCTCGGCATCATCGACTTCGAGCGGGGCGTGAAGCTCGCGAAGAGCAGGTTCGTGGTGCTCGGCCGCGACGGGGCCCGCCTGAACCGTGCGCTCATCAACTTCATGCTGGAGGAGCACGCTAAGCGCGGCTACACCGAGTGGTCGCTTCCGGCGCTCGCGAACGCCGAGACGCTTCTCGGCACGGGCCAGCTGCCGAAGTTCGAAGAGGACCTGTTCAAGACCTCAGAAGGGCTCTACCTCATCCCCACGGCGGAAGTGCAGCTGACCAACCTGCACCGCGACGAGGTGCTGGACGCCTCTGCGCTGCCGCTCAAGTACTGCGCGTACACGCCGTGCTTCCGCGAGGAGGCAGGAGCGGCCGGGCGCGACACGCGAGGCATGATCCGCGTGCACCAGTTCGACAAGGTGGAGCTCGTGAAGCTCACGACGCCGGAGTCGTCTCTCGACGAGCTCGAAGGTATGGTGGCTGATGCGGAGCACATCTTGCAGGCGCTCGGCCTGGCGTACCGCGTGGTGGTGCTCTGCACGGGGGACATGGGCTTCTCGTCCGCGAAAACCTACGACATCGAGGTGTGGCTGCCGTCGTACGGCGGCTACAAGGAGATCTCCAGCTGCAGCGACTGCTGGGACTTCCAGGCCCGACGCGCGTCGATCAAGTACCGCGACCCGGCGGCATTCAAGGGCAGCCGCTTCGTGCACACGCTGAACGGCAGCGGGCTTGCGGTGGGTCGCACGCTGGTGGCGGTCCTCGAGAACTACCAGCAGCCTGACGGCTCCGTCGTCGTTCCCGAGGCGCTGCGCCCGTACATGGGCGGCCAGGAGGTCATCCGGCCCGCGGGGTAGGCCGCAGGCGTGCGGAACGCGGGCGCGGTGCGGGGGCTGGGTCGGCCATTACCGCGATGTTCGAAGCGGTCCGAAGGGCGTATCATGTCGCCGAGGAGCCGCATCATGCCGCGCGTGACGATCGACCTGCATAACCACACGCCACTCATCCCCACCGACTACCGGGGGGATACGGCGACGACGCCGCACGAGATCGTCGAACGTGCGCTGGAGTGCGGCATCGACGTCTTCGGCGCCACCGACCACTTCAGCGTCCTGTGGGTCCCGCTGCTGCTTGCGGCCGCGGAGGAGGTCGCTGCAACGACGGGCCGGCGGCTGTGCGTCATCCCCGGCAGCGAGATCAAGGTGCGTCACGCAGGCGAGGAGACGCACCTCGTGGCGCTGTTCTCGCCGGCGACGTACCTGCGCGATTTCGCCGCCCTCATGGACGGTCTCGGGCTGCGGCGTATGCCTGCGCCGATCGACGGGCTGCCGGCGCTGTGCGTGCACCGCGACCCGCTCGAGGTCGCGGCGCTCATCGACGCGATCGGCGGCATCTGCGTCGTCGGGCACGTCGACCGCACCTTCGGCGACTACCGCTTCATCGATTCGGACCTCGTGCACGAGCTCGTCGAGAGCCACGCCGCGCACGCGATCGAGCTCATCGACTGCTCGTCGCGCTCGCGCTTCCGTGACGGGCTCGCCATCGCGCACATCTCCTCGTCGGACTCGCACTCGCTCGACGAGATGGGCAGGCGCACGAGCGAGATCGAGCTTCCCGAGGTGAGCTTCGAGGGGCTCCGCCAGGCGTTCATCGCGATGCGCTCGCCGGGCGTCGCGGAAGCCCGCTCAGCAGCCGTCTGAGGGCGCGCGGGTTGCGCCCGAGCCCTCGCTAGCCCTCGTCGGCCGGCTCGAGCGGCACGAGGTCTTCCGCGCGCGGCCTTCCGAGCGCGAGATGGGGCGTCACGCGGTCAGCGAGGAATGCCGAGCGGTCGGCGGCGTCCAGCGCGATCGGCATCACGTCGGTGCCGACGACCCAGCCGAGCGAGCCGTGGGCGCACGGCTCCTCGCCGAAGGCCGCGACCTCGTCAGCGCCGATCACGCCGCCGGCGATCACGAGCGGCACCGCGCCGCCGCCGTGGTAGAGCGGGCCTGCGGACGGCGTCTGATGGTCGGCGCAGACCACGACGACGGCCTCAAAACGCTCGGCCACGTGCACCAGAGGGGCGAGCGCGCGGTCGCAGGCTGCGATCACCTCCGCCTTGTGGCGCGGGTCTTTGGTGTGTCCGGCGTGGTCGGGGTGTTTGGTGTGCAGGTGCACGAAGTCGTACCCCTCGGCCAGGAGCCCGAGCGTCGCCTCGACGCGCTCGGCCACGTCCTCGTGCGGATCGGCGCGCATCGGGATCTCCACGTGGTCGAGCCCGACCGCGGCAGCGAGCCCCGCGTACAGCACGCCGGCCCCGAGCGAGACGCCTTTCAGGCCGAAGCGGCGCGAAAACGGCG